>DATAJS010000005.1:0-300000 GCA_036262035.1 Burkholderiales bacterium | reverse complement strand
CGCGAGATGGTTCGAGGAGCCCGTACCGCCCGAGCCGTAGGACAGTGTCCCGGGACGGGCGCGCGCGAGCGCGATCAGCTCCTTCACGTTGCGCGCGGGCAGCGACGGGTGCACTGCGAGGTAGAGCGGCGTCGTCACGCACAGCGCGACCGGCGCGAAATCCTTCACCGCATCGTACGGCAGCGCCTTGTGCATGCTCGGGTTGATCGCGAGGCTGGTGACGCTGCCGAAGACGAGCGTGTAGCCGTCCGGCGGCGATTTGGCGGCCGCCTGCATGCCGATGATCTGGCTCGCGCCCGGCCGGTTGTCGACGATGACCTGCTGCCCGAGGCTTTCGGTGAGGCCGACGCCGACGGCGCGCGGCAGCAGGTCGCCGAGGCCGCCGGGCGAATACGGAGAGACGATGCGGATCGGCTTGACTGGATAGGTTTGAGCCGCTGCCGGCGCGGCTAGGAACGCGCAAAGCGCGGCGGTCAAAGCAACAGGGAACGTGTTCATTGTGGAGCCGATTTTAATGTAGCGCAGGCGCCTCGCCTGCGGCGCGGCCACGCGCCTTCAGTGCAGGCGGGGGCGCCTGCGCTACAGTCCTGTACCAACGCAAGGAGGAGCCGGCATGCCCAAGGTCGCCGTACCCGGCGGGGAGATGTATTACGAAGAGAGCGGCGAAGGCGAGCCGCTCGTGTTCGCGAGCGGGCTCAACGGCCTCGCGCGCTACTGGCAGCCGCAGGTGCCGGCGTTCTCCAAGCGCTTTCGCGTCGTCACCTACGACCATCGCGGCACCGGCTCCAGCGATAAAAACCAGCGCGAATTCTCGGTCGACGGCATGGCGTCGGACGTCCTCGCGCTCATGGATGGGTTGAAGATCGAGCGCGCGCATCTCGTCGGCCTGTCCACCGGCGGCGCGATCGGCCAGACCCTCGCGATCGAAGCACCGCAGCGGCTGACGCGCCTCGTCGTGTGCAGCACGTGGACCCACTGCGATCCGTGGTTCCGGCGCCTGTTCCAGGCGAGGCGCGCGATGTACCGGGAGGCAGGGCCGGAGCTGCACGCGATGTTCCATCCGCTGTGGCTGCTGCCGCCCGATTACGTGAACGCGCACGACGCTGAGATCGACCTCGAAAGGCAAGCCAGCGCGGCGGCGGCGCCGCCGGTCGAGATCTCGATCGGCCGCATCGACGCGCTGCTCGCGTTCGATCGCCGTGAAGGATTGAAGAAGATCGCGACACCCACGCTCGTCATCGCCAGCGACAACGACTACATCACTCCGTGCTATCACGCGAAAGCGCTCGCGCAGGAAATTCCGGGAGCGCGGCTGGAAATCGTGGAAGGCGGAGGACACTCGATCTCGAAGACGAGGCCCGACGTGTTCAACAAGCTGGTGATGGACTTTCTTACCGCGTAGGAATCGTCATTCCCGCGAAGAGGCGGGAATCCATTTCGTTATCGCGTCCTCAAAAATGGATTCCCGATCGGCTCGCGGTTGCGCGCCGTCGGGAATGACGGTAAGGGTTACGCCGCGGGCGGTTTATCACGCGTGCAGTCGGCGTGTCCGCACTGGCAACCTTGGCCGGCGCGTATTGCGCTGTCCGCGTTCGCTGCGCAGGGCTCGCTGCAATACGTCTCGTCCGCGCGGACGGTACAACTGCACGCGGAGTTGCGGCACTTGCGGAACCCGGGTACGTCAGCCTGCGCCATGCACGCGTGCTACTCGAAATGTCGGAGCGGTGTTACCGGTCGCTGCCGTTGGCGAGCTCGTCACTGCGCCGCATGACGAACTGGAACCTGTAACCTTCACCACACTCGTTGCAGCACACGTACACACCGCTCGCGTCGGACACGATTTCCAGATAGCCGGTGCACGCTTCGAAACGCCGGCTTCCGTCGGCATTGAAAACGTGCGGATACTTGGTGGATATGCGCTTCATGCCTTTTACTGAGCAAGCTTGATGCCAGGCGGAAAATGTCCGCGGTGGCGTAAAAGGCATGGCGCGGAAGCCGCGCCTGGAGGAGGGTCTTCCCCGAGCCGGCTCGGGCCCGGGAGGAAAGTGCTTAGCGGTCCTGCGCGGTGCCGCCCGCGGCCGCGGAGGCGCTCACGCCGACCGGCTGCTGGTCGGGCGGGGCGATCATGCGGTAGTTGGCGGTAACCGTGGTGCCCGCCTGGGCGGCAAAGCGAGTGCCCGCGGTGCCGGCGTAGAACATGACAGGCACCGATTCGCGCGTGACCTTGCCGTCGGTCACGATGGGGCGCGACACGATGAAGTGCAGGTGCGGGCCCGAGGAGTAGCCGGTGTTGCCCGAGTAGCCGATGAGATCTCCGGCGTGCACGCGCTGGCCGGGCTTGACGATTTCCGCGCCGGGCGAGAGGTGCGCATATTCGGCGACCGTGCCGTCGTCGTGGACGATCGCCACGGTGTTGGCCTTGTCGATATAGCTCATCGAGAAGCCGCCTTCACGGTGGCGCAGGGTGACATCGACGACGACGCCGTCACGCGCGGCCGTGACTGCGCTGCCGATCGGCATCGCGAAGTCGACGGCGTACAGGTTCTCGCGGTTGTTGTGGCTGGTGAGCTTGCCGCCGTGCGCCTGACTCACGACGAACGCGTGGCCTTCCTCGAACGGCAGGCGGTAGACCGCGCCCTCGTCCTGGGCGGCGTTCACACGGCCGAAATGATGGCTGTAGCGGAACAGGAAGTTGTACGGCGCGTCGGGATTGTCGCCCGCATAGACGCGGCCGAGCGCGACCGAGCTGAAAGGCTCGATAGTGGCCGTCAGGGGCCAGGTCTGGTCGCTGGCGTAATTCTGACCGGTCAGCGTGACATGGACCGTGATGGGGGCGGGGCCGCTGTTCTCGGCGACGACCTGCTGCGAGGCGCCGTCGGCCCGGGTAACGAGCTTGAACGGGTAATCGGTAATGGCCGCGCCGGCTGACCCGAGCAGGCAGAGGAAGAGGGCGCCGAAAGACGCGAACTTACCGAGTAGGTTGCGCATTTTCAAAGTAGTTATCGAGACGCGAATCGATTGTGCCATGCAACCGGAGTGTTGCAAACCGACGACAACTGAGGATTTTTTGCGGGACTACTGCACGGCCTTAACCGGCTGGCGTCCTTGCCAAATCCCCCACCCATGCCCCGATAACGGCCGGTCAGGGCCGCTTCTGAACGTGAGCAAAACTATATCGCCGGGCTTTTTCGCATGAGGGGTGGAAAACGACCCCCTTTTCCCCCCAATTCCGCGTCTTTGCCGGCGCGACCGGACCGCGCCGGCGGAGGGCGCAAAAAAAGGGCGGCCCCAAGGCCGCCCTCACACAGGAGAAGGTCTCTACTAGAACTGGCTGCCGAGCACGCCGCCGATGACGGCGCCGATGGCGGTGGTCGTCCCGCGGTTGTACGGGCCGCCGACGGCGTTGCCGATGACCCCGCCGATGACCGCGCCGGCGGCGGCGCCGGCGACGTTCACCTCGTCATGGCGCGGATAGGCGACCGGCTCGGGATACGCCGGGTAGGCGGGATACGATGGGTAGGCGACCGGCGCCGGCTCGTAGACCGGGCCGTAGACCGGTGCCGGGCGCCCGACGTAGACCGGCCGCTCGACGACGACCGGGCGCTGGACCACCACCGGCCGGCGATCGACGTAAACCGGACGCTCGACGATCCTCCGCGGCGCGCGCTGTTCGTAGACGCGATCGTTGCGGTGATCCCAGCCGCGCTCCCCGCGTCCGCCGTGGTCCGCGAACGCCGGCAGCGACGCCGCGAGCAGTGTCCCGGCGGCGAGGACGTGGAATTTCCTGGCGACTGACATGATGTGCTCCTTGGCTATACGCGGAAACGATCCGCATGAGCCATTTAACGGTTACGGCGGCACGCATGTCGACCAATCAAGTGCAACAAAGTGTTGGCGCTGTTACACCTTGTGAAGGGTGAAGGGTGTAGGGACGGCGGGCACGCTACTTGTTATCCAGCCCCCCTATCCGGGTTGTCGCGGGAGGCGCGGCCCACCAACCGAAAGAGGCGAGTAATGGCCGAATTGACGAACGCCCAACTGGAAAAGCTGAAGGCCAAGCTGCTCGAGCGCCAGCGCGCACTGGTGGAAGAAGTTCGCGAGAAGCGCGAGCAGGCCGCGTCCGAAGGCAACGAGGACGCGCTAGGCGGCGTCGGCGACGCCGGAGACGAATCGGTGCTGCGCATGATCACCGACCTCGACATCACCGAGGCCGGACGCGACGTGGAGGAGCTCCGCGACATCGCGGGCGCGCTGCAGAGGATAGAAGACGGCAGCTACGGCACCTGCGGCGAGTGCGGCCAGGACATCGGCTACCCACGCCTCGAAGTACAGCCCACCGCCACCCGCTGCATCGAGGACCAGGAGAAGTTCGAGAAGACGTTTGCGACGAGGCAGACGCCCACTCTGTGATAAACGTGACGTGAAACGTTGACGAAAAACGGTGACGAAGTGCGGTGACACCACAGGTGTGCCGTCACCGGTTCACGTCACCGGTTCATGTCACTTCAGCCGATCACCCCGCACGCCACCCGCCCGCCCGCATTCCCCGTCGGATCGGTCTTCTGATCGTCCGTGCCCGCGTGCACGACCACGGCCTTGCCGAGGATGCTGTTCGGCGCGTTCTTGTCGAGCGTGAGGCCTTCGAAGGTCGTGTCGATCGTCGCGCGGCCGTCGGCTCCGACGTTGATGTTGCCCATGTCGCCGGCGTGACCGCTGGTGGGCGACGCACCATGCTTCATGGCGTGCGGGTTGAAGTGCCCGCCGGCGCTCGTCGCGTCGGGGGCGCTGCAGTCGCCTTTCTCGTGGATGTGAAAGCCCTTCATGCCCGGCTGGTGGCCCGTCACTTCGCCGCTGACGCGCACGCGGTTGGGCCCGGCCTGCGTGAACTGGATGCGGCCCTGCACCTTGGAGCCGCTTGCGGGGGACAGCTGGGCGCTCGCCGTGGCGGCGCCTTGAGGGTTGGGCGAGCACGCGGCGAGCAGTCCGGCGGCGGCGGTGGCGATGACGAGGTTCGTGTTCATGCTTCGTGGGCTCCCTTGGGATTTGTGATCAGCAGCGTACCTGCTGCTTGCAGTAGCTCGCGAGCTCGGTCACGACGGTCGAGTCCTCGATGCGCTGGCGGGCCTTCCCCCCGCCGTAATCGAGCTCGAGCCGCAGCTCGTATTTCGCGAAGAAGGCATTGTACAGATCCCCGCCCAGCGTCCCGAGCGCGGTGAGGCCGTCGCTCGCGGCGTCGTATTCGAGCACGATCGCCGGCAGCGGCTGCGGCGCGGGGCCCGCGAGCACACGCGCGCCGGACGCCGGGTCGTACTCGCTGTGCTCGGAGCAGCAGTGGATCGTGTTCATCTTCGCCGCCGCGCCCGCGGTCGACCGCTCGCGGTAGCTGATGAAGCTGATCTGACGCGTCGGATAGGTCATGCGGTGCGTGCAGATCGCGGAGTAGGCGACGACCGCGCGCTGCGGACCGACGCCTCCGGGCCACGCGTACGGCGCGCCCCCCTCGGTCTTCAGCCGCACGTTCGGCACCGTCGGCTTGCCCAGATTGATGAGGAAGCACGGCGTGCCGTGGAACGGATAGTGGAAGATGTAGTTGCGGCCCGCCACGAGAGTCGAGGCGCGCAGCGGCTTGCCGCCTTCGTCGACGAGGCGCACGCGCGACCACGCGCGCGGCTGAAGCTCGCCGGCCGCGTCGGCCGCCCTCGCGTGGAGCGCGATGCAGCCCGCACACGCCTGCAGGAACCCGCGTCTCTGCATTGAGGTTTCCTCCTCGTTGGCACCCGATGATGCCAGCGCCGCCGCGCAGCGGGCAACACCGGCTATCCCCGTGCGGCGCCCAGTTTCCCTACAATCGCCAAAACTCGGGGACATCGGATGGCGGCTTGCGACGGCGACGGTGCGGGCACGGCGGGCGAAGGCCGCAGTCTGCGCGTCCTGATCGCCGAGGACAACGAGGTCAATCGCGCGCTCGCGGTGAGGCTGCTCGCGAGGCGAGGCCACGAGGCGGTGGTCGTCGGCACCGGGCTCGAAGCCCTCGCCGCGTGGGAGGATGGACGTTTCGATCTGATCCTGATGGATTTGCAGATGCCGCAGATGGATGGACTGGCAGCGACCGCTGCGATCAGGGACCGCGAAAGAGCGCGCGCCACGTACACGCCGATCATCGCGCTCACCGCCAACGCCGCCAGCACCGACGAAGCGCGCTGCCTTGCGGCGGGCATGGATGCCTTCATCTCCAAGCCCGTGCGCATCGCGGCTTTCTACAAGGCGATCGCGGCGGTGCTCGACCGCGATGCCGCCCTACATCCAGAGGAGACGATCCTGTCGCAAGTACCCGAAGTTTTCGACCTCAAGACCGCGCTCGATGCGGTCGACGGCGAGCGCGAGCTGCTCTCCGGCATGATCGCGATCTACCTGCGCCAGACCCCGCGGGTGATGCAGGACATCGACGCCGCGATGGCCGCCGGCGATGCGGGCGCGCTGGAGATCGCGGCGCACAAGCTCAAGGGCTCGGTGGCGATGTTCGGCGCCCGCGCCGCGCGCGAGGCCGCGCAGCATCTCGAAGACCTCGCCGAAACGCGGGATCTCTCCCAGGCGCAGGCCGCGCGCGGCGAGCTCGGCGCCGAGATCGAACGACTCACCGCGGCGCTCGAAGCGGTGCGTGCGGAGGACGAACGGTGAAAGTGCTGATCGCGGAAGACGAGGAAGTCGGCCTTTTCATGCTGGAATCGGCGCTGACCAAGGCCGGCTACGAGGTCGTCGCGGCGCGCGACGGCCGCGAAGCGTGGGAGATCCTGCAGCGCCACGACACGCCGCAGCTCGCCATCATCGACTGGATGATGCCCGGCATGGACGGCATCGAGCTCTGCCGCCGCGTGCGCGAAGCGCGCACCGGCCCGTACATCTACATCCTCATGCTCACCGGCAAAGCGCGCAAGGAAGACATCGTCGCGGGCATGCAGGCCGGCGCCGACGACTACATCCCGAAGCCGTTCGACGCCGACGAGCTGCGCGTGCGCGTGCGCGCGGGCGAGCGCATCGTGGTGCTGCAGGAAGCGCTGCGCGTGCAAGCGACGCAGGACGCGCTGACCGGCGCGATGAATCGCGGCGCGATCTTCGACGTGCTCAAGCGCGAGCTCGCGCAGTCCGCTCGCACGCAGGCGCCGGTCGGCGTGGTCATCGCCGACCTCGATCACTTCAAGCAGATCAACGACACCCACGGCCATCCCGCGGGCGACGCCGTGCTGCGCGAAGCCGCGGCACGGCTGAAGAGCGTGCTGCGTGCGTACGACGCGCTCGGCCGTTACGGCGGCGAAGAGTTCGTGCTCGTGCTGCCCTCGTGCAACGCGCAGCAGGCGTTCGAGGTCGCGGAGCGCGCGCGCCGCGCGATCGCGAACACCCCGGCGATCACCGCGAGCGGCGCCGTGCCGATCACCGCGAGCTTCGGCGTCGCGGGCGGCGGCCCCGCGGCGCTCGATGTCGACGCGCTGGTGCGCGCGGCCGACGATGCGCTCTACCGCGCCAAGCGCGGCGGGCGCAACCGCGTGGAGATCGCGGGCGACTGAAGCGGCCTGTCTAGGGATTTCCGCGGGGCCGGGCGTACGATCCCGTACCGACGCTGCGACCGCGCACGCTCTACAGTCCAAGGCGCGGTCGATCCGCGGCCGCACCGGACGATCAGAAGCGCTTTTCCAAGAGCGCCGCACCTTCACGAAAGGCGACATGAACGCCCCAGAACCTCGCGCCGATAAGGCCGCCGAAGACCGGCCCGGCGGCGGCAAGACCTGTACGATCTTCGCCGAGCCCGCCGGCGCGTTGCAGTACGGCTGGGGCTGGCGTGCCGGCAGCAGGCGCTCCAGGTCTCTCTTCCGCTATTTCTACGAATGCGTGCAGGACGCACGCAGGCACGGCTACAGGATCAATTTCGGCGATGTCGCCGAATCGCTCAGGCCTGCGCGTGGCGATCGACCGCCCGGCGACCGCTGAAGCGCGACCGCGCGGGCATACGCCGTGCAACGCTGCATGACCTGAAGACGGAGGGCGGCATGCGCGCATTGTGTTACCACGGCAAGGAGGACGTCCGCATCGACAACGTCCCCGATCCCATCCTGAAGGACTCCAAAGACGTGATCGTGCAGATCACGTCGACGGCGATCTGCGGCTCGGATCTCCATCTCTACGACGGCTACATGAAGACGATGGAGAAAGGCGACGTGCTCGGCCACGAGCCGATGGGCGTCGTCGTCGAGGTCGGCCCGGCGGTGAAGAAGCTGAAAAAGGGCGACCGCGTGGTCGTGCCTTTCACGATCTCGTGCGGGACGTGCTGGTTTTGCGAGCAGGGCATGTTCTCGGCCTGCGACGAGTCCAATCCCAACAAGGAGATGGCCGCGAAGGTGATGGGACAGTCGCCGGCGGGGCTGTTCGGCTACTCGCACATGCTCGGCGGTTTCGCCGGTGGGCAGGCCGAGTACCTGCGGGTCCCTTATGCCGACGTCGGTCCGCTGAAAATCGAGAGCGATCTTGCCGACGAGCAGGTGCTGTTCCTCTCCGACATCTTTCCGACCGGCTACATGGCGGCCGAGAACGCCGAGATCCAGCCCGGCGATACCGTCGCGGTGTGGGGCTGCGGCCCGGTCGCGCAGTTCTGCATCCAGAGCGCGTGGATGCTCGGCGCGGGACGCGTGATCGCGATAGACCGCGTCCCCGAGCGGCTGCTCATGGCGCAGACCAGGGGCAAGGCCGAGACGATCGACTTCGACAAGGAAGACGTCTACGAGCGTCTGATGGAGATGACCAGGGGGCGCGGTCCCGACCGCTGCATCGACGCCGTCGGCTGCGAAGCGCACGCGAGCGGCAGCTTCGACGCGGCGCTCGACAAGGTGAAGGCGGAGCTCTATCTCGGGACCGACCGCGCGCACGCGCTGCGCGAAGCGATCATGTGCTGCCGCAAGGGCGGCACCCTCTCGGTGCCCGGCGTCTACATCGGCTTCCCGGACAAGCTGCCCTTCGGCGCGGCGATGAACAAAGGTCTCACGTTCCGCATGGGCCAGACCCACGTGCCCAAGTACCACGCGATGCTGTTGAAGCACATCGAGAAAGGCGACATCGATCCGTCGTTCGTCGTCACGCATCGTCTCCCGCTCGATGAAGGCCCGAAGGCGTACAAGACGTTTCGGGACAAGGACGACGGCTGCATAAAAGTTGTTCTGAAGCCATAGGCTCGAGTCCGCTCGTTGCGCGGACGCAAAGCGAGCGCGCTGGAGCCGAAGGAAAGGAGGTCTCGGAGGGAAACCAAGGGTTTCCCTCCGAGGCGTTCACTGGCCGACGCGGCGCGCGTTAGCGCGCCGGAATCACCGGCAGCATCAGCCACGACAGCCGATCGCCGCCGGAGTGGATGACGTTCGTCGCGCCGGCGTTGTAGTCCGCGTTGTAGTGGGTGAAGTGGCCGGTGGCGACGCCGTCGCGGGGGGTGATGTCGAGGCGCAGCTTGTGGCCTTTCTTGAACACCATGCTCGTCGGCCAGATCTCGACCTGGCATTCGACGATCTCGTCCTTCTTCAGCCACTGGCGCTCGTTATGGGCGTGGTACGGGCGGTAGGGCAGGGACTTTTCGCGGTCGAGCTTGCGGTGCGAAGCGCGCAGCCAGCCCTTGGTCACGCACGCCACCGGCTCGCCGCGCTGGCCGACTTCGTTGACGTCCTTGCCCGACGGATCGATGTTGCGGATCGTCGCGTAAATGTCCATGTCCTCGGACGAGCTCGACACCCACAGGTTGAGCACGAGAGGACCGGTCACCTCGGTGTCCGCTTCCATCGGCGGCGTCTCGAACGAAACACCCGAGCGTCCCGACACCGGGCGGTAGTGGCCCGGGCCGGCGGAGTAGCTGATCTTCTTCTCCGACTCGACGACCTTCGGCACGAGCGCGCCTTCGGCGGTGTCGCCCTTGTTCGGGCCGTCGCGGTCGATGCGCAGGTACAGCTTGGTCCACTGCGTGCGCTTGATCGGCCACTCGTTCTCGAAGCGGAAGGCGTAAGGCTTGGCGCTGCCCCCGGTGCGGATCTCGAGCTTGACGGGGGGCTCGTCCATGATCCCGGTGTCGATGCCTTTCAGCCAGTAATCGAACCAGCGCAGCTGGTCGGTGCGCGCCTCCTCGGCATGGAAGGGATGGAAGTGGCTGCCGGTGTGGACGCGTAGCTTCTTGTGCTTCGACGCCGCCAGCATATAGCCCTCGGTGTTGCCGCGCAGGTGCATCGCGAAGCCGCCCCAGTTGCCGACGCTGTAGAGCGGCACGTTGATCCTGTCCCACTGCGCGCTGTTCTTGCGCCATTCCTCGGAGTCGAGGTCCTTCCGCATGTAGTCCCAGAGGATCGAGGTGTTGAACGCGTCGGGGTTGTACTCGCGCGGGCGGCCGAGGAGGTTGTGCGCCATGGTGCTGTTGGCCCATTGCGTGATGAAGCCCATCGCGAAGATGCCGCCGTGATACGCCTGGTCGCGATACTGGTCGGCGCGGCCTTCCCACGGCATGATCGCTTTCAGCGAAGGCGGCTGGAGATTGGCGAGGCGCCACTGGAACGCGGCATGGTACGAGATGCCGAGGCAGCCGACGTGGCCGTTGCACCACGGCTGCTTCGCGACCCATTCGACGCAGTCGTACGAATCCTGGCCTTCCTGATACGACGACGGCTCGCATTTGCCCGGCGACTTGCCGGTGCCGCGGGTGTCCACTCTCAGAAGGGCGTAGCCGCGCGGGCACCACCACAGCGGATTGGCCGTCTCCCAGTTCATGTATTCGTTGGCTTCCTCTTCGAGGTCCTCGGGCGGTATCCACACCTTGTCCTTCTGGTACGGCCCGAGGTTGAAGATCACCGGGAACTTCTCGGAGCCGCCGTCGGGCCTGAAGATGTCGCCGTAGATCATCGTCCCGTCGCGCAGCGGGATCTTCACGTCTTTCTCGACGATGAGCTTGTAGTCTTTCGGCTGGGACATCTGTTTCGCTTCGGCCATGCTGTGCTCCTATCTCTCGGGCTTGATGTCCGCGGCCTTGATGAGCGCCGCGGTCTTGTCGAATTCGTGTCGGATCGTCGCGCCGAACTGCTCGGGCGTGTTGGGCGCGAACTCGATCGCGCGCGCGGTCCACTCCTGCTTCATCTCGGGCGTGGCCATCACCGATGCGATCGTCGCGTTGAGCTTGGCGATCACCGCGCGCGGCGTGCCGGCAGGCGCGAAGACGCCTTCGATGCCCGCGACCTCGTAGGTCTTCATGCCCGACTCCGCGATCGTCGGCACGTTCGGCAGCAGGGGATTGCGCTGCGTGCCGGTGGTCGCGAGCGGCCGCAGGCGGCCGCCGTCGATATAGCCTTTCACGGTCGGCACGTGCACGAACATCGTGTCGACGCGGCCGGCGACGAGGTCCAGCACCGCCTGCGGGCTGCCGCGATACGCGACGTGCAGCATGTCGACCCTGGCGGTGATCTTGAGCAGCTCGCCCGCGAGATGGAAGTTGCTGCCGACGCCGGTCGAGGCGAACGAGATGCCTCGCGGTTTTGCGCGCGCCGTCGCGACGAGCTCTTTCACGTTCTTCGCCGGCACCGAAGGATGCGCGACGAGCACGAAGTCGTAATTGCTCACCTGGATCACCGGCGCGAGATGCTTCAGCGGGTCCCACGGCGGGTTCGCGTTGAGCTGCGTGCTGACGGTGACGAAAGAACCCGGCTGTATCAGCAGGGAGTAACCGTCGGCGGGCTGCTTCGCGGCGTATTCGTTCGCGACCATGCCCGCGAGGCCCGGGCGGTTGTCGACGACGATCTGCTGGCCGATCGCCGGGACGAGGCGCGCCTGTATGGCGCGCGCGGTGACGTCGGTGCCGCCGGCGGCCTGCGAGCCGGTGACGAGCCGTATGACTTTGACCGGGTACTGCTGGGCTGCCGCCGCCGGTGCGAGCACCGCGGCAGCGAGCGCCGCGACGACGACGGGCGACCGCATCGAATCCTCCGGGAGGCGCCGTGTTTGGACGTTCTGTTTGAGCGCCGGACCTCGGAGTGTAAGTCAAAAATTACGGTTCGCTCACGGTGCGTATGTACCAGGGGAACGAGTCCCACGAGACGACTTTCTCCGTCCCGTCGAAGAGCGCGGCGATCTTCCCGCCGCCCGCCTTGTAGCTGAACTTGCGGATGTGATCGGGCGGGTTGGTCGTCGGGTTCTTCATGATGTCGATCGCCTGGTCGGTCTTGAAGATCTGGAACTTCGAAGGATCGCGCGGGTTGTAGAAGCGCACTTCCTGGCCGCCTTTGTTCGCCGGGCCCCGGTCGTATTCGACGTGCACTTCGAGGCGCTCGCCGCTCGCCGACGCAAATTCCCAGTGCTCCACGCCGGAGAGCTTGCCGTCGGACGCGCTGCTCGTGCGCGTCATCTTCGCGGTCGGCGCGTAGTCGTAGACGCCGAACGCGCCCGGCGCGTCCGCCTTGTTGTCGATGAGGCCGTAGACGATCATCTGGCCTGCCGCGCCGCTCGCGCTGTTGCGTACCGGAATCGCGAGATAGACGAGGCGGGAAGTCGGGCGGCCTGCGGGCTTGCCGTCGGCGCCGATGATCGCCATGCGGTCGATGAAGATCATCCGCAGGTTGCAGTCTTTCGCGGGGCCCTGCGTCGCGATGACCGGCTCCCAGCCCTGCGGCAGCAGCTTCGCGAGCGCCGCGTCGTTCACCCGGAAATCGAGCTGGAAGCGATGCTCGGCCGCCTGCTCGATCATCGTCTGCGCGAAAGCGCATTGCGCGGCGAGCAGGAGCGCGCCGGCCCAAACGGTCCAACGTTTCATGAGTCCCTCCCTTGCGATCCGGCGGTTGTCTTTGTTGATGGATCGATACGACTCAGCCGCGCAGCAGCGCCGGCGCCTCGGCATCGCGCGCGCCGCCCTGCCGCGAGCCGTAGTGGCACTCCATCTCGCGACGCACGCGCACCGCTTCGGAGTGCGGCATCTCGATGTCGTTCCAGGTGAGCGCTGCGCCTTTCGAGACGGCGCGCGTGAGACGCACGCGATGCGCGAGACCGATCGGCAGGCCGCCGATGCGCAGCGATTCGGAAGCCGGCATCAGCCGGCCGTACACGGTATGGCCGCCTTCGCCGTCGAGCGTGTCGCCGGCTTGCAGGTCGCGCTTGGCGATCGATACCACGTCGCCGCGAAAGTCGTCGGGCGCGCCGGTCGGCTCGCGGCGCAGGCCCGCGCTCGCGACCGAGATGCCGAGCTCCAGCCCGATGAGGTGATAGGGCTTGTACATCGCGGTGTAGTTGCCGCTGTCGTCGGTGACGAGGCCGTATTCGGCGAAGCACTTGCGCACGTAATCGCTGTCGGCGGCGAAGGTCACGTACACGCCCCAGCGCAGGTCGCGGAACACCGGCGTGCCGTCGCGGTTCAGGCTCGACACGACTTCGACCTGCCCGCGATGGTGCAGCACCCCGCCGTCGGCGCGGGGCCTGAGCACGCGCGGCAGGTCGTCGACGCCGCACGGCGGGAAGTCGAGGCCGGCCGGTGCGGGCGTGAGACCGCTCGCGTTGGCGACCGCCGCCATCTCGATCGCCGACTTGGTGCCGTCGAGGAAGGAGTTGAACATCTGCGCGTTGAAATCGCCTTGCGCGACCTGCGCCTCCGAGAAACCGTAGTGGCCCCACACGGTCGCGGGCGTGGAATCGTGATATTCGGGCAGGTACTTCGTGCCCTTGCCCGCCGCGATCACTTCGAAGCCCGCGGCGCGCGCCCAGTCGACCATCTCGCAGACGAGCGCCGGCTGGTCGCCGTACGCGAGGGTGTATACGACGCCCGCTTCCTTCGCGCGCTGCGCGAGCAGCGGACCGGCGAGCGCGTCGGCTTCGACGTTCACCATGACGATGTGCTTGCCGTGATGGGCGGCGGCGAGCGCGTGGCGTATGCCGGCGGCGGGGCTGCCGGTCGCGTCGATGACCACGTCCACGGCGTGCGACGCGATGGCGCCGAGGGCATCTTCGGTGACGCACGTCGTGCCGATGCGAGCGGCCTGGTCCAGCGCTTTGGCGTCGTATTGCTCGGCGGGCCAGCCTACGCGCTGCAAACTGCTGCGTGCGCGCACGGGATCGAGATCGGCGACCGCCACGACGTGTATCCCCGGCGTGCGCCGCGCCTGCGACAGGAACATGGAGCCGAACTTGCCGGCGCCGACGAGCGCGACCTTGAGCGGCTTGCGCGCGTGCGCGCGCTCGGCGAGCAGACGATGGAGGTTCATGGCTTGCTCTGCGTCGTTCGGTCGAAACTGGCAGCTTACCGCAGTCCCTGAATCGATACGCCCCGATGAAAATCGCCACGTTCAACGTCAACAACGTCAACAAGCGGCTCGCCAACCTGCTGGACTGGCTGGGCGAAGCCACGCCCGACGTCGTGTGCCTGCAGGAGACGAAGACGCCGGACTCGACGTTTCCGCGCGCGGCGATCGAGAAGGCGGGTTACGGCGCGGTGTATCGCGGCGTGAACGGCTGGAACGGCGTGGCGATCCTCGCGCGCGACGCCGAGCCGATCGAGAGCCGCCGCGAGCTTCCCGGCGACCCCGCCGACAAGCAGCCGCGCTACCTCGAAGCGGCGGTGAGCGGCGTGCTGGTCGGCTGCCTCTACGCGCCGAACGGCAACCCGCAGCCGGGGCCGAAGTTCGACTACAAGCTCGCGTGGATGGAGCGCTTCAACGCGCACGCGGCGTCGCTGTACGCGTCGGGCCTGCCGGTCGTGCTCGCGGGCGATTACAACGTGGTGCCGACCGACTTCGACATCTACGCCAAGAATTCGTACGGCAAAAACGCGCTGCTCCAGCCCGAGCCTCGTGCGGCCTACAGCCGCCTGCTCGCCCAGGGCTGGGTCGACGCGATACGCGCTGTGCATCCGAACGAGCCGATGTACACGTTCTGGGACTACATGCGCAAGCGCTGGGAGCGCGACGCGGGCCTGCGCATCGACCACCTGCTGCTCTCCGCGGCCATCGCGCCGCGTCTCGAAGCGGCCGGGGTCGACAAGGCGGTGCGGGGCAGGGAAGGGGCGAGCGATCACGCGCCGGCGTGGGTGGCTCTTCGGGCGAGCTAATTGCTCGAAAGCCGCGCGAAGATGGACACGCCGACCAACGTCAACCAGAAGTGGCCCCAGACGATCTGGATCGTGAGACACGGCCAGAGCGCCGGCAACGTCGCGCGCGATGCCGCCGAGGCCGCCGGTCTGCCCCACATCGACATCGCGTTCCGCGACATGGACGTGCCGCTCTCCGACCTCGGCCGCGAGCAGGCGCGGGCGCTGGGACGCTGGTTCGGCGCGATGCCCGAGCCGTCGCAGCCGAACGTCGTGCTGTGCTCGCCGTACGTGCGGGCGCGCGAGACCGCGCGCATCGTCGTCGAGACCGCGGGCCTCGATCCGGACACGTTCAACGTCGACGAGCGGCTGCGCGAAAAGGAGTTCGGCATCCTCGACCGGCTCACCAAGCACGGCATCGTCGCCAAGCACCCCGAGCTCGCGGAGCAGCGAGGCCACGTCGGCAAGTTCTATTTCAGGCCGCCGGGCGGGGAGAGCTGGTGCGACGTGATCCTGCGGCTGCGCAACGTCATCGACACCATCACGCGCGAGTATCGGTGCGAGCGCGTGCTGATCGTCGCGCACCAGGTGACCGTGAGCTGCTTCCGCTATCTCTTCGAGCGCCTCGACGAGCGCCAGATACTCGACATCGACCGCGCGCACAACATCCCGAACTGCTCGGTGACCTCGTACGAGTTCGACGCCACTAAGGCTAAGCACGGCAAGCTCGTCGGCAAGCTGGTCAGCTTCGTCGCGCCGCTGGTCGAAGCGGGCGCGCCGGTCACCGCCGAGCCCGACGTTCCCGCGGCGCCGAAGCCGTGAGCGCGGGCGAGGCCGAAGTCGTCGAGCTCGACGACGCGACCTTACGCGCGTGGCCGCTGCCGTTGCCGGAACGCGACGGCGACAAGGAAGAGCGCGGGCGCGTGCTCGTCGTAGCGGGATGCCGTCAGATCATCGGCGCGGCGGTGCTCGCCGCGACCGCGGCGTTGCGCGCGGGCGCGGGCAAGGTCGCGATCGCCACGCCCGAGAGCATCGCGCGATCGATCGGCACGGCGGTGCCGGAATCGCGCGTCTTCGCGCTGCCCGAGCGCGACGACGGCAGCATCGAGCCCGATTGCATGGACGTGCTCGAAGAGATCGCGCCTCACGTGAAATCGGTGCTGATCGGGCCGGGACTGCCGTACGTCGACGCGACCCGCGATCTCGCGGCCGCGCTGCTCGAGACGTTCGCGCACGCCGGCGTCGTCCTCGATGCCGGCGCGATGGGCGTGGTGAAGGCGCGCGGCCGCTTCGCGAGCCCGGTGCTGCTGACGCCGCACGCGGGGGAGATGGCGAGCCTCGAAGGGCGCGAGAAGGACGAGATCGAGAGCGATCCGATCGCGGCCGCGGTGGACGCGTCGGGCCGGTGGAACGCGGTCGTCGCGCTCAAAGGCGCGATCACGCACATCGCGACGCCCGACACGCGCGTCTGGCGCAACAGCGCCGGCAATCCGGGGCTCGCGACCTCGGGCTCGGGCGACGTGCTTTCGGGCGTGATCGCCGGGCTGCTGGCGCGCGGCGCTCCGCTCGAACAGGCCGCGGCGTGGGGCGTCGCGCTCCACGCGCGGGCCGGCGATCGTCTCGCCGCGCGCATCGGGCCTTTCGGCTATCTCGCGCGCGAGCTGCCGGGAGAAGTGCCGGCGCTGATGGCGATGCTGCAGTGTTGACCGATCGGGGTTGAAGGAAAGGAGGTCTCGGAGGGAAACCATGGGTTTCCCTCCGAGGCGTAACAGGATCGTTGTTCGGTAGCCCGAGGCTATCGAACAACGATCGTCCCGATCATCCCCGCCTCGAAGTGCCCCGGCACCAGGCACCCGTAGTAAAACTCCCCCGCCCGGGTGAATTGCCACACGATGCGGCCGCTGCGGCCGGGCTCGACGTGCGCCATGTTGGCATCCTCGGGGTCTGTCGCCGCGTGCTTGCGCATCGTCGCGGCATGCTTCTTCAGATCGTCCATCGTGCCGATCACCATCTCGTGCGGCAGCTCGCCCGAGTTCTTCAGGTTGAAGCGCACGGTCTGGCCTTTCCTCACCGTCACGTGGTCCGGGAAGTAGCGCATCGTGTCGGAGAGCTCGATGCGAACCGTGCGCGTCGCCTTCTTCGGGTCGCCTTCGCGGCCGAAAGGCGTATCGCGCGGGGCGCGTGCTTTTTTGGTGCGCGGCGCGGATTTGGACGGTTCCGCGGCGTGCGCGGCGGCGATGAACGCCACGCGGTCAGGAACGAATGCGCCACAGAAAGCGAACGCCGCGGCAGCGACGACTGCGGCCGCGCGAAGCCTGGACGCGGGGGAACGGTGCATAGGAGTCGGATTATCGAGCACTTTATATGCCGAATCTCGCATCGCTTCGTGCGGAATGTCACGCGTTGAGCTCCAACGGGCGCCGCGACGGCATGGGCGTTGCATCGGCCATGGGTTCGATACAGATCGGGCGGAAAGGTTTCCAGCCCGACGCCGCGTGGAGAGGAAGGCGCAGTGACGAGCAATACGAAAGGCGAGCCGGCGGGTCTCTGGACTGACCGGGCCAACATACTCATCGTCGACGACCGGCCCGCGAACCTCCTGGTGCTCGAAAGCATGCTGGAGGAGCTGGGCCAGAACGTCGTCACCGCGCGCTCGGGACACGAGGCGCTGAAGCACCTGCTCGAGCGCGAGTTCGCCGTCGTGCTGCTCGACGTCAACATGCCCGGCATGGACGGCTTCGAGACCGCGCGCTACATCCGCGAGCGTCCCAGGACCGCGCACACCCCGATCATCTTCCTCACCGCGTACGCCGAGGCGATGGAGCAGGCGAAGGGTTACTCGCTCGGCGCCGTCGACTGCATCGTCACGCCCGCGATCCCCGAGATCCTGCGCACCAAGGTCCGCGTGTTCGTCGAGCTCTGGCTGATGACTCGCGAGGCGCGGCGGACCGAAGCGGAGCGGATGACGCAGGGCATGATCGAGGCGCTCCCGAACCCGGTGTTCCTCATGGGCGCGAACGGCCGCTATCGCGGCGTGAACAAGGCGTGGGAAGCGTTCTTCGCGATCGATCGCACGGTCGCGGTCGGCAGGACCGCGCGCGAGCTCTTCCCGCACGCGCCCGCGATCGCGGACTGGTGCGATGCCCTGCTCTGTTCCGACGCGCAGACGCACGAATGCCCGCTCCCCGCGGCCGACGGCCGTGTGCGGGAGGTGATCTGCTACCGGGCGCCGTATGCCGGGCTGGACGCGATCGACGGCATGATCGGGACCATCGTCGACATCACCGAGCGCAAGCAGGCCGAGCAGCGGCAGGCGATGGAGCACGCGGTGACGCGCGCGCTCGCCGAAGCCGCGAGCGTCCCGGAAGCGATGACGACCGTGCTGCGCACGATCTGCACCGGTCTCGGCTGGCACTACGGCGTGCGCTGGCATTGGGACGCCCGGACCGGGTTGCTGCATCGGGCGGAGAGCTGGGCGGGCGACGGCCCGGCGATCCGCGACTTCGACGCGGCGATCGCGCGCACCGAGCTCGAGCCGCGCCCCGACGGCACCGGTCTGGCGAGCCGCGCGTTCTGGGCCAAGAAGCCGGTGTGGATCACCGACATCGGCGCTGCCAGCGATTTCAGGCGCAAGGCGCACGCGGTCGAGGCCGGCCTGCACGCGGGCTTCGCCTTCCCGCTCCTGCGCGGGAGCCACGCGCTGGGCGTCATGGAGTTCTTCCACCGCGACGCGGGCGACCCCAACCCGGTGCTCGTCAACATCGCCGAAGCGATCGGGAGCGAAGTCGGGCAATACCTCGTGCGCACGCAGGCCGAGGAAGCGGTCAAGTTCATGGCGATGCACGACGCGCTGACGAAGCTGCCCAACCGCGCGATGTTCAGCGAGCGGCTCGCCTCCGCGATCGCGAACGCCGAGCGTCATGCGCGCACGCTCGCGGTGCTCTTCATCGACCTCGACCGCTTCAAGCTGATCAACGACACGCTCGGTCACGAAGCGGGGGATTACGTCCTGGGCGAATGTTCGCGGCGGCTCACCGACAGCCTGCGCGCGGGCGACACCGTGGCGCGCCTCGGCGGCGACGAGTTCGTCGTGCTGCTCGAGGAAGTGGACGACCCGGTGTACGTCGGCAGCGTCAGCCAGAAGCTGATCGACGCCCTCGCCGCGGCGTTCATGATCGGCGGCAAGGAATATCGCGTGACCGCGAGCATCGGCGTGTCCGCGTATCCGCAGGACGGGAGCAATCCCGAGACGCTGCTCAAGAACGCCGACATCGCGATGTATCGCGCGAAGGAGCGAGGCCGCAACGGCTTCGAGTTCTACTCGGCGCATCTTTCCAACGACGCGATCGAGCGGCTGTCGCTGGAGTCGGGGCTGCGGCGCGCGATCGAGCGCGACGAGCTCGAGCTCTATTACCAGCCGCAGATCGAAGCGTGCACCGGGCGCATCGTCGGCATGGAGGCGCTGGTGCGCTGGCGCCATCCGCAGCTCGGCGTGCTGCCGCCGGCGCGGTTCATCCGCATCGCCGAAGAGAACGGGCTCATCGTCCCGCTCGGCGACTGGGTGTTGCACACCGCGTGCAGGGCGCACCGCGAATGGCAGGCCAAGCACATCGCGCCGCCGCGCATCGCGGTCAACCTCTCGCCGCGCCAGTTCCTGCACGCGGGGCTGGTGAAGGACACGCTGCGCGTGCTGGAATCGAGCGGCTGCCGGCCTTCGTACCTGGAGCTCGAGATCACCGAGAGCATGGTCATGCACGATCCCGCGGGCGCCGCGGCGGTGATCGAGGAGCTGAAAGAGCTCGGCGTGCGCATCGCGATGGACGATTTCGGCACCGGCTATTCCTCGCTCGCGCACCTGAAGCGCTTCCCCATCGACACGCTCAAGATCGATCGCTCGTTCATCTCCGACCTTCCGGGCGATGCGGGCAACATGGCGATCACCGACGCCATCATCGCGATGGCGCGCACCCTCCACCTCACCGTCATCGCCGAAGGTGTCGAGACGCGGCCGCAGTTCGAGCTGTTACGCAGGCTGGGCTGCGACGAAGTGCAAGGCTATTACTTCAGCGCGCCGGTGCCGTGGGCGGAGGCGACGGTGCTGCTGACCGAGGCTTCGTCCACTAACGTGGCCGAAGCGTGAAGGAAGGTGATGAAGTGATGAAGTGACCGGACTGGCTCATCACCTCATCACCTCATCGCTCACGATTTCAGCGCCTCGCTCGCCGTCTTCGCCATCCCCGCCGACTCCCTCAGCATCTCCTCCAGCTCTGCCGGCGGTTTCGGTTTCGAGACCAGGAATCCCTGGATCTCGTGGCAGCCCTGCGCGTGGAGGAAATCGCTCTGCGCCTCGGTCTCCACGCCTTCGGCGATCAGGGTCACTTCGAGGCTGCGGCCGAGCGCGATGATCGAGCGCACGATGTTCGCGTCGTCGGAGTCGTGCGGCACGCCCTGCACGAACGACTGGTCGATCTTCAGGAAATCGATGGGGAAGCGCTTGAGGTACGCGAGCGACGAGTAGCCGGTGCCGAAGTCGTCGATCGCGTGCGACACGCCGATGCCCGAGAGCTTCTCGAGCACGTTCTGCGTCGCGGCGGGATCGTGCATGGCGACCGACTCGGTGATCTCGAGCTCGAGGTGGCGGCTTTCGAGGCCGCTTTCCTCGAGGACGGCGCCGATCGTGTTCACGATCCCCGGCTGCCTGAACTGCCGCGGCGACAGGTTCACCGCGACGCGCAGGTCGGCGAAGCCGGCATCGCGCCACGCGCGCATCTGCCGGCATGCGGTGCGCAGCACCCATTCGCCGATCGGCACGATGAGGCCGGTCTCTTCCGCGATCGGGATGAACTGCATCGGCGGCACGAGCGCGCCACCCGCGGCGCGGCGCCAGCGGATCAGCGCCTCGACCGAAGTGATGCGCCCGCTGTCGAGATCGATGCGCGGCTGGTAATGCAGCTCGAACTCGTGCATCGCGACCGCGCGGCGCAGGTCGGCTTCGAGCTGCAGGCGCTCGAGCGCGTCGGCGTTGAAGTCCGGCGTGTAGAAGCACACCTGGTTGCGGCCGGCCTGTTTCGCGCGGTACATCGCGGTGTCGGCGTGCTTGAGCAGCTCCTCGCGGTTGTTCCCGTCGTCGGGGAAGATGCACACCCCGATGCTCGCCGAGGTGAACACGTCGCGGCTGTCGATCGCGACCGGCTGGTCGACCTCGGTCAGGATCTTCTGCGCGATGGTCGCGATCGCGGCGGTGTTCTCCACCTCGTTCAGCACCACCGCGAACTCGTCGCCCGACAGGCGTGCGACGGTATCGGACTCGCGCACGCAGGTGCGCAGCCGCTGGGCGATGGTCTTCAGCAGCGCGTCGCCGCTCGCGTGCCCCAGGCTGTCGTTGATGATCTTGAAGCGGTCGAGGTCGAGGTAGAGCAGGGCGAACTTGCGGTGCGAGCGGTCGGTGAGCGAGATCGCGTGATCGAGGCGATCGTTGAGCAGGTTCTTGTTCGCAAGGGCGGTGAGCGAATCGTAGTTGGCCCGGTACTCGAGCTCGGCCTCGTACTGCTTCAATTCGCTGACGTCGCTCTGCACGCCGACGAAATGGGTGACCACGCCTTCGTCGTTGCGCAGCGGCGAGATGCGCAGGTTGTTCCAGAAGAGCGTGCCGTCCTTGCGGTAGTTGCGCAGCAGCACCGCGGCCTCGGTGCCCGCGGCGATCGCTACCCTCAGCCGGTCGAGATCGGGCTGGTCGCGGTCCTCGCGCTGGAGGAAACGGCAGTTGCGGCCGATCACTTCGTCGGGGCGATAGCCGGTGATGCGCTCGAACGCGCGGTTGACGTGCACCACCGGCAGATCGGCGCTGCGCGCGTCGACGATGAGGATCGCGTTGGTGGCGGCGTCGATGGCGAGCTCCTGCAGCCGCAGCATCTCGCCCGCGCGGCGGCGCTCGGTGACGTCGTGGTGCGTCCCGGACATGAGCATCGCGCGGCCGTTCGCGTCGCGCCGCACGGTGCGCCCGACGGTCTGCAGCCAGCGCCACTCGCCGTCCTTGGCGCGGATGCGGTACTCGATCGAAAGGCGCGGCGTCTCGCCGCGGTAGTGCCGGGCGAGCGCGACGCGCAGGCGCTTGACGTCGTCGGGATGCACCAGCGCCTCCCACGTATCGATGCGCGCCGGCACCTCGCTAGGGCCGTAGCCGAGGAAAGGCCCGAGCTCGCGCGAGAACGCGACGTGGCCCGACTCGATGTCGAACTCCCACACCGAGACTTCGGAGGCTTCGAGAGCGAGCTGGAGCCGCCGCTCGCTCTGGCGCAGGAGGTTCTCGGCCTGCTGGCGCTCGCGCTGCTCGAGCGTCTCGCGCAGCGCGCGGGCGACCGCGGGGGCCAGCCGCTGCAGCCGCGACTTCAGGACGTAGTCGGTGGCGTCGGCGCGCACGCATTCCACCGCCTGGTCCTCGTCGAGCGTGCCGGTGACCATGATGACCGGCACGCCCGGCTGCAGCTCGTGCGCCTTGCGCAGCGCCGCGAGGCCGTCGTAGCCGGCGAGGTTGTAGTCGCAGAGGATGACGTCGAAGCGGTCGCCGGAGAGGCACTTCTCGTAGCCCTCGCGCTCCTCGACCCACGTGATGTCGCTGTCGGGATAGGCCTCGCGCAGACGCCGGCCGATCAGGTCGGCATCGACGGGGCTGTCCTCGAGATGCAGTACGCGGATGGCCTGGCTCATTCTTGGTTGAGGTCGGATTCTGCAGGCATGGCGAAGGTGAAATAGAACGCGGCCCCTTCGCCCGGTGTGGCCTGCGCCCACACGCGCCCGCCGTGCCGGGCGATGATGCGCTGTACCGTGGCAAGCCCGGTACCTGTGCCTTCGAACTCCTCGGGCGGGTGCAGGCGCTGGAAAATCCCGAACAGGCGATCGGCGTAGGCCATGTCGAAGCCTACGCCGTTGTCGCGCACGTAGAGCACCGCTCGCCCGTCCTGGGGCGCGTCGGCGCCGATCTCGACGACCGCCCGCTCGCGGCGGGCGGTGTACTTGACGGCGTTGCCGATGAGGTTGGCGTAGACGGTCTTCAGCATCGCGGGGTCGGCCTCGACGAGCGGAAGCTCGCCGATCCGCCATTCGATGTCGCGTCCGCGCGTGTCCGCCTCCAGCCCGGCGATGACCGCATCGACGACCTCACGCGGAGCCACGCGCGCGGGGCTCATGGCGGCGCGCGACAAGCGCGAGAACGACAGCAGCGCGTCGATGAGCTCGCCCATCTGGCGGCTCGCCTGCACGACGACGTTGAGGTAACGCCGCGGCTCTTCGTCGAGCCTGTCATCGAGCGCCTGAGTGAGAAGCTGCACGTAGCCGCCGATGTGGCGCAGCGGCGCGCGCAGGTCGTGTGACACCGAATACGCAAACGTCTGGAGCTCCTTGCTCACCGACTCGATCTCCGCGGCGCGCCGCGCGAGCTCCTGCTTCGCGCACTCGATCTCGCTGTCGCGCCGCGCCAGCGCGGCTTGGAGCTCCCCGATCGCCGCCGCATGTCTCGCCCGCTCGGCGCGGGCGGCCCGCAGCAGCACGACCGCGACCGCGATTGCCGCCGCTACCGCCAGCAGCAGGCCCGCTGCGAGCAGCGCTGTCACTGGGGGATGACTCCGGGCACGGCTGCTGCAAATGGATGGAACAATTTGCCGGGTTCCTTGCCTAGGACGATGCGTAAGACCGCAAAGGGTCGATGATATCGTCATTGGTTGCTGCGCAGCATCCTCGCCGCGCACCGGCGCCATCCCCCGTTACGGCACGTTCCGCAAAACGCTTGAGGCGTCACGAAAGTCGAAGGCGGCGCCGGGACGATCGCGCCCTGGTATACCCTTGGGCAGGACCGACCGAGGGAGAGCGACACGCGTGAAGATCAAGACCGGCGATTACCGTGTGAAGCGCGGCGACAAAGTCGACCTTTCGAAATGGCCGACGAAGGTGAAGAAGTACTACGGCTCCGAGGACGATTACGAAAAGCAACTCGCCGAGCACGTCGGCAAGCTGAGCGAGCTGCAGCCGGTGCTCTATGCCGATCACCGCTACGCGCTGCTCGTCATGTTCCAGGCGATGGACGCGGCCGGCAAGGACGGCGCGATCAAGCACGTGATGTCGGGCGTCAATCCGCAGGGGTGTGTGGTCTACAGCTTCAAACACCCCGGACCGGAGGCGCTGAAGCACGACTTCCTGTGGCAAGCCTCACAGCAGCTGCCGGGGCGAGGGCACATCGGCATCTTCAACCGCTCGTATTACGAGGAAGTGCTGATCGTGCGCGTGCACCGCGAGCTGCTCGAGGCGCAGTCGCTGCCGAAGGAAGCCGACGGCAAGGACGTCTGGAGCAAGCGCTATCGCTCGATCCGCGACTTCGAGAAGCACCTCTACGCCGGCGGCACGCGCATCGTGAAGATCTTCCTGCACCTGTCGAAGGAGGAGCAGAGAGAGCGCTTCCTCGCGCGCCTCGACGAGGCCGACAAGAACTGGAAATTCAACGAGGGCGATCTGACCGAGCGGGCGTACTGGGACGACTACATGAAAGCGTACGAGGCGTGCCTCGGCGAGACGAGCGTCAAGCACGCGCCGTGGTATGTCGTCCCCGCCGACGACAAGCACAATGCGCGGCTCATCGTGTCGAAGATCCTCATCGAAGCGCTGGAGGCGATCCCGATGAGCTATCCGAAGGTCGACGCGAAGCGGCGCAAGGAGCTTGCGGAGATCCGCAAGCGTCTCGAAGCCGGGGACGTTTAGGAAACCGTCATTCCCGACCGCGCGCGAGCGCGAAATGATCGGGAATCCATTTTGACCTTTGACGGTTCAAAATGGATTCCCGCCTTCGCGGGAATGACGGCGGCTGCCTTCGCGGGAATGACGGCGGCTGCCTTCGCGGGAATGACGGCGGCTGCCTTCGCGGGAATGACGGCGGCCGCCTTCGCGGGAATGACGGCGGCTGCCTTCGCGGGAATGACGGCGGACGCTTTCGCGGGAATGACGAGCCGCGTGCTTACGCTGCTCGAGCGAGCGGCGCGAGACGCACCGCGCCCTTCCCCGCCGACATCGTCGACGACAGCAGCTTCACGCACGCGTAGACCGCGCTGATGTTCGGCGTCGGCACGCCGACGAGGCGGCCGAGCTCGATCACCGAGCCGACGAGCGGATCGATCTCCGGATCGCGGCCCGCTTCGACGTCCTGCAGCATCGACGTCTTGTGCTTGCCGACGCGCTCCGCGCCTTCGATGCGGCGGTCGACCGTCACGCGCAGCGTGCGGCCGAGCTTCTCGGCCACCGCCTGCGCTTCGAGCATCATGTTGCGCGCGAGCTCGCGGGCGAGCGGGTGCTGGCAGAGGTCGACCAGCGTCGAGTGCGTCAGCGCGCTGATCGGGTTGAACGAGAGATTGCCCCACAGCTTGAGCCAGATCTCCGAGCGGATGTCGGTCAGCACGGGCGATTTCAGTCCCGCCTCGACGAACACCTGCGTGATCGATTGGACGCGCTCGCTCTCGGTGCCGTCGAGCTCGCCGAGCGGGAAGCGGTTGCCTTCGATGTGCTTGATGACGCCCGGCGCCACCATCGTGGTCGCGGGATAGACGACGCAGCCGAGGATGCGGCGCGGGTCGACCGCCGTGGCGCAGATGCCGTCCGGATCGACCGACTCGACCGTCGTGCCTTCGAGCTCGCCGCCGTGGCGCTGGAAATACCAGAACGGGATGCCGTTCTGCATCGGGATGACGACCGTCTCGTCATGGAAGAGCGACGCGAGGTCGTCGGCGATCGGCGCGACCTGGTGCGCCTTGACCGTGAGCAGCACCAGATCCTGCACGCCCGCCTCGGCGATGCGCGAGGTCGCTTTGACGCGCTCGCAGCCGATCTGGCTGCCGTCGTGGTCGAGCAGCGTGAGGCCGTTTTCGCGGATGGCGGCGAGGTGCACGCCGCGCGCGATCACCGTGACTTCGTGACCGGCTTTCGCGAACAGGACCGCGAGATAGCCGCCGATGGCGCCGGCGCCGACTACACAGATTCTCATCGTTCTCTTCCTCAATGATGGATGGCCCCGTCGACGGGGTGCACCCGGTGTAACGGCCGCCGGGACGCATTCTTGAACCGGCCGAAATCGGGGACAGACCCCGATTCAGCCCCTCGAAACAGGCCTCGCGCACTGAAAACAAAGGATAAAAAAATCGGGGTCTGACCCCGATTCGTCTGTGTAATTTTCCTGTCACACAGGCTGCATACACTGGCGCCTTCGATCATGACCACACGGTGAAAACATGCGTTTCGTCTCTACGAAACAGTTACTTGCGGCTGCCTTGCTGGCGGTCGCGCCGCTTGCGCAAGCGGCTGACCTCACGGGCGCCGGCGCCTCCTTCCCGGCGCCCGTTTACGCGAAATGGGCCGAGGCCTACGCGAAGGCGACCGGCAACCGCGTCAACTACCAGTCGATCGGCTCGTCGGGCGGAATCCGGCAGATCAAGGCGAGAACGGTCGACTTCGGCGCGTCCGACGCGCCGCTCAGCCCGCAGGAGCTCGACAAGGACGGTCTCGTGCAGTTCCCGACCGTCATCGGCGGCGTCGTACCGGTCGTTAACGTCCCGGGTATCAAACCGGGCGAGATCCGCCTGAACGGCCAGGTCCTCGGCGACATCTACCTCGGCAAGATCGTGAACTGGAACGACAAGGCGATCGCCGAGCTGAATCCCGGCAAGCAGCTTCCCAACCAGGCGATCGGCGTGGTGCGCCGCGCCGACGGCTCGGGCACGACGTTCATCTTCACCAACTACCTCTCCAAGGTGAACCCCGAGTGGAAGCAGAAAGTCGGCGAAGGCCAGTCGGTGCAGTGGCCGGTGGGTCTCGGCGGCAAGGGCAACGAAGGCGTCGCGGCGTTCGTGTCGCGTGTCCCGGGCTCGATCGGCTACGTCGAATACGCGTATGCCAGGCAGAACAAGCTCGCGCACACCCTGATGCAGAACGCCGCCGGCGCTTACGTCAGCCCGAGCGACAGCGCGTTCAAGGCCGCCGCCGCGGGCGCCGACTGGAGCAAGTCCGCTTTCTACGAGATCCTGACGAATCAGCAGGGCAAGGAGAGCTGGCCGATCAGCGGCGCGACGTTCATCCTGCTCCACAAGAACGCCGAGAAGGCGCAGCAGACCGCGGAAGTGCTCAAGTTCTTCAACTGGGCCTACGAAAACGGCGACAAGCTCGCGCTGGATCTCGACTACGTGCCGATGCCCGACACCGTCGTGAAGCTCGTGCGAGGCGCATGGGCGGCCGGCATCAGGGACGGCTCGGGCAAATCATTGTGGGCGGCCGCTAAATAAACGCGCTTCGGCAGCAGATCGTTTCACTGCGCAATCCCGGCGCCGGTGGAGACACCGGCGCCGCTTCCACGTGCAATCCGAGAAGAGATGACATGCACGCCACCGTCGCACACCCCGATGCACGCGCTCCCGACCGCGAATTCGTCGACCGGCCGTCACCCACTCCCCGCATGCCGCGCCGCCGCTCCGCGCTTGCCGACGCGCTGTTCTTCAACCTCGCCCGTTTCTTCGCCGTCGTCACGCTGCTCACGCTCGTCGGCATCATCGTTTCGCTGATCGTCGCCTCGTGGCCGACGATCGAGAAGTTCGGACTTTCGTTCCTGTGGCAGTCCGAGTGGAACCCGCCGGCGGACCGCTTCGGCGCGCTCGTGCCGATCTACGGCACGCTCGTCACCTCGGCGATCGCGCTGATCATCGCCGTTCCGGTGAGCTTCGGCATCGCGCTCTTCCTGACCGAGCTCTCGCCGCGCTGGCTGCGCCGTCCGCTCGGCACCGCGATCGAGCTGCTCGCCGCGATCCCGAGCATCGTCTACGGCATGTGGGGCCTGCTCGTATTCGCGCCGCTGTTCGGTCAGTACGTCGAGCCGGCGCTCGCCGCCACGCTCGGCCGGCTGCCCGGCATCGGCGTGCTCTTCCGCGGACCGCCGCTCGGCATCGGCCTGCTCACCGCCGGTGTCATCCTCGCGATCATGATCATCCCGTTCATCGCGGCGGTGATGCGCGACGTGTTTCTCGTGACGCCGGCGATGCTGAAGGAATCGGCGTACGCGCTCGGCGCGACCACCTGGGAAGTGACGTGGAAGGTGGTGCTCTCGTACACCAGGGTCGGCGTGATCGGCGGCGTCATGCTCGGCCTCGGACGCGCGCTCGGCGAGACGATGGCGGTGACCTTCGTCATCGGCAACACCAACTTCCTGTCGAACGCGTCGCTCTTCAGTCCCGGCAACAGCATCACCTCGGCCCTCGCCAACGAGTTCCAGGAAGCGAACCCCGGCCTGCATTCGTCCGCGCTGATCGAGCTCGGCCTGATCCTCTTCTTCATCACCTTTCTCGTGCTCGCCGCCTCCAAGCTGCTGCTGTCGCGATTGAGCCGCACCGAAGGGGCGCGCGCATGACGCTCCATGGACGGCGCAAGCTCGTCAACCGGATCGCGCTCGGCGCTTCGCTCGGCGCGATGGCGTTCGGGCTCTTCTGGCTCGCCTGGATCCTGATCGAGGTGATCCGTCTCGGCGTCGGCGGTCTCTCCCTCGATCTCTTTACGAAGATGACCCCGCCGCCCGGCAGTGAAGGCGGCCTGGCGAACGCGATCGCCGGCAGCCTGATCATGGTCGGCGCGGCGAGCCTCATCGGCACGCCGATCGGCATGCTCGCGGGCATCTATCTCGCCGAGTACGGACAGCGCGGCTGGCTCGGTGCGTCGACGCGGTTCGTCAACGACATCCTGCTCTCCGCGCCGTCGATCGTGATCGGTCTGTTCATCTACGCGATCATGGTGGCGCAGATGAAGACCTTCTCCGGCCTTGCGGGTGTCGCCGCGCTGGCGCTGATCGTCGTTCCGGTCGTCGTGAGGACGACCGAGAACATGCTGATCCTCGTACCCGACAGCCTGCGCGAAGCGGTCTTCGCGCTCGGCGCGCAGAAATGGAAAGTCGTCACGCTGGTGACGGCCCGGGCCGCGCGCGCCGGCATCGTCACCGGCGTGCTGCTCGCGGTCGCGCGCATCGCCGGCGAGACCGCGCCGCTGCTCTTCACCGCGCTCTCGAACCAGTTCTGGAGCGTGAGCCTCGCCGATCCGATGGCCAACCTGCCGGTCACCATATTCAAGTTCGCGATGAGCCCGTTCCAGGACTGGCAGCAGCTCGCGTGGGCCGGCGTGTTCCTCATCACCGCCGGCGTGCTGCTGCTCAACGTGCTCGCACGCGTCATGTTCAAGGAAGGTCTGAAGCAATGAGCGCACCGGCGTTCGCCATAGCCCAGCGCACCGTAGAGCCGCTGAAGGAGACCGTGCAGATCGCCGCACGGAACTTCAACTTCTATTACGGCCGGTTTCACGCGCTCAAGAACATCGACCTGGACATCTACAAGCGCCGCGTCACCGCCTTCATCGGCCCCTCCGGCTGCGGCAAGTCGACGCTGCTGCGCGCGTTCAACCGCATGTACGAGCTCTATCCGGAGCAGCGCGCGCAAGGGCAGCTCACGCTGGACGGCCGCAACATCCTCGATCGCGACGTCGATCTCATCGACCTGCGCGCGCGCGTCGGCATGGTGTTCCAGAAGCCGACCCCGTTCCCGATGACGATCTACGACAACATCGCGTTCGGCGTCTCGATGCACGAGAAGCTCTCGCGCTCCGCGATGGACGAGCGGGTGGAGTGGGCGCTGCGCAAGGGCGCGCTGTGGGACGAGGTCAAGGACAAGCTGCGCCAGGGCGGCACGAGTCTTTCAGGAGGACAGCAGCAGCGCCTGTGCATCGCGCGCTGCATTGCGGTAAAGCCCGAGGTCCTGCTGCTGGACGAGCCGACCTCGGCCCTGGACCCCATCTCGACCGCCCGCATCGAAGAGCTGATCGGGGAGCTGAAGCGCGACTTCACGATCGTGATCGTGACGCACAATATGCAGCAGGCCGCCCGGGTATCCGATTACACCGCCTACATGTACTTGGGCGAGCTTGTCGAGGTCGGGCGAACAGACAGCCTTTTCATCAAGCCTCAGAAGAGAGAGACTGAGGACTACATCACCGGTCGTTTCGGCTGACATGGACATGGATCCCGCAGGACTGCCCGGACTGCTCGCCGATTCGCTGTCCGCCGACACGGCGGCGCCGGCGAAGCATCCCAAAGCCGGCCCGCACCTGTACCTCAACCGCGAGCTCGGGCAGCTTGCGTTCACCCGGCGGGTGCTCGCCCAGGCCGAGAACGGGAACTACCCGCTGCTCGAGCGGCTGAAGTTCCTCTGCATCGTCAGCAGCAACCTCGACGAGTTCTTCGAGATCCGCGTCGCGGGTCTGCACGCCGAGATCGAAGCCGGGACGCCCGCCGCCGGTCCCGACCGCATCCGCCCGCAGCAGGTCTTCGAGCAGGTCGCCGTGCAAGCGCACGCGCTGGTGAGCGCGCAGTATGCATTGCTCAACAACGAGATCCTGCCCAGGCTCGAAGCCGAAGGCATACGCTTCCTGCGCCGCGGCGAGTTCACCAAAGAGCAGGCCGCGTGGATCAAGGATTATTTCCTGCGGCAGGTCATGCCCGTGCTCACGCCGATCGGGCTCGACCCCGCGCACCCGTTCCCGCGCGTGCTCAACAAGAGCCTCAACTTCGCGGTCGAGCTCGAAGGCAAGGATGCGTTCGGACGCAACTCCGGCACCGCGATCGTGCAGGCGCCGCGCGTGCTCCCGCGCATCATCCGCCTGCCCGCCGACGTCGCGACCCGCGAATACGACTTCGTTTTCCTGTCGTCCATCCTGCACACGCACGTCTCCGAGCTCTTCTCCGGCATGAAGGTGGTCGACTGCTACCAGTTCCGCCTCACGCGCAACAGCGAGCTCTTCGTCGACGAGGAAGAGGTGAAGGACCTGCGCACCGCGCTGCGCGGCGGCCTGCCGCAGCGCCAGTTCGGCGACGAGGTGCGGCTGGAGGTCGCCGACAACTGCCCGCGCCACATCGTCGACTTCCTGCTCAACCAGTTCTGCCTCACCGAGCAGGACCTGTATTGCGTCGACGGACCGGTGAACCTCGTGCGGCTGATGAACGTGCCCGACGGCGTCGACCGGCCGGACCTCAAGTTCCCCGCGTTCGCGCCCGGCGTGCCCGGCGTCAAGCGCGCGGGGGCGGACATCTTCGAGACGCTGCGCGCGAACGACGTGCTGCTGCACCACCCGTATCAATCGTTCGCGCCCGTGGTGGAGTTCCTGCAGCAGGCCGCGCGCGATCCGAACGTCGTCGCGATCAAGCAGACGGTGTACCGCACCGGCGCCGAGTCCGAGCTCATGGACATCCTCATCGCCGCGGCGAAGAGCGGCAAGGAGGTCACGGTCGTGCTCGAGCTGATGGCGCGCTTCGACGAGGAAGCGAACATCAACTGGGCGCAGCGCCTCGAAGAGGTCGGCGCGCACGTCGTGTACGGCGTGGTCGGCTACAAGACGCACGCCAAGATGCTGATGGTGGTGAGACGCGAGGACGGCCTGCTCAGGCGCTACGTGCACCTGTCGACGGGGAACTACCATGCCCGCACGACCCGGCTCTACACCGATTTCGGCCTGCTCACCGCGAACGAGGAGATCGGCGCCGACGTCAACGACATCTTCACCCAGCTCACGGGTCTGGGGAAGGCGACCAAGCTCCAGCACCTCTGGCAGGCGCCGTTCAACCTGCACAAGAATCTGCTGCGCGCGATCAACAACGAGATCGCCCACGCGCGCGCCGGCAGGCCCGGGCGCATCATCGCGAAGATGAACGCGCTGCTCGAGCCGGCGGTGATCGCCGCGCTCTACGACGCGTCGACGGCGGGCGTCGAGATCGACCTCATCGTGCGCGGCGTGTGCGCGCTGCGTCCCGGCATCCCCGGCGTGTCCGAGCGCATCCGCGTCCGCTCCATCGTCGGGCGCTTCCTCGAGCACTCGCGCATCTTCTACTTCCACAACAACGGCGAGGAGAACGTCTATCTCTCCAGCGCGGACTGGATGCCGCGCAACATGTTCCGCCGCGTCGAAGTGTGTTTTCCGATATTCGATCCCAGGCTCAGGAAGCGCGTCATCGCCGAAGGTCTCACCGCCTATCTCGAGGACACCGACCTCACCTGGATCATGGCGCAGGACGGCGCCTACGAGCAGGCCGCCGCGGGCGGCGCCAGGCGCGTCAATTCGCAGGACCGGCTGCTGCAACTGCTGTCGAGCGCGACCGCGGCGTAGGCTCGATGAACCTCATCCTCTGGCGCCACGCCGATGCCGAAGACGGCCGCGACGACATGGCGCGGCGGCTCACGCGCAAAGGCCGCAACCAGGCCAAGCACGTCGCCGAGTGGCTGGAGCGCCATCTTCCGGCGTCCACGCGCGTCATCGTCAGCCCCGCCGTGCGCGCGCGGCAGACGGCCGAAGCGCTTGCACGCGACCTGCATACCGACGAGCACGTGAGTCCCGGTGCGGCGCCCGCGGACGTGCTCGCGGCCACGGGCTGGCCGAACGCTCCGACCGCGGTGCTCGTCGTCGGCCATCAGCCGACGCTGGGCGAGGCCGCTGCGCTCGCGCTCACCGGCAAGCCGCTGCCGTGGCACGTCCCGAAAGGCGGGCTGTGGTGGCTGCGCTCGAAGGACGACGGGGAGGTCGTCGTCGTCGCGGTGATGACGCCGGCGCTGGTGTGACGGCCCGGCGGCCGCTCACTTCGCCGTGAACGGTTCGGCGACGAGCGCCGCGGCATCGGGCGCGGTGTCGACGTCTCCGAGCCCCGGAATCCTGAGCTCGCGGCCGATGCGCTCCCATTCGAGCGCCTCGTCGCGCAACGCGGTGGCCGCGAGCGAATTGCGCTCGAGCCAGCCCGGGTCGACCGCGAGCCTTACGCGGTTACCCTGCACCTTCGCCTGTAGCGACGGCAGCGGGAAATCGGTGCGCGCACGGTAGAAGAGAACCGCGAGCCGCAATGCCAGCACCGCGGACAGATCGACCGCGCCTTCCTCGAGCTGCGGCTGCACTTTCCTGAGCGATCGGCGGTGCGCGAGCGCCAGCAGCGCGAGCTCTTTCTGCTCGTCGCGCGAGAAGCCCGGCATGTCGGCGCTCTCGAGGATGTACGCGCTGTGGCGGTGATAGCCGCTGTAGGCGACCGAGATGCCGATCTCGTGCAGCTTGGCGGCCCAGTCGAGCGTCAGCATCGCCTCGTCGCTCTGGCCGCCGAGCTTGCGATACAGCGCGAGCGCGAGCGCGGCCACGCGCCGCGCCTGGGGCGCGTCGACGTGGTAGCGGTGCATGAACTGCGCGACCGTGACGTCGCGCATATCGTGGCGGTGGACGCGTCCGATGAGGTCGTACAGCAGCCCTTCGCGCATGCCGCCGGTCGCCACGGTCATCAGCGGGATGCGCAGCTCCGACAGGACCGCGATCAGGATGGCGAGCCCGCCGGGCAGCACCGGCACGCGGTCGGGCCGCACGCCGGTGAGATCGAGGTGCTCGGTGTCGCCCGCGCGCGTCATGCTCGCGCGCAGCTTCTCCAGCGACGCCGAGGTGATCGTGCCGTCGCCCAGCCCGTTGATCTGCGCGATCTCGGCGAGCGCGCGTGCGGTGCCCGACGAGCCGATCGCCTCGGCCCAGTGGCGGGCGGAGAACTGCGACACGATCGGCTGGAGCTCGTTCCTCGCGGCGATCTCGGCGCGCTTGAAGGCCGCACGCGTGAGCCGTCCGTCCGGAAAATAGCGCAGGCTGTAGCTCACGCAGCCCATGTACAGGCTCTCGAGGCGCTGCGGCTTGAGCTTCGAGCCGATGATGAGCTCGGTCGAGCCGCCGCCGATGTCGACGACGAGGCGCTCTTCCTTCAGCGGCGGCAGTCCGTGCTGCACGCCGATGAAGATGAGCCGCGCCTCTTCGCGCCCGGCGATGACGTCGATCGGAAAACCGAGCGCGGCGCGCGCGCGCTTGAGGAAGGCTTTGGAGTTCTTGGCGACGCGCAGGGTGTTGGTGCCGACCGCGCGCACCGCGTGCCGGTCGAGGCCGCGCAGCCGCTCTCCGAAGCGCTCCAGGCAGGCCAGCGCCCGCTCCTGCACCGCTTCGTCGAGCGTCTTGTCGGCACGCAGTCCGGCGCCGAGCCGGACGGGCTCGCGCAGGTTGTCGAGCGGGTAGAACTGGTCGCCCACCACGCGCGCCACCTGGCAGTGGAACGAGTTGCTGCCCAGGTCGACCGCCGCGAGGGTCTCGTACTCAGCCATGCTTCGAGCGCGGACGAAGGCTCATGCCGGGCAGTATATGCAAAGCCTCGGCCCGGTACCACCGCTTTTTGCCTTCGCGGCTGTCACACTATCGTCACGCATCGTTAATATTATCCACGCTCAACCTCAGCTGGACGGCACGTGGCAACGATACTGGTGGTGGAAGACGAGCCCGATATCCAGGAGCTCATCGCATACAACGTGGAAAAAGCCGGCCACGTCGCCCAGCGCGCCGGCAGCGCCGAGCAGGCGCTGGAGTTGATCCGCGACGCCCTGCCTCATCTGGTGCTCATCGACTGGATGCTGCCCGGCATGAGCGGCATCGACCTCGCGAAAGCCTTGCGCGGCAACCGCCGCACCGAGGGCATACCGCTCATCATGGTGACCGCGCGCGGCGCGGAGCAGGACAAGCTCGCGGGCCTGGAGACCGGCGCCGACGACTACATGACCAAGCCGTTCAGCCCTGCCGAGCTCAACGCGCGGATCAAGGCGGTGCTGCGCCGGCGCGCGCCGCAGGTGACCGACGACTCAGTGGAAGTGGAAGGGCTGAAGCTCGATCCGGCGAGCCACCGCGTGATCGCGGACGGACAGGCGCTCGACCTGGGACCGACCGAGTTCCGGCTGCTGCACTTCTTCATGACGCACCCGGACCGGGTGTATTCGAGAGCGCAGCTCCTCGACAACGTGTGGGGCGATCACGTCTTCGTCGAGGAGCGCACGGTCGACGTGCACATCCGCAGGCTGCGCAAGGCGCTCGAGCCCACGAACCACCAGCGCCTCATACAGACAGTGCGGAGCGCCGGCTATCGCTTCTCGCGCTCGGGATGAGCGCGATCGAGTCCAGCGTGACGAGCCGCTCGGCCGCGCATTCGAGGACCGCGGCGAGCTCGGAGACGGGGACGATCGCTTCGAGCGGCACGACGCTGTGCTGGTCGAGCTGGCGCGCCCGGCGCTCCAGGTCGGCGTTGTCGCGCAGCGGGAGATCCAGCACGTCGGACGGCACGCCCGAAGAGCGCTCGAAGTGTCGAAGCGATTCGATGTACGCGGTGACCAGAAAATAGACCGCGTGCTGCGTTGCGGCCGAACGGATCGCGTCGATGATCATCATGCTGCAGTGCTCCGTAATTTGAACCGGCGCCGAGCGTAACCGGCGCGTGTTACAGAATTTGAAAAGGCGCGCGACCCCGGAGGTATACGCCGGGTGGAGCGTGCCTTCGAGGCAAAACTCCATGAATTACACGACTGCCCGCAGGTCCGAAGGACGATTGCAGCCGTGAGGCTCGGCATACGCTCGAAGCTCTTCATCGGGGCGCTCGTGCTCATCGGCGTGGCCGTCGCCGCCGCCGAGCTGTACCTTTCGCACGCGCTCGAACGCCAGCTCACCGAGCGCATCCGCGGCGACATGCTCAAGCGCGCGGCGCTCATCGCCGACCGCGCGGCGACGGGCGCGGCTTCCCTCGACGAGGCCGGCGCCGACGCGCTCGCCGACTCGCTCGGCCGCATCGCCGGCGTGCGCGTGACGCTCGTGCGGCCCGACGGCACGGTTGCCGGTGACTCCGAAGTGGAGCGCGGCCAGCTCGCGCGGCTGGAGAATCACCGCGAGCGTCCCGAGGTGCTCGAGGCGTTCGGCACCGGCCAGGGCAGCAGCGTGAGATTCAGCACGACCGTGAGCACGCGCATGATGTACACCGCGGTGCCGATGGTGCGCGACGGCCGGGCCATCGGCGTCGCGCGGGTCGCGCTGCCGCTGGTCGAGGTCGACGAGGCGATCGCGCAGATGCGCCGCACGCTCGCCGCGGCGGCGCTGTTCGCCCTCGCGGTCGCCGCGCTCCTGTCGTTCTCCGCGGCCGCGCTCACCTCGCGCCGGCTGCGCGAGCTCACCGAGGCCGCGCGCCGCATGGCGGCGGGCAACCTCGACGTGCGCACGCGCACCGAGGGGCACGACGAGATCGTCGCGCTCGGCCGCGCGCTCGATCAGCTCGCCGACAGCCTGTCGCGCAGCCTCGGCGAGCTTCGCGGCGAGCGCGACCTGCTCACCGGCATCCTTTCGAGCATGAACGAAGGCGTGCTCGTCGTCGGCGCGGACCGTCGCGTCGTGCTCACCAATCCGGCGCTGCGCGCGATGCTGCTCATCGGCCCGGATCCCCTGGGCCGGTCGGTGCTGCAGGTCGTTCGCAACGCGGAGCTGAACCAGTTGCTCGAGAACGCGGCCGGCGGAGCATACAGCGAAGGCGAGATCGATCTCGCGGGGCTCGTGCGTCGACGGGTGCTGGTGCGCGCGGTGACGCTGCAGGACGAGCCGCGCGGCGTGCTCGCGGTGTTCGTCGACGTCACCGAGCTGCGCAGGCTCGAGGCGGTGCGCCGCGATTTCGTCGCGAATGCTTCGCACGAATTGCGCAGCCCGCTGACGACGATCAAGGCGGCGGCCGAGACCCTGCGCGACGAAGAGGACACGAAAGCGGCGAGGCGCTTCGTCGAGCTCATCCAGCGCAACGCCGAGCGCCTGTCGAACCTGATCGACGATCTGCTCGAGCTCTCGCGCATCGAATCGCGCGAGCTCAAGCTCGAGCTCGAGCCCGTCGATCTTCACGTCTGCGCGGATCGCACGCTGGCGCAGCACGCGCACCGCGCCCAGATGAAGCACATCACGCTCACGCAGGAGGTGCCCGCGGGCGTTTTCGCGCGGGCGGACCGGCGCGCGCTCGATCATGTGCTCGGCAATCTCGTCGACAACGCGCTCAAGTATTGTCCGGAGGGCGCGACCGTACGGGTCTTCGCGGATACCGCGGAAGGCATGGTGCGCGTGTCGGTCGCAGACAGCGGACCGGGTATCGCCCACGAGCACCTGCAGCGCGTGTTCGAGCGTTTCTACCGCGTGGATACGGGGCGCTCGCGGGAGCTCGGCGGCACCGGGCTGGGCCTGTCGATCGTGAAGCATCTGGTCGAGGCCATGGGCGGCAGCGTCTCGGTCGAGAGCCGGCCGGGGGCGGGCGCGACGTTCTGGTTCACCTTGCAGTCCGCGGCGCGCGAAGCGGCCGCCTGAAAACGAATTGCTCAACCGAGGTAGCTTATGCCCACCCTGACCGACCGCGAATACGACGCCGAGCTGCAAAAGCTGCACGATCAGCTTCTGCTGATGGGCGCGAAAGTCGAGGAGATGATCGCCAACAGCATGCGCGCGCTGACCGAGCGCGACAGCGAGCTGGCGCGGCGCATGATCGACTACGACCACCAGATCAACCGGCTGGAAGTCGAGATCGACGAGCTGTGCCTGCGCATACTCGCCAAGCGCCAGCCCGTCGCGTCCGACCTGCGGCTCATCACGACCGCGCTCAAGCTGGTGACCGATCTCGAGCGCATCGGCGATGCGTGCGTCAACATCTGCGAGCGGGTGGTCGAGCTCAACACGGAGCCCACGCTCAAGCCCTATGTCGACCTGCCGCGCATGGCCGAGACCGCGCAGGCGATGGTGCGCGATGCGCTCGACGCGTTCGTGGAGGCCGACCCCGAGCGCGCGCGGGAGGTCGTCGACCGGGACCGCGTCGTCGACGCCTACTACGGCCAGGTCTTCCGGGAGCTCCTCACCTACATGATGGAAGACCCGCGCAACATCTACCGCGCGGTGCGCGCACAATCGATCGCGAAGTACCTCGAGCGCATCGGCGACCACGCGACCAACCTCGCCGAGATGGTGATCTTCATGGTCGTCGGCAAGGACGTGCGCCACATGGGCAGCATGGCCGAGATCACCGGCGGCAGGCAGATGCCGCGGGGCATGCTCTTCATCGGCGCGCGCAACGCGGCGCGCAGCCAGATCGCCGAAGGTTTCGCGCGACAGCTCTTCCCGGCGGGCGTGAGCGTCTGCAGCGCGGGCGCCGATCCCGCGGGCGCCGTCGATCCCCACGCGGTGCGCGTCATGCAGGAAGTCGGCATCGACATCGCGTCGCAAAAGCCCAAGCCGATCGGCGACATACCGCTCGGCGACGTCGACACGGTGATCACGGTGTGCGCGGAGGAAACGTGCGCGCTGCCGCCGGGCGGGCTGGTGCAGCACCATTGGGCGCTCGACGACCCGGCCGCTGCCGCCGGATCGGAGGAGGATGCGCTCGCCGCGTTCAGGAAGACGCGGGACGATGTGCGCCGAAGGCTCGAGGAGTTGCTGGCGAAATCGCGTTGACTGCACGATGGGCAAGCACATGAAGCCGGCGCATCCCGCGGCAGTCAAAGCGGCGCTCTCGCGGCAGCTCGCGGAAGCGGCGCTCGGCCTCTCCGGCGGCGGTATCGACGACGTGGCCATCCACGCGGCGCGCAAGAAGCTCAAGAGCGCGCGGGCGAAGCTGCGGCTCCTTCGCGATGCCGCGGGACGTGCGGCCTATACGCGCGAAAACGCGGCGGTGCGCGACGCGGCGCGGCCGCTCTCCGAGCTGCGCGATGCGAAGGTGATGCTCGATACGGTAAACGACCTGCTCGCCCGCAAGCGCGGGCGCGCGAGGCGTCTCCTGCTCACTGCGCTGCGCGGGCGGCTACGGGCGCAGCACCGCGAGGCGCGCAGGCGTTTCGAGGCGGAGAAACGCGCCGCGAAGAGCGCCGGTGCGCTCGAGCGGACGGTTCGCCGGACCGCGCTCTGGGACGTTCCGAATCACGGCGCCACGCTCGAGCGGTCGATTCGCCGGATGTATCGCAAGGCGAGGAAGGCGTTCGCCGCCGCCGATGCCGAGCGCTCGCCCGCGAGCCTGCACGAGCTTCGCAAGCTGGTGAAGTATCTGCGCGAGGCGCTCGCGCCGGTGGACGGCACGCCTCTTCCGCGCGCCGCCGGGATCGTCGAGCGCGCGGACAAGCTCGCGAGCGAGCTCGGCGAGGACCACGATCTCTGCGTGCTGGAGCAACACCTCTCGACGACCGAAGCGTCGCTGCACGCGCACAGCGCGAGCTTCGCCGGCGAGATCGCCGAGCGCCGGGGCAAGCTGCAGCGGCGCGCGCTCGAGCGCGCCGCGAAGCTCCTGCGGAAAAAGCCGCGGGCTTTCGTGAAGCGGCTCGCCCTGACATAGGCTGCGCGCGCGCACCCTGCGCAGCAAATTGCGGCAGGCGCCGCTCAGGGTTTCTCCACGAGCCTGAACGCCGTGACCTTGTGAGTGCCGCCGAGCGCGCGCTCCTTCACCGTCGCGCGGATGACGCCGTAGATGACCCCCGGCTGTGACCGGTCCCAGGCGATGCCCTGGCCCCGGATGTTCATCGGAATGACGTCCACGAGCTCGAGCACCGAGCCCGCTTTCGGCAGGCGCATGCGATAGATCTCGGCGGGATCGTGGCCGCTGAGGTAGAGGTAGCCGTCCGGACCCCACGAGCCGCCCGAATTGCTCATGTCTTCGAAGCGATCGAGGATGGCCTTGGGCAGCGTCCACGATTGCACCGGCTGGAAATCCTTCGTGAGCTTCACCATGACGGTGTTCGCCTTGTGCCCGTACGGCGTCCTGTTCGGTCCGAGGAGGCGGTCGTAGTTCGCGAACACCATCCACCAGTGGCCGTCGTGCCAGTCCGCCCAGGTGAGCGAGCCCCAGCGGATGCCGAAGCTGTGGCTGCCGATGTGCTCCAGCGTCTCCGCGTCGAAGATCTCGAGCGAGCTCGTCATCGGCCATTGCGGGTAGTTGGAGTGCGCGGCGTAGAGCTTGCCGTCCATGACCATCGCGCTGTCGAGGTGCAGGATCGCGCCGCCTTTCTCTCCCTGCCATTTCTTCACGAGCTTGCCGGTCTTCTTGTCGTACTTGCCGATCGCGTGGTTGTCGACGGCGTAGAAGTGGCCCGCGTCGACGCCGACGCCCTGGTTCGCCTCGACGGCCCTGAACTCACCGATCTGCTCGAGCGCAGGCGCCGCAGCGGCCTGCGCGACGGCGCCGAAGGCGAGCAGTGCGGCGATGAGGTACGCGGCGAACCGGGTCATGTTCTTTTTCCTGCGGCTGATTGGTCCGGTCAGAACTCCGCGATGATAGACGCGCGCAACGAGCGCGGCTCGGTCGGATGGAAATGCACGTCCGCGCCCGGCGCGACCTCGCCGCGCAGCTGCGAGTCGTAGTAGTAGTCGATCTGGCTCGCCTGGCGATCGAACAGGTTGAAGACGTCGAGCTGAGCGCGCAGCGAGCGGCTGAAGCGATAGCCGACGCGGGCCGACACGAGCGTGGTCGAGCTCGAGCGCACGCTGTCGTCCTCGATGAGCGGCCGCGGGCCGAAATAGCGCAGCCGCGCGCTGCCGTACCACGGCCCCAGCTTGTCGACTGCCACCGTGAAGGTCGCGACGCCTTCGACCGCGCCGGGTATGCGCGATCCGGCCGGATCGCTGTCGCGAAAGCGTGCGCCGCTGAACGCGATGTCGGCGTCGAGCAGCAGCCACGATGTCGGCGAGTACAGATTGGAGAGCTCGAAACCCGTGCGGCGGCTCGGACGGCTCGCCTCGGTCGTGCCGGCGTCGCCCACGAACACCAGCTCCGAATCGACGTCGAGCCGGAACACCGACAAGGACGTCTGGAGCTTCGGCACGATCGCGGTACGCACCCCGGCTTCGTAACCGGTGGCGCTCACCAGAAAGGGCACGCGCTGGGCCGCATCGCCGGTTTTCGGATCGACCGCGATCGTCGTGCCGCGCGCGTCGTTGCTGTGGAAGCCGCGCCCGTAGTTGAGATAGAGCTCGGTTTGGGCCCATGGGCCCAGCACCACCGACAGCTTGGGGCTGACCTTGCGGTCGGTGGTGCGCCCCGAGTTCACCGCGGTGTCGCTGTTCACGTCGGCGCTGAAATAGTCGGCGCGCACGCCGGCGACCGTACGCAGGAGCTTCGTCCAGTACGCGACGTTCTCGAAGAACACGCCGGCGCTGGTCTCGATGACGCGGTCGCTGCGCGTGGTGGCTAGCCGCTCGCGCGCCCGCGTGCCGAACAGCCCGACCGCGATGTGATCGTTGCGAAGCTGGAGCCCGACGCTGTTCGCCACGTCGAGGCCGCCGAGCTTTGCGGCCCACGTATGTTCGAGATTGGCGCCCGAGACGACGCGCCGATCGCTCTGCTCGAACTGGTCGCCGTTGACCGGATCGTCGAGGAAGTAGGTGAAGTTCGAGAAGAGCTTCAGGTCGCTGCGGACGATATAGGCGTTCGCTTCGGTCTTCCTTTCGCCCTGCGCGCGGCGCCACGCGGCGGAGAGCGCGTAACGGCTCGAACGACCGCCGTCGGTGGGATCGAGCGTGTCGAAGCGGCCGATCTGTCCCGAATCGACGGCGCGTTTCGCGATCTGGTCGGTCGCGTCCCACTTGCCGCGATACGCCATCGCGGTCACGTCGAAGCCGTTCGCGCGCGTGCCCTGGCTGTAGCGCAGCACGCCATTGACCTTGCGATAGTCGTCCGGCCTGCTCCAGGGCCCGTCGTTGTGTAACAGCTCCAGCGCGTAGAGCAGCCGGCCGGGGCCGAGCCGGGGCGAATTCGCGACGAGCGCGCGCTTGTAGCCCTGGCCGCCGATGCCGGCCTCGGCGATGCCGCGGCCGAGAGCGTTCGAGAGCCGCACGCGCGCGGCGCCCGCCGCGGAGAAATCGCCCTCTTCGGCGTAGTAGGGGCCTTTGCGGTACTGCAGCCCGCCGACGAGCTCGGGAATCAGGAAGTTGAGGTCGCTGTAGCCCTGGCCGTGACCGTGCGTGCGCATGTTCACCGGCACGCCGTCCACGCTCACCGCGAAGTCGGTGCCGTGGTCGAGATTGAAGCCGCGGAGGAAATACTGATTGGCTTTACCCTCGCCGCTGTGCTGCGTGACGATGAGACCCGGCACGTGCTCCAGTATCTCGCCGCCACGGTACGTCGGCCGCGCTTCGATCTGCTGCCGCACCACGGTGCCCTGATTCGCCGAATCGGCGGTACCGACGAGGCCGTCGCGCGATTCGACCACTTCGACCGGATCGAGGGTGGGAATGCCTGCCGCATTGCAGGCCAGGGCGCAGCACATCAGGAGCGTGCCGGCCAGTCCTCGTCTCGTGAGCACGTAAGCCGCTTCGTATGATTTTTTTCGAAAGTATCATACGAACGGCGGGCGGTCTAACCCGCCGTCAGGTCAGAGGCCTCAGGTGCAGGTGCTTGTGGGCAGGCCGCTTCGCGCTCTGCACCGGTATGAGATTGAGCGCCCCGTGCCGCACACCGGTTTCCGCGACGACCGCGTCCGCGAATCTCCTGACCTGCGCGGTGGCGCCCTGAAGCAGTTGCGTCTCCACGCAGCTCTCGTGGTCGAGGTGCGCGTGCATGCTCGATATCACCAGGTCGTGGTGGTCGTGCGCGCGTCCTGTCAGGCGCGCGGCGAGATTGCGCTCGTGGTGATCGTAGACGTAAGAGAGCACGCCGACGCACGCCGGCGCCGCGCGCGCATCGAGGTGCTGCCGGTCCAGCTCCGCGCGCAGCAGATCGCGGATCGCTTCGGACCGATTCGTATAGCCCTTGGCGTGCATGAACGCGTCGAACTCGCGCGCCAGGTCGTCTTCGAGAGAGATGGTGATCCGTTCCATGAGAGGGCCGCGTTCCCGGGTTTGAGGGTTCGTCCGCCCATCGTCTCATGAATTGGCGGGACGAGCGTCACCGCGCTGTCACAGTCGGTCCCTAGACTGCGTGCGGAATCCGAGCGGCCGCGCGCCGCGCCATCTCCAGAACGTCCAATACGAAAGGGGACCATGACTCCTAATGAACTGAGTGCGCCTCGGCGCTCGTTCCTGAAAGGCGCGCTCGCGACGCCCGTCGTCGCCGCCGGTGCGTCTTTGCTCGCACCGTCCAGCGTGCATGCCCAGGGGGCCACGCACGGACCGAGCACGAGCGTCGAGCCGTATCTCGCACCGTCGATCGCGGGCGCCAAGCTCGTGTCGATACTCACCGTGCTTCGAAAGTCTTCCTGTGGGACGCGGCGAGCCGTCGCTACGTGACCGGCACGACGACGTGGGAGCGCCACTGCTCCGGCGATCTGCCCGCGGTCAGCGCCTTCTTCGCCCACGGCCAGGGCACGCGCGAGCGCGTCTACCTGAACGGCGAGGAAGTGAGCGAAGGCCGCGCGTGGGCGCGCGTGGCGACGGGCACCAACAGCGGCGAGGCGTGGCAGCTCCCGCGCTTCGGTCGCATGGCGTACGAGAACGCCGTCGCATGTCCCCACCCGCAGGCCAAGACGATCGTCGCGCTGACGGACGACAGCAATCTCTCGACCTCTGCGACGCCGCCCTCGGGCCGGCCGAGCGAAGTCTATTTCTACATCGGCAGCAAGAAGAGCTCGGGGCATCCGGTCGAGCGCGCCGGCCTGACCGACGGCTGGCTGTACGGCATGACGATCACCGCCGACGGGATCGGCCAGGTCGCCGAAGAGAGCGATCAGTTCGGCCTCGGCAACGCGACGACGGGCTACATCGGCAAAGGCCGCTTCGGCCTGAACAGCTTCGGCGACGTGTCGAGCCTTTCCGGCGGCGATCTCGAAGCGCAGTCGATCGCGGCGGGCGTGGCGCGGCTCCAGCGTTGCGAAGACGGCTGCTGGGATCCGCGCGAAGGACGGATGAGAGATTTCTATTTCGTCACCACCGCGAGCTCGGCGAACAACTGCCGGCTGTGGCGCGTGCGCTTCGACGATATCGAGCGTCCCGAGAACGGCGGCACCATCGAGATCCTGCTGCGCGGCGACGAAGGCCACAAGATGCTCGACAACGTCACCATCGACAAGCGCGGCCGCATCGTGATGGACGAAGACCCGGGCGGCGACAACCGCATCGCGAAGATCTGGCTCTACGCCATCGACACGCGGGAGCTCGTCCAGGTCGCCGCGCACAACCCGAAATTCTTCGATCCCGATTCGAAGAAGCCCGGGTTCGTCACCAACGACGAGGAGTCGTCCGGCATCATCGACGCCGAGGACGTCCTCGGCGAAGGCTGGTTCCTGCTCGACGTGCAGTCGCACAAGCCGAGCAGCGACGCGGAGCTCGTGGAAGGCGGACAACTGCTCGCGATGTGGATCCATCCCGACGTCGGTTTGACGCCGCGCAAGGACCGCAATCGGCACGACGACAACCACGGCCGGCGTTAGACGCGCAGCGCTACGCAGCCCGAAGAGCGGCGTATGTCGACCTGCGCGACCTGTGCCGCTGCGCGGCGCTCGTCCGGACGCCGTAGTTAAAGGAAGCGAGGTCCCGGAGGAAAACTTGGTTTCCCTCCGGGGCGTTTACCGGCGCTTGCGCCGGGGTCCTTGGGCAGGCGGCCCTATAAGGGGCCGTCTGTCCAAGGACCCCATATGGCGCAGGTCATGCCGCTGCCCGGGGTCGAATCGCCGTAGAGGTTGACGAACAGGATCTCGCCGTCGGGGCTCCAGCACGCGCCGGCGAACTCGCTCCTGTTCAGCAGGTTCACCGCGAAGGTGAACGGCTCGCCGCGCACGCTCAGGCCGACCAGCCGGTTGATCTCGGTGAGCTTGCCCGTCAGAGGATGGGCGTCGCCGTTGCCGATCGCGTCGTCCTCGCAGAAAAGGATGCCGCCGCGTGCGCTGATCGTGAGGTTGTCGGGCGATTCGAGCACGCTGCCCGAAGGCGATCTGAAAACGAGCGTGAGCTCGTCCGCTTTCGCGCGATCGTCCGCCGGCGCGTAGCGCCAGAGCTGTCCGTAGCGCGCCGGGCCGCCGCTCGTCGACACGAAGTAGATCGATTCGCCGTCGAGACCGCGGAAGATGCCTTCGAGCCGGTTGAAGGCCGCGCCGCCGCGCGCGCGGCCCTGACGAAAGCATGACGGAGCGCCGTGCTCCAGATCGGGATCGGGGTTCTCGATGTCGACCCAGTCCACGGGAAGCGCCGCGCCGATCGTCTGTCCCGTATACAGCGACGCTTCGGGCGCGCCTCTCACCGCGAGCATCTGCAATCGGCCCGTTGAGAGATCGTCGGGCGTGCGCGGCGTGTAGCGGTAGAAACCGGACGTGTTGCCCGAGTCTTCGGTTTCGTAGACCCGGCCCGACGCCGACGCGACCGCCGCTTCGTGCGCGAAGCGCCCCATCGCCCTGATCGGCGTCGCGGCGACGGTGTTCTCGATGTGCGCCGGCACGTGGAAAGCGTAGCCGTGCGGTTTCTCGTAGCCTTCCGCGATGCCCCGCGGGACCTCTTCGCACGTGATCCAGCCCTGGTTGCGGTAGGAGAGCCCGCCGGCGCAGTTGGCGATCGTTCCGCCGAGCGCGAAAAACTGGCGCACGAGTCGCCTGGCGCGCGGATCGAAATCGAGCGCCATGCAGCCGCCCATGCCTTTGGCGTCGTACGCGAGCTCGCGCGGGACGCGCAAGCCTCGCGAGAAATCGCCCGCGGCGTTGATCACCTCGTGGTTGCGGATGAGCCGCAACAGCCCTTTCGGTCCCGGCACGCACGTCATGCCGTCGTGGCTGCGAGGCACTGCGAGACCGTCGCCGAAGGGCTCGCCGGTCCTGCTGAACGTCGCGTATGCGAAGCCTTCGGGCAGCGCGAGTATCGTGCGGCCGTCGCGGTCGGCGAAGGGACGCACGTCGCCGTACTCGCTGCGGCGGCGATTTGCGGCTTGCGCGGCATGCGCGGCGCGATGCGCGCCGAGCGCATGCAGCGTCGCGGCCGTGACGGCGCCGCCGATGAAGCCGCGCCGCGATACCTTCATGCGACGCGGAAGTTGACCATCATCCCGTGCGTCTCGTGCTCGAGATTGTGGCACTGGAGCATGTAGATCTGGTCGCCCGCGAACGGATGGGTGAAATCGATGAGCATGCGCAGGGTCTCGCCGGGCCACAGCAGCACGCTGTCCTTCCAGCCGAGCTCGGCGGCGGGAAGCCCGCGGTCGTCGGCCGCGAGCCGCGCGAGGTGGTCGGGGCTGCCGCGCCGCTCGAGCATGCGGTACTGGAAACCGTGCACGTGGATCGGGTGAGGCATCGCGGGATGCGGGTTGTGGAACTCCCACACTTCGCGCGAGCCGCGTGCAACGCTGAACTCGGTCTCGGTCATGCGATACGTGCCGCGGTTGATGCGCCACACCCCTTTCGCCTGGTCGAGCGTGAAGCGGCGGGTCGCGGCGTCGCCCGGCGCCGCGGGCTCGACGCGCGACAACGTCTGCGGCAGCGCGCCGTTCGACGTCGGACCGGAGACCACGCGAATCAGCATGAGGTCGAGCGGCGCGCCGTTCGCCGGCACGTCGGCCTGGGCCGCGGCCGCGCCGGCCTTGGACGAGAACGCCATCGCGTCGAACGGCAGGCTCGCGAGCATGACGCGCGAGCCGAGCGCGGCCGCGGAGAGATCGAGCACGACGTCCGCGCGCTCGGCGGGCGCCAGGAAAAGCTCCTGCGCCGGCACCGGGCGCTCGAGCAGGCCGCCGTCGGCGCCGATGACATGGAAGGGCAGGGCGCGATCAAAGTCCATGAACGCGAGGCGGTAGATGCGCGCGTTGGAGCCGTTCACGAGCCTGAAGCGGTAGAGCCGCGCCTCGGCGTCCAGGCACGGCGACGGCGTGGTGTTGAGGAGCACGCTGCCGCCGCAGAAGCCGTGGAAGTGCTCCTGCGCGCCGGGCTTGTAATCGAGGCTGCCGTCGGCGCGGAGGCGCTTGTCCTGAATGAGCAGAGGCACGTCGGTCGTGCCCAGCGTGACGTCGAGCGCCCGCGAGAGCGCGATCTCCTCGGGGTCCTCGACGATGAACAGGCCGGCGAGCCCGAGGTAGGCCTGCTTGCCGGCGAGATGGTGCGGGTGCGGGTGATACCAGTACGTGCCGGCGCGGTTGGCGACGGTGAACTGGTAGTCGTATATCTCGCCGCTCGCCACCGCGTAATGCGGATGGCCGTCGTTGTTGGTGTCGTTCGTCAGGCCGTGCCAGTGCACGATGCTCGTCTCGTCGAGCGCATTCAGGTAGCGCACCCGCAGGTTGGCGCCTTTCTGAGCGCGCAGCAGCGGATTGACGTAGCTGTGCTCACCGCGATCCAGGACGTAGCCGAGCATCGCGGCGGGCTTGCCGGGGACGATCTCGTGGGTCACCGGGCGGCCGACGAGGGCTACCGCGCCGTCGACGTCGGCGATGCCGAAATAGCCTTCGTCCTGCGGCAGCAGCAGCGGGTTGGGGAACATCGGGTCCGGCGCGAGGACCAGGCGCGGCGGGGCCGCGGGCAAGGGCTCGCGGCGCGGCCACAACATCCACGCGGCAGCGCCGGCGGCTGTCGCGCCGGCGGCGGCAAGGAGACGGCGGCGGGTGGAGTTCACTTCAAGGATGCGATCGGCTTCGAATGTCGAGATTATGCGAGCGCAGACAGAGTGACAACCGCGGCCGACCGGCGTTCGATTGCGTCATTTTGCCGCGTCGGTGCGGGCCCAACACCCCTACAATGTGGCGGGCCCCGGGTACCGCTATTGCCTTAGGGCCTTCTTTGATGGCCGGCGGCGGAACAGGGGAGAACGTGGAAAGACGCAAACAGTGGAGTTTCCCGATCGGCGAGGACGGGTCGTGGACCTGGCGCGTCGTCGATCCGGAGGGCGAAGAGCAGGTCTCCGACCGCACCTTCAAGACGCTCAAGGAATGCACCGAGGACGCCGTCGCGCACGGGTATGTCGCGTGGAAATCGGAGGACGAGCGGCGCCGCAGGGCATAAAGGCTTGGTCATTCCCGACCCCGGTAGCGGGCGATCGGGAATCCATTTCAAACCGCCGAGTCAAAATGGATTCCCGTCTCCGCGGGAATGACGGTCATCAATCCACCAGCGCGAACGTCCAGACCGACCCGCCCCGCGGCACGTTCGCAAGCTGAGCGCCCATCCGCGCGACGTTCACCCCGCCGACCCCGACCTGCACGCTGACGTACTGCTTGCCCTTGTGGGTGTAGGTGATCGGCTGGGCGTTGATTCCCGAGCTGGTCTGGAACTGCCACAGCGTCTTGCCGGTGTCGGCGTCGACCGCGATGAACTCGCCGGTCTCCTTGCCGGTGAAGAGCAGGCCGCTCGCGGTCGCCAGCATCGCCGAGTAGTGCGGGATGTCCATGATCGGCGTGCGCCACTTCGCCTTGCCGGTCAGCGGATCGACCGCGTCCATGTGCGCGATCGGCTCGTCCTTGGGACGATCCGGCACCGGCCGGTTCTCGAAGCCGACATAGCGCTGGCCGACCTTGTATTCGACCGGCGCGAACTTGACCAGCCGCGAATGGTGCATGGTGTTCGCATAGAGCAGACCTTTGCTCTGATCGAATGCCGCGTGCGACCAGTTCTTCGCGCCCCACTGCCCGGGCCACAGCTCGATCTGCTCGCCGGCGCGCATCTTCTTCGAGATATCCGACTCGACCGGGCGGCCGGTCTTCATGTCGACGTGCGTCGCCCAGTTGATCTTCTCGAACGGCTGCGCCGAGACGAGCTGACCGTTGGCGCGATCGACGACGTACAGGAAACCGCCGCGGCTCATGTGCATCGCCACTTTGCGCTTGCTGCCGTTGACGTTGAGGTCGCCGAGGATCCATTCCCACGTCGCGTCGAGGTCGAACATCTCGTTGGGCACGAGCTGGTAGTGCCACGCGATCTCGCCGGTCTTGGGTTTGATCGCGAGCAGCGACGCGGTATAGAGGTTGTCGCCGGGGCGTCCGCGCGGATCCCACGGCCCTGCGTTGCCGGTGCCCCAGTAGACGAGGTCGAGCTCAGGATCGTACGAGCCGGTCATCCACGTCGAGCCGCCGCCGCGCGTCCAGGAATCGTCCTTGGGCCACGTTTCGCTGCCTTTCTCGCCCGGTGCGGGGACGGTGTAGCGGCGCCAGAGCTGCTTGCCGGTCTCCGGATCGTAGCCGTCGATGAAGCCGCGGATCCCGAACTCGGCGCCCGAGATGCCGGTCATCACCACGCCGTTCGCGACCTGCGGCGCGCTGGTGATCGAGAAGCCGTTCTTCCAGTCGGCGACCTGGGTCTTCCACACCTGTTTGCCGGTCTTCGCGTCGAGCGCGACGATGTGCGCGTCGAGCGTGCCGCGGAAGATCTTGCCGTTGTAGATCGCGATGCCTTTGAGCGACTGGCCGCAGCACACCACGCGCGGCACCTGCGGATCGAAGCCGACCGGCGTGCGCCAGAGCTGCTTGCCGCTGTCGATGTCGATGGCGACCGTGTACTCGGCGTTGCCCGCGTAGAGCACACCGTCGTGCACCAGCGGCTGACCCTGCTCGCCGAGGTTGCTCGACAGCGATACGCTCCATACCGGGACGAGGCGCTTCACGTTGCCCTTGTGGATCTGCTTGAGCGGGGAAAAGCGGTTCTGCGAATAGCCCATCCCGTAGGTGAGCACGTTGTCGGTGCTCTTCTCGTCGTTGGCGAGATCGGCGAGGGACTGGGCGTTCGCGGCGGGGGTGGACAGTACGGAAAACGCAAGCGCGGCGGATGCGGCCGCGCAAAGCGCCGCCGCGGTGGATGCGACCTTGAGCATTTGGCTCCTCCGTTTTTGGACGTGGCGCCGGTCGCTGAGCTTTATCGTTATGGGGCGCGCGAATCAATAGTGCACCGGGACCGCGGTGCCCGGCAAGCAAATCGCATGTATCATGGCGACCCTTTTTCGCCCTCCCTACCAGCATGCAGCTCGAAAAACTCCCGACCGGTCCGCGCGTTCCCGACGAGCTCTACGTGGTCATCGAGATCCCGGCCTACGGTCCGGGCATCAAGTTCGAATTCGAGAAAGCCTCGGGCGCGCTTCTCGTGGACCGCTTTCTCGCCACCCCCATGCACTACCCGTGCAACTACGGCTTCGTCCCGCACACGCTGTCCAACGACGGCGATCCGCTCGACGCGCTGGTGATCACGCCCATACCCCTCATCGCGGGGACGGTGATCGCGTGCCGCACGGTCGGCGTGCTCGAGACCGAGGACGACGCCGGCGGCGACGAGAAGATCCTGTGCGTGCCGCTGCCGAAGATCGCGCCGCAATACAACGGGGTGAACGAAGTGTCGGACGTGCCGCCGGGGCTGATGCGGCAGATCGAGCACTTCTTCTCGCACTACAAGGATCTGGAAGAAGGGAAGTGGATGCGTCTGAAAGGCTGGGGGGACAGCGCGCTGGCCAAGCGGCTCGTGGTCGAGAGCGTCCAGAGATTCAACGAACGCCCGGCGAACTTCTAGGTACCGTCATTCCCGACCGCGCGCCAGCGCGAAGTGATCGGGAATCCATTTTCGGGCTACGTCAAAATGGATCCCCGCCCCCGACTAAAGCATTCGGGGGCAGGCTCTTCGCGGGGATGACGGCCTGTCAGGCCGTCACCTTGCCGTTGCCGTGATGCCTGAACAGGCGTCTGAACCCGTGGAGCCTGGCCGCCACGCCGATGCCGATCGCCAGCGCGGTCGATAGCGCGATTTCCACCGCGATGTGCTTGTTCCTGCCCGACGTTCGAACGCTCGCGTCTTCCGGCGCGATCGCTGCCGTCGTGATGCTCGTCGGCGCGACGGGGTAAGGCGGCTCGGCGCGGCGCGTCGTCAGCGGCGCGGTGCCGATGGGGATCGGCGGCATGTCGGTCGCTCTGGGCGCGCGCGGCTTGGCGCTGCCTGCGTCGGCGGCCGGTGCGCCGGTGTTCTCCACGCTCTTCGCAGGCACTTCCTGCGGCGCGCCCGGCACGGTCCCTTCGCGCTTCGCGACTTCCTTGCGCGACCCGTACAGGTTCGCGTACGTCCACGTGAACTCGGCGCCGAAGAGAAAGATCTGCGCCGACCAGTAGACCCACACCATCACGAGCACCATCGAGCCCGCCGCGCCGAACGACGAGGTCATGTCGCTCTTGCCGATGTAGAGGCCGATCAGGAACTTGCCCAGCACGAAGAGCGCCGAGGTGACGCCGGCCCCGACCCACACGTCGCGCCACGCGACGTGAACGCGCGGGATCATCTTGTAGATGAGGGCGAAGATGAGCGTGAGCATGCCGAAGTTGATCGCCACGTCGAGCACGTAGGCCACGCCTTCCCACGCGCCGAACCAGCCGTCCCACCACTTGCCGATGGTCGCCAGCGCCGCCGAAGTGACGAGCGATACCGTCAACAGGAAGGCCACCGCGAGGATCATCCCGAACGAGAGCAGGCGCGTACGCAGCAGCGTCCAGATCCCGCTCGAGCGCTCGCGCGCCGGCGCGCGCCAGATGCGGTCGAGGTCGTTCTGCAGCTCGTTGAACACCGTCGTCGCGCCGATCGCGAGACCGGCCACGCTGACGATCGTCGCGATGCCGCCGGCCGCGGGATCGCTCGTGGTCGCGAGCATGTCCTGTATCGCCTCGGCGGCTTCCTGCCCCATCAGCGACTGGAGCTGCGCGAAGATCACGCCTTGCACCGCGTCCGCGCCGAAGAAGATGCCGGCGACCGCGATGACGATGATGAGCAGCGGCGCGATCGAGAACAGGGTGTAGTAGGAGAGCGCCGCACCCATGCTCGGCGCGTAATCCTCGGACCACGAGCTCATGCTCTGCCTGGCGAGCGCCCATGCCTGCTTCACGTTCATCTGCACACCTTGGCCGGTATCGGATACCGCCTTGCTGCAAGGTGCATGCCGCCGCGACGATCGTCGCGGCGTCCCGGACCTGTGCGCGGTAGCGCATGAGATCCGGGACCCATTTTCACGTTAACTCGCGCGCGCCTCGCCGCAGTAGATGTAAGCGAACGGCCGCGGCCCGCGGGCGTAGCCGCGCTGTATGTCGCCCAACGTGAAGCCGGCCTGTTCGACGATGTCGTCGATCCGGCGATCGAGGTTGCAGCCGCCCGCGAGCTTGCGCCACACCGGGTTGAGCCGGTGCTGCCAGCGCCGCACGCTCTCCTCGGGCGCGAGCCCGTGCTCGGCGAAGAGGAGCCTGCCGCCGGGTTTGAGCACCCGCCGCGCTTCGCGCATCGCGGCGGCGGGATCGCCGACGCTGCACAGCGTGAAGGTCGTCACCACGCAATCGAACGACGCATCGGCGAGCGGCAGCGATTCGGCGGGCGAGGGCAGGAGCTCGATCTCGAACGGCGCATCGCACGCGCGGTGCTGAGCCATTGCGAGGAGCTCGACCGAGGGGTCGACACCTTCGAGGCGCTGCACGTGCGCGCCGTAGTAAGGCAGGTTGAGCGCCGAGCCGATGCCGAGCTCGAGCACGTCGCCGTGCGCGCGCGGCACGATCAGCGCACGATAGCGCCTGACCTCCGACACGCGCATCGCGAGGTCGATCAGCCGTGGCAGCAGGTACCGCTGGTACAGCCCCATCAGAGCTCGAGCAGCTTCAGACGCTGGACCTTGCCCGACGGGCCTTTGGGCAGCGTCTCGACGATGCGGATCTGCCTGGGCGACTTGAAGCGCCCGAGCACGCTCAGGCAGTGCGCGTCGAGGTCGGCGGTGGAGCATGCGGCATCGGGCTTGAGCACCACGCACGCCATGATGTCCTGGCCGTACAGCGCGTCGGGGATGCCGACCGCGGCCGCTTCGAGCACCGCCGGATGCTCGAGCAGCGCTTCGTCGATCTCGCGCGGGGCGATGTTCTCGCCGCCCTTGATGATGAGCTCCTTGATGCGGCCGGTGACGAACACGAATCCTTCTTCGTCCATATAGGCGAGGTCGCCCGAGTGCATCCAGCCGTCCGCGTGCAGCGTCTTGGCGGTCGCCTGCGCGTCCTTGTAGTAGCCCTTCATCACGTTCGCGCCGCGCAGCATGATCTCGCCGACCGCACCCGGCGGCAGAGTCGCGAGCGTCGCGGGATCGACGATCTTCGCGTCGTTGCCGTAGGCCTGCCCGGGGCTGCCGACCTTGCGTTTGTCTGCGTCGTAAGGATTGGTGAAGCACGGCGCGTTGGTCTCGGTCATGCCGAAGGTCTCGATGATGCCGATGCCGAACTTCGTCTCGAACGCGCGGTGCAGCTCGGGCGGCAGCGGCGCCGACGCCGAGCGGCAGAACTTCACGCGCGAGACGTCGAGCCCGCGCTCGCGCGGCGCGGGCGCGTTCAGGAGGTAAGCGATGATCGTCGGCACCACGTTGATCCACGTGCACGCGTGCGCAGCGACGAGCTCCCAGTAATGGCCGACCGAAAAGCGATGCGGCATCACCACGCTTCCGCCGTGCACCAGCGGCGCGACCGCGGTCACGATCTGGCCGTTGATGTGATACAGCGGCAGCGCGCACAGCACGCGGTCGGACGGTCCGAGGCGATGCGCCTCGCTCGTGTACACGCCGCCCGCGACCACGCTGCCGTGGGTGTGGAGCACGCCTTTGGGCACGCCGGTGGTGCCGGAGGTGTACATCAGCAATGCGTCGTCGTCTTCGGCGACTGCATGCAGAGGCTGTGGCGCAGGCGCCCCCGCCTGCAGCTCCGTCGTCGAATCCGGATCGATCACCACCACCTGAATCTCGCGCGTAACCGCAGTCAGCGCTTCTCTGAGCCGCGGCTCGAGCTCGGCGCTCGTGAACACGAGGACGGTGTCCGAGTGATCGAGCACGTACACGATCTGGCTCTGCTGCGCGACGAGGTTGAGCGGCGCGACGGTGTAGCCCGCGTACATCACGCCGATCAGGAGGCGCGCGGTCTGGTAGCTGTTGTGCAGCATCAGAGCGACCTTGTCGCCCCTGGCGAGGCCGCGCGAGCCGAGGAATCGCGCGAGCTCGACCGACGCGCGCCTGAGCTCGCCGTACGTCATCGCCGCGCCGGTCTCGGGCGCGATGAGATAAGTCGCGTCGGGCGTCTCGGTAGCTCGCTTATCGACGTACTCGCGGATCGTCTTCATGTTTTAAAAGCAAAAAGCTTCAACACGGAGGACACGGAGGACACGGAGGAAATCGATATCACCTCGCACGCTCACAACATTATCACCGCACGCGACGACGCATGGACGACGCCTAATCGTTTCGCTTCTCCTCCGCGTTCCTCCGTGCCCTCCGTGCCCTCCGTGTCCCTCCGTGTTCATGCTTTGATCTTGTGTTTCGCCCAGTACTCGTGGAAGACGTCCTCGACGGAAGGCTCGCGAGGCGGGATCGGCCGCACGATGCGCGTCACGTTCATGAAGTGCCGGTAGTTGAGGTTCTCGGAGAAGCTGTTGCCGCCCCACGTGCCGCAGCCCATCGACAGCGAGAAGGGCAGCCCGTTGTCGAAGCTGCCGCCGTTGGCGATCGCGTGCGCCTGGTTGACGATCACACGGCACACGGTCATCTCGCGGCCGAGGCGCTGGACGTGCGACTCGTCCCCGGTGTGGATGCCGCACGAGTGGCCGTTGCCCATGTAGTCGTAGATCGAGCGCATGACGGCCATCGCGTCGTCGAAGTCGCGCGCGCGGTAGACCGTGAGCACGGGCGAGAGCTTCTCGCCGGAGAAGGGATGCTCGCGTCCCGCGCCGGTCTCTTCGACGATCAGGCACTTCGCGGCGGCGAGCGCGGGCCGCGTGAGACCGGCGAGCGCGCAGATGCGCGAGACCGGCTGCGCGGTCACCGCCGACGCGAGCTTGCCGCCGGGGAACATCGCTTTTCCGAGCTGCGCTTTCTCCTCGGCGGTGAGCAGTGCGCCGCCTTGGCGCAAGAGCGCGGCGATCGTGCGCGCGTACACCGCGTCGAGCACGATCGCGCTGTTCTCCGACGAGCAGCTCGTGGCGTGGTCGAAGATCTTGGAACGCATGATCTTCGCGGCCGCGGCATCGACGTCGGCGCTCGCGTCGACGATCACCGCGACGTTGCCCGCGCCCACGCCCAGCGCCGGCGTGCCGCTCGAGTAGCCGGCGCGCACGTTCGCCTGCGAGCCGGTCACGACGACGAGGTCCGCCTGCTGCATCAGCGCCTGCGAGAGCGCCTTGGTGACCGGGTGCGGCAGGAGCTGCACGAGGTCGCGCGGCGCGCCGACGCGATCGAGCTCCTCGTGGATGTAGTCGAGCAGCCGGGCGGCGGTGGAGTAGCCCTTGGGCGAAGGCGACAGGATGATGGCGTTGCCGCACTTCAGCGCGTTGATCACGTTGTTCGCGGGCGTCGCGCCGGGATTGGTCGAAGGCACGACCGCGGCGACCACGCCCACGGGTTTGGCGATCTCGACGATTCCGCGCTCGGGGTCATCGGCGAGGACGCCGGTCGAGACCGCGCCCTTCAGATCGCGCAGGAGCCCGAGCGTTTTGCGGTGGTTCTTGTCGATCTTGTCCTCGACCTTGCCCAGCCCGGTGTCGCGGACCGCGATCTCGGCGAGCGCGCGGTTGCGCGCGGGCTCCATGATCGCCCAGCCGACGGCGGCGACGACCTCGTCGAGCGCTTGCTGGCCGTAGCGGGCGTAAATCTGCTGCGCGGCGCGCGCGCGGCGGATGAGCGCGGCGACGGTTTGGTGGGGAGTTGCGACTTCTTCGCCTATCGTTGGCATGGCGGCCCAAGTTCAAAATGGATCCCCGCCTTCGCGGGGACGACGCTACTGCGTCGAATGGATCCCCGCCTTCGCGGGGACGACGCTGCCGCGTCGAATGGGTCCTGGCGCACGCCAGGACGACGGGTGAGGCTTATCATAGCGTCGCACATTCCGGAGGTCACACGCATGCGCTGCCTGATTCCGTTGGTCGTTGCATCGCTGCTCGGGGCCTGCGTCGCCGAGCCGCCGCGCTACGGCGAGGTCGTCACGATGAAAGCGTCCGAAGCCGCGACCCTGGACGGCTCTCCGCAGCCCGGCACGGTGTGGCGGCTCGACGAAGCGGACATGAAGGCGCTGTCGCCCGCGCCGATCGTGCCCGCCCCGCCGCCGCCGCGCTATCCGCCGCCGCCGCGGCCCAACGAGCCGTATCCGCCTTATTACGGCCCGCCGCCTGCTTTCCCTCCTTATTGACCACGAGAAAGCCGCCCATATATTGGGCAGCCGCTCATTAACTGTTACACTCCGCGCCGTCTTTGGTCACGCGATAGGCAGTTTATGAAATGGAGAGCAAAAAGCACGTCAAATTCGAGGGACGCCTGGTCATCGTGGGCTTCGGATCGGTCGGGCAAGGCTCGCTGCCGCTGCTGCTGCGTCACATCGACATGGAGCCTTCGCGCATCTGCATCGTCACGGGTGACGATCGGGGCGTAGCCGAGGCGAAGCATTACGGCATCAAGTTCGACGTCCGTCCCTTAACGCGCGAGAACTACCGCGCCATCCTCGAGCCCCTGCTCGGCAGGGGCGATTTTCTCCTCAATCTGTCGGTCGACGTCTCGAGCGTCGCGCTCATCGAGCTGTGCTGCGAGCAGGGCGCGATGTACCTGGACACGTGCATCGAGCCGTGGCTCGGGGGCTACACCGACCCGAGCGTTTCGCCTTCGCATCGCAGCAACTACGGGCTGCGCGAGGCGGTGATGGACATGAAGGGGAAGTATCCGAACGGCGGACCGACGGTCCTCCCGACGCACGGCGCCAACCCCGGCCTCATCTCGCACTGGGTGAAGCAGGCGATGCTCAACATCGCCCGCGACATCAAAGGCGAGGTGAAGACGCCGCGTACGCGCGCGGAATGGGGCAGGCTCGGCATGGAGCTCGGCGTGAAGACGATACACTGCGCCGAGCGCGACACGCAGGTCGCCGATCCCCGCAAGCGCCGCTTCGAGTTCGTCAACACCTGGTCGGTCGACGGTTTCATCGGCGAAGGCTCGCAGCCGTGCGAGCTCGGCTGGGGCTCGCACGAGAAGCACTTCCCGCACGACGGGCGCGAGCACGAGTTCGGCTGCAAGGCCGCGATCTACCTCACGCGGCCGGGGGCTTCGGTGAAGGTGCGCTCGTGGACGCCGGGAGAAGGGCAGTTCCACGGTTTCCTGATCACGCACAGCGAGTCGATCTCGATCTCCGACTACTTCACCGTGCGTGAAGGCGAGCGCGTGCTCTATCGGCCGACGTGTCATTACGCGTATCACCCGTGCGACGACACCGTGTCGTCGGTGCACGAGCTCGCGGGCAAGGGCTGGATCGGGCAGGAGCAGCGGCGCATCTTCATGGACGAGATCACCGACGGCGTCGACGAGCTCGGCGCGCTGCTGATGGGGCACGCGAAGGGGGCGTACTGGTACGGCTCGCGCATCTCGGTGCACGAAGCCCGCAAGCTCGCGCCGTTCAACAACGCGACCAGCATCCAGGTCGCCGCCGGCGTGCTGGGCGGGGTGGTGTGGGCGATGGAGAATCCGCGCGCAGGGATCGTCGATCCCGACGACGTCGACTTCGAGCGCGTGCTGGAGATCGCCAGCCCGTATCTGGGCGAGCAGGCGGGGGCGTACAGCGACTGGACGCCGCTGCAGGGACGGAACCATCCGTTCCCGGAGGATCTGGATACCGACGATCCCTGGCAGTTCAAAAACTTCAGGGTCGTCTGACGACGACCCTGAAGGGGCGGTGAACGCCAAGGAGGGAAACCAAGGTTTCCCTCCTTGAACCTCCCTTTCCTTTAAAAGCAAGAAAAACCGGGGTTATGCCCCGGTTTTTCTTCCCTGTTTCCCCCTTTTGAGTCTCAGGCCGCTGCGGCTTCGGCCGGCTGGGCGAGCCAGCGGTCGAGCATCGCGCGCATCTGCAGGCGGGTGTACGGCTTGGACAGGTGATCGTCCATGCCGGCGCTGAGACACTCGTCGCGGTCCTGCTGCATCGCGTTCGCGGTGAGCGCGATGATCGGAATGCGCTTCAGCTCGCCGTCCTTCATCATGCGGCGGATGTTGCGTGTCGCCTCGAATCCGTCCATCTCCGGCATGTGGCAGTCCATCAGGATGAGATCGAACGCGTCCTTCTGGAACGCGGCGACCGCTTCCACGCCGTTCTTCGCGACGGTCACCTGATAGCCCTCGATCTTGAGGATCGCGAGCGCGACCTGCTGGTTGACCGCGTTGTCCTCCGCGAGCAGCAGCTTGCCGCGGTTTTCGCGCTTGGCCGGCGCCTTCGCGGGCTCGGCCGGCGCCATGTCGGCGATCGCATCGCCTTCGCCCGTGACCGCGCCGATCAGACCGTTGTAAAGCGCCGACTGGCGCACCGGCTTCGACAGGCACATCAGCACGCCCGCCTGGCGCAGCTCGCGCACGTCGCCGTGACGGCCGACGGGCGTGAGCCAGATGACCCGCGCGTCGGAGAGCGCGGGGTCGGACTTGATCTTGCGCGTGAGGTCGAGCGCGCCCGAGCCGTTCATCGCGCTGTCGACGATCACGATGTCGTACGGCGCGCCCCGCGCCGCGGCGTTGGTGAGCTGGCCCATCGCCTGTTCGCCGGTCTCGACGCTGCGGTTCTGCATGCCCCAGTTGGTCATCTGCGCGTTGAGCGTGCCGCGGGTGGTCGCGTTGCGCGCCACGATGAGCGTGCGCACGCCTTCGAGCTTGTTGCGGAACGCCGGCTCGTCCGCCGCTTCCTGCGCGGCTTTCTCGAACTTCACCTCGAACCAGAAGGTCGAGCCCACGCCCGGCGTCGACTCGACGCGCATCTCGCCGCCCATCATCTCGACGAGCTGCTTGCTGATCGCGAGGCCGAGACCCGTGCCGCCGTGCTTGCGCGTGGTCGAGCCGTCGGCCTGCGAGAAGTTCTCGAAGATGCGGCCTTGCGCTTCCTTGGTGATGCCGGGGCCGGTGTCGATCACTTCGAAACGCAGCGTGACGCTCTCGGGGGTCTCGTCGCGCGTCGATACCGACACCGACACTTCGCCTTCCTCGGTGAACTTGATGCCGTTGCCGACGAGGTTCGTCAGCACCTGGCCCAGACGCAGCGGATCGCCCTTGACGCGCGCCGCAAGGTTCACCGGCAGGTTGCAGGCGAGCTCGAGGTCCTTGCTCTGCGCGCGCTCGGCGAGCAGCTCGATCGTGTCTTCGATGGTCTGGCGCAGGTCGAAATCGATGTGCTCGAGGTCGAGCTTGCCCGCCTCGATCTTGGAGAAGTCGAGAATGTCGTTGATGATCGCGAGCAGCGATTTGCCCGAGCGCTGCACCGTCTCCGCGAAGCGGCGCTGCGTCGGCGTGAGGCCGGTCTCGAGCAGCAGCTCGGTCATGCCGAGCACGCCGTTCATCGGCGTCCTGATCTCGTGGCTCATCTTGGCGAGGAAGCTCGACTTCGCCTGGTTCGCGGCCTCGGCGGCCTCGCGCGCGGCGGAGAGCTCGGCCTCGGCGCGCTTGCGCTCGGTCACGTCGTGCGCGACGCAGATCTTGCCGACGACGCTGTGGTTCTCGTCGTGCAGCGGCGCCGCGGCGACCTCGATGTCGATCTCGCGGCCGTTCTTCGTGACCGCGCGGGTCTCGTACGAGAAGGTCTCGCCCGACTTCAGGCGCTCGAGTCGCTTCGCGTCCTCGTCGGTCGACGTCTTGTCGACGCTGATGCGGTGGCCGATCGCCTCGTCGGCGGTGTAGCCGAAGAGCACCGTCGCGCCCGCGTTCCACGTGGTGATGCGGCCGGAGAGGTCGCGCGTCCAGATCGCCTCGGACGACTGCTTCACGATCGCGGCGAGGCGGCGGTTGGTCGTTTCGGACTCGCCGAGAGACGCGATGAGGCTCTCGATGTTGTTCGCCATGTTGTTGAACGCGTCGGCCGCCGCGCGCACTTCCGGCGCGCCGTCCGACTTCACGCGCACCGCGTGCTCGCCGAGACTGAAGCGGTTGGCCGACATCGCCAGCATGCGCAGCGTGCCGAGGTTGCCGCGGAAGATCAGCCAGATCACCTGGAGGGTGAGCAGCAGCGTCGCGAACACGATCTGGAGCTGGTGCACGAACTGCGACCACAGGCGGTTGCTCGCGGGCACCGAGTTCATCTCGCCGTACAGCGTGCCGTAGTTGGCGCCGCCGGTCTCGACCTCGAGGGTCGCCTCGACGTGCGCGATCGGCACCAGCGTGGTGAACCAGCGGGGCGCTTCGAGCTTGTCCGGCGTGTCGCGGCCCGACAGGTTGCGGCCGCTCTTGTCCGTCCACTTGAGGACGTTGATCTCAAGCTTCTTGGCCTGGTTGTTCAGGAGCTGGTTGATCGCGGCGTAGTCGCCGAGCACCGCCTGGTCGGCGACGAGGGGCGCCAGGAATTTCAGCGTCTCGTGCACCTCGCGCTCGTGACGCGCCGAATGCTCCGCCGCCCCTTCGAGCACCAGGAGGTAGTTCTGGATGCCGCCTCCGACGAGGCTGGCGAAGCCGACCGCCGCCATCAGGCGCGGGATCAGGCCCCATCGGGACCAGAGGTTCAGAAACCGCAGTGCTTTCATGGCGAACGATTCCTTGGAGCGCTCGGCTTTAGTTGACGGCTTTGACCAGTGTCTTCTTGTAGAACGCGCGATAGTTGTCGTAATCGCGGTCCGACGACGCGATGAAGCCCAGGTGATCCTTGTTCATCTTGAGCAGATCGGCGCCGGCCTGGAGCACTTTGCGGCCTTCCGGATCGTTCATCATGCCGATGAGCGCGTCGCGCACCGCGGCGAGCTTCGCCGGGGGCACTTTCGAGCTCGCCATGATGCACAGGTCGTTGTAGATCTCCGAGTTCCACAGCAGGCGGTACTCGAACCCTTCGCGGCGCGCGTAGCGCTGGATGATCGAGTCGTTGACGCCGGCCGCGGCGACCGTGCCGACCTTGAGCTGGGCGAGGCCCGCTTCCTGGTTGGCGGTGAACACCGGCTTCACGTTGACCTTCGCCTTGAGCAGCGCGTCCATCGGCAGCCAGTACGCGGCGAACGCGTCGGGGCTGGCGAACGCGACTTCCTTGCCGTTCAGCTCGGCGAGCGACTTGATCGGCGAGTCCGCCGGCACCGCGATCTGGCCGCGGATGCCGGGGCCGGCCGGGCGGGCGATCACGTGAAAGCCGAGGCGGTCGCGTTCCGGCGTGAAGAAGTGGTTCGTGTACAGGAAATGGTACTGCCCCTGTTCCGCAAGGGCGTTCGCTTCCTTCGTGGTCCGGGCGAGCCTCAGCTCGAGCGGCACGCCGCTCTTCTTGGCGACGTAGATGAGGATCGGGTTCCAGTACTGCGAAGTGAGCGCGACCGAGCGCTGGTTGAGCACGTTGAACGCGTACGGCTGCTCCTCCGCGCGCGCGGCGGTCCCCAGCGCGAGGAGTGCGGCCAATCCGAGCGCTGCGCGCTTGAGCGTAGTCAGTTTCATCGCTGTTCCGATTGCTTCTGTCGGTTGTGCGGCCGTGCGGCGGCCGCTGTACTGATAATCAAATGGTCAGGCGGCCGCCTGCAGGTTCACGCGCGGCTCGTCGCCTTCGACGCGCGGGTTCACGCGCTGCTCGGCGATGACCGGGTTGACCAGAGCGCCGATGCCGTCGATGCGGATCTCGCACGTGTCGCCCGGGACGATGCGCGCCGCATTGAGCGAGGTGCCCATGCAGATCACGTCGCCGGGATGCAGCGTCACGGTCTTGGCGATCTCGGCCACGGTCTCGTACGGGTTGAACACGTAGTCGGTGACCGGGAAGTTCTGCACCAGCTTGCCGTTCACGTAGGAGCGCATGCGCAGCGCCATCGGGTCGACTTCGGTCTCGATGCACGGACCGAACAGGCCGAACGTGTCGTAGCCCTTGGCGCGGTCGTACTGCGGGAAGGTGTGGTCGCGCTTGACCACGTCCTGCGCCGTCACGTCGTTGATCACGGTGTAGCCGAAGATCACGTCGCGCGCTTCCACCGGCGTCACGTTCTTGCACTTCTTGCCGATCACGATGCCGAGCTCGCCTTCGAGCACGACTTTCTCGGTGTGCGCCACCGGATAGACGATCGCGTCGCCGGTCGTCGCGAACGACGAGGGCGGCTTGAGGAACCACAGCACTTCCCTCGGCGTCTCGCGCTTGAGCTGCTCGATCTGGATCGCCGAGTTGTTCCACAGCGCGACCATCTTGCCGGGCACGCAGGGGATCAGGACCTTCACGCTCGACAGCTCGAGGAGCGTCGAGGTGGGGCGGCAGCCCGCGAACATGTCGCCTTCGTAGACGCGGACCCGGGTGTCGCCTTCCATGGCGCCGAAACCGGTCTTGCCGTCGTGCTCGAAACGCATGAATTTCATTTGCTGGCTCCTAAAAACGAATCTGGTTACAGGATGACTTTGACGAACAGCATCGCACCGCTGATCACGAGCAGCGCGCCGACGACCTTGAGCATCGCTTCGGAGGTCATGTCGAGGTGGACCTTGTTCCCGGTGTAGAGGCCCATCGCCATCGGGATGAGCGACAGCGCGTAGGCGACCTGGAGCTTGGTCTCGAGCAGCAGGCCGGCGACCAGGAACAGGCCGAGGCGGAAGCCGCCGTCGATCACGAACAGCCACGAGAACGTCGCGCGCACCTGGCTCTTGTCCTTCAGGCGGTGCGTGAGATAGATGATGTAGGGAGGCCCGCTGGTGCCGAACAGCGCGCCGACCGCGCCGCCGCCGATGCCGGTCGGAACCGCCCAGGCGCCCGAGATCTTCTTGTCGGAGCTCACGCCGAAGATGTTGCGGAAGCCGAAGAACATCGTGAACGCGCCGAGCGTGCAGAGCACGGGTCCCGACGGCAGCTTCATCAGCGCCAGGGCGCCGATGCACGCGCCGATCACGCCGAACGGGACGAGGAGCTTGATCTCCTTCCAATCGGCGTTCTTGCGGTTGGCGCCGCCGAGCACGAACGACGCGGTGAAGTCCAGCGCGAGGACCAGCGGCACGACGAACGTGAGCGGGTGGGAGAGCGCGAGGAGCGGCACGGCGATGAGGCCGGAGCCGAATCCGGTGATGCCGCGCACGAAATACGCGCTCAGCACGACGCAGAGGACGAGGATGGTGTCAGCCACTTGTAATTCCTCAATAAATGGATAAGCCGCTGGCGCAGCTCTACCCTCGGGTTAACGGTGGCCGCCGATCATCCTTTAGCGGAGGTGGGAAATATTTGGCGGCGCGCCCGCTAAAGTCCGGCGTCCCTGCGGCCGTTAAGTGCAGCCTGGAGCCCCGACTTCGCAAGTGGAGAGACCGATGACCGTGCTGAACGTGGAGACGACCCTGGAGCGCCTGGCCGGCGACCAGGAGCTTTTCGGCGAGATCGCGCAGATCCTGATCATGACCGCCCCCGCCCAGCTCGAGTCGATCGGGGCGGCCCTGCAGACGAACGACCTCAAGAGCGCTTACGAGGAAGCCCACTCGCTCAAAGGCGCGGTCGGCGCTTTCGAGGCGCCCGAAGTATTCACCCAGGTCGCGGCGGTCGAGAAGCTCGCGCGCGCCGACGACGCCGCGGGCGCCCATGCCGCTTTCGCCGCGGCCCAGCCGCTGGTGCAGGTGCTGCTCAGCGAGCTGGCTCCGTTCGCTCCCGCAGCCTAGGAAGAACCGTCATCCCGGACGCTCCGGGATTGCTTCGTCGCTGGCGCTCCTCGCAATGACATCATCGCGAGGCGGCTCCGGCAGGAACGCCGAAGCGATCGCGTGACGCACGCACCGCTCAGTCCAGCTTGATCTGAGCGTCCTTCACCACCTTCGCGTATTTGGTCCGCTCGGCGCGGATGAAGGCGCCGAACTCGTCGGGTGAGTTGCCGACCGGGTCGGCGCCGACGTTCGCGAGCCGGTCCTTCACGTCTTTCTCCCGCAACAGCTTCGCGGTCTCGCCGTGGAGCCTCGCGACCACCTCTTTCGGAACGCCGCCCGGGGCGACCAGGCCCCACCACGTGCTCATGTCGAAGCCCGGCAGGCCGCCTTCGGCGATCGTCGGTATCTCCGGCAGCAGCGAAAAGCGCTTCTCGGAAGTGACCGCGACCGCCCGCAGCCGTCCCGATTTCACGTGCGGCAGCGCCGGCGGGATCGTCCCGAAATCCATGTGGACCTGGCCCGCCACGAGGTCGATGATCGACTGCCCGGCCCCCTTGTACGGCACGTGCAGCATGTTCACCCGGGCCTGGAGCTTGAACATCTCGCCCGCGATGTGCTGGATGCTGCCCGAGCCCACCGACGAGAACTGAAGCTGGCCCGGCCGCGCCCTGGCCAGCGCGATCAGCTCCTTGACGCTTTTCACCGGCAGCGACGGGTGAACGACGAGCAGGTTGGGCGAGATCGCGGCCAGCGACACCGGCGCGAAATCCTTCACCGGGTCGTACGGCAGCTTCGACAGCAGCGAAGGCAGGATCGACAGCGCCGAGATGTGCGCCATGAGGACGGTGTAGCCGTCGGCCGGCGCCTTGGCGACGAGCTCAGTGGCGATCTGGCCCGAGGCGCCGCCGCGGTTGTCGGGCACCACCTGCTGGCCGAGCGCTTCCGAGAGCTTCTGCGCCACGATGCGCCCGACGATGTCGGTGCCGCCGCCCGGCGGAAAACCGATGACCATGCGGATCGGCCGCACCGGGTATTGCTGGGCTGCCGCGGGGATCGCCCAGCAGGCGCAGGCGACGGTGCCCAGAATGAAACGCGCGATTCGTTCCATCGTCTTTCCTCCTCGCCGACGGGCTCATTGGCCGGCCGGTTGTGTTAGAAGGATGCGGATTCCCCTCGAAGTATCACACATGCCCCACGACAATCCCGACCCTGCGCCTTGGATGCTGCGCTGGGAATCGCTGATTCCCGACGGCCCGGTGCTCGACGTCGCGTGCGGCCGCGGCCGGCACGCCCGGTGGCTGGCCGCGCGGGGACGCGCGGTCGACGCGGTCGACCGCGACGCCGCGGCGATCGAGGCGCTGAGGTCGGTGCCGGGGGTGAGCGCGGTGTGCGCCGACATCGAGAACGGCCCCTGGCCGTACGCCGGCAGGCGCTACGCCGCGGTGATCGTGGCCAACTACCTGCACCGGCCGCTTTTTCCGAACCTGCTGGCGGCGCTCGCACCGGGCGGCGTCCTCCTCTACGAGACCTTCGCCGCCGGCAACGAGCGCTACGGCAAGCCCTCCAACCCGGATTTCCTGCTGCGCGAGGGGGAATTGCTGGAGATCGTGCGCGGGAAGCTGCGCGTGGCGGGCTACGAGGACGTCCTGGTCGAGCATCCCAAACCGGCCCTGGTGCAGCGCATCTGTGCCGTCGCCCCGGCCTCTTGGGATACAATCGCGCGTTAACCCGGCCGTCGCATTTCGCGCGCCAGATCACTGTTTTGTCAGGAAGAAGTATGGCCAAGCTCAAGGGCAGTCTGGTCGCCATCGTCACCCCGATGCGCGACGACGGTGCGCTCGACCTCGACGCCTTCAGGCGGCTCATCGACTGGCACATCGCCGAAGGCACCGACGGCATCGTCGTCGTCGGCACGACGGGCGAATCGCCGACGGTCGACTTCGAAGAGCACCGCCAGGTCATCGACTTCGCGGTCAAGCACGCCGCGAAGCGCATCCCGATCGTCGCCGGCACCGGCGGCAACTCGACGAAGGAAGCGATCGAGCTCGCCGAGCATGCCAGGAAAGCGGGCGCCGAGATGAGCCTCACCGTCGTCCCGTACTACAACAAGCCGTCGCAGGAAGGGCTGTATCGGCATTTCCGCGCGATCGCCGAAGCGGTCGACATGCCGCACATCCTGTACAACGTACCCGGCCGCACGGTCGCAGACATGCAGAACGACACCGTGCTGCGCCTCGCCGAGATCCCGAACATCGTCGGCATCAAGGACGCGACCGCCGACATGCAGCGCGGCGCCGAGCTTTTGCGCAGGAAACCCGAGGACTTCGCGGTTTACAGCGGTGACGACGGCACCGCGCTCGCGCTGATGCTGCTCGGCGGCGACGGCGTGATCTCGGTCACCGCCAACGTGGCGCCGAAGCTCATGCACGAGCTGTGCGTCGCGGCGATCGAAGGGAACGTGTCGCGCGCGCGCGAGGTCAACAACAAGTTGCTCGCGCTGCACCGCGACCTTTTCTGCGAGGCGAACCCTATCCCCGTGAAGTGGGCGGTTCAGCAGCTCGGCCTCATCGGCGGCGGCATCCGGCTGCCGTTGACAAAACTTGCGAGCGGTTTGCACGAACGAGTTCGCGAAGCGATGCGGCAGGCGGGACTCGCCTGACATGCTCGCGCGCGACTGGAGAGAATATGAGTAAATTGTGGACGCGCGTGAGCGTGTGCATCGCCGCGTGTCTGGCGCTGGCTGCGTGCAGCGGCTTCAACCTCGAAATACCGACCAAGAAGATCGAGTACAAGAGCGCGGGCAAGCTGCCGCCGCTCGACGTGCCGCCGGACCTCACCCGTCCCGCCGCGGACGACCGTTTCGCCATCCCCGACTCGCGCGGCGCCGCGACCTTCTCGGAGTACCAGCGCGGCCGCGAAGGCCGCGTCGCCGAGCCCGGTTCGGGCGCGGTGCTGCCGGTGCAGGACAGTGCGCGTGTCGAGCGCGCGGGCACGCAACGCTGGCTCGTCGTCAAGGGCGATCCCGAGAAGCTCTGGCCCGCGGTCAAGGATTTCTGGCAGGAGATCGGCTTCATCGTCAACGTCGAGATGCCCGAGGCGGGCGTGATGGAGACCGACTGGGCCGAGAACCGCGCGAAGATCCCCGACGGCTTCGTCCGCAACACGCTCGGCAAGCTCCTCGACGCGGTCTATTCGACGAGCGAGCGCGACAAGTTCCGCACGCGGCTCGAGCGCGGCACGCAGCCCGGCACCACCGAGATCTACATCAGCCATCGCGGCATGGAAGAGGTCTACACCGGGCTCGCGTCCGGTACCAGCCAGGGCGGCGATACCAAATGGCAGCCGCGCCCGCCGAGCCCGGAGCTCGAAGCGGAGATGCTGCGCCGGATGATGGTCCGCCTGGGCGTGCAGGAAGAGCGCGCGAAGACCGCGATCGCGTCGTCCGCGGCGCCGCAGGCGCCGCGCGCGGTGCTCAACAAGTCGCGCGACGGCGCCGGCTCGCTCGCGCTCAACGAGCAGTTCGACCGCGCGTGGCGTCGCGTCGGCCTGGCGCTCGACCGCGTCGGCTTCACCGTCGAAGACCGCGACCGTTCCAAGGGGCTGTATTTCGTGCGCTACATCGATCCCGAGGTCGACAACAAGAGCGCCAGCGACAAAGGCTTCTTCTCGCGCTTCAAGTTCTGGGGCAGCAGCAACGACAAGAGCAAGGCCGAGCAGTATCGCGTGCTGGTGAAGGACGAAGGCGAGCGCGCGCAAGTGAACGTCCTCAACAAGGACGGCGCGGCGGAGCGCTCGGCGACCGCGAACCGCATTCTGACGCTGCTCTACGATCAACTGAAGTGACGAGCGCTTGATCCGCTTCGCATCGATAGGCAGCGGCAGCGAAGGTAACGGCCTCATCGTCGAAGCGGGAACGACCCGCATCCTGGTCGACTGCGGGTTCAACGTCGCGGAGACCGAGCGGCGCCTGGCAAAGCTCGGTCTCGCGCCGCCCGACCTCGCCGCCATCCTCATCACTCACGAGCACGACGACCACGCGGGCGGCGCGGCAAGGCTCGCGCGGCGCTACGAGATCCCGGTCTATCTCACGTACGGCACGCTCAATGCGATAGGGGCGCAGGGCGCGATGATCCCGCAGCTCACGCTGATCGACAGCCATTTTCCGTTCGCGATCGGCGATCTCGAGATCCACCCGTACCCCGTGCCGCACGACGCGCGCGAACCTTCGCAGTTCGTCTTCAGCGACGGGGACAGCCGCCTGGGGCTGCTCACCGACGCCGGTGCGTCGACGCCGCACATCGAACGCATGCTGTCGGGCATCGAGGCGCTGGTGCTCGAGTGCAACCACGATCTCGATCTTCTGATGAACGGGCCTTATCCGCCGAGCCTGAAGCGCCGCATCTCCGGTCGCCTCGGGCACCTCGACAACGACACGGCGGCGCGCATCGTTCGCGGCATCGACTGCCGCCGGCTACAGCACTTCGTCGCGGCCCACCTCTCGGCGCAGAACAACACGCCCGACCTCGCGCGCTCGGCGATGGCGGCGGCGCTCAACTGCGAAGCGGCGTGGATCGGCATCGCCACTCAGGCGGACGGTTTCGCCTGGCGCGCCATTACTTAAGATAATCCGTCGGCGTCATTGCGAGGCCCGGCAGGGCCGAAGCAATCCCGGAGCGTCCGCTCCGTGCGCCACGGATCGCCACGTCGCTATCGCTCCTCGCGACGACGCACGAAAAAAAACCGGCCCGAAGGCCGGTTTTTTCTGCTTCGTGCGTCGCTTACTTCTTCTCTTCCGGCTTCGACTCGCTGGGCGAGCTCGGCGTCGTGGGCGACGCAGCGGGCGTGCTCGAGCTCGACGAGGCGCCGGCGGCGGGGGCGGTGCTGCTCGCGCCGGTGCTGCTGCTGGAGCTGCTCGAGGCGTCGGCGCCCGGGGCGGGCGTCGGCGACGGGGTGGTGGTGGTGCTGCTGGAGCTCGTCGACGGCGTGGAGGCCGGCGGCGGGGTGGTCACGGTCTTCTCTTCTTTCTTGCTGCAGGCTGCGAGGCCGACCGCGATCATGGCGGCGATAAGGAGCGAGCGATTCATGTTTTTGTCCTCTAGGAAAACATCACACGGGTTGGAGCGAAAACGGACGGCTGCACTGCATGCCGTCCGTGAGCGACCTACGCGATCGTCATGAACATTTTACCAGCATGCGCCGCCGGTGTTTAGTCTCGAATAGGTCTCGGGAAAACCGCGCAAAGCGTCGCTAAAGCCCGACGGGTCCGCCGGTCGACACCGGCTTGGAAACCTCCCACAGCTCGGTGTAGCGGTCGACCAGCTCGCGGGCGCCGTCCACGTCGTTCATGCCGCGTGCATATCGCATGTGGTCGTAGTGGAAGCGGTGCAGGTAATGGCTGCCGTCGAATACGACGAAAGGGTCGTAGAGGTGGCGCGCGGCCCGCGGCGTCTGCCGCAGCCTGGCCACGTGGCCGTAGCGCTGCAGGACGGCCATGAAGCGCGGGCAGACGCGGTCCAGCCCTTCCGCCTGGTGGACCACGAGATACAGGCGGTTCAGCGGATCGGCGCGCAGGAAATCGCGCACGAGATCGCAGCGCGCGGTCGTGTTCCAGACGGCGCTCAAGGAGCGGTCGAACACTCGGATGATGCGCTGCGTTTGCGCAATGAGCTCGTCGAGCATGGCTTCGAACTGGCGCATGCTCTCGAAACGCGCGTACTCGGCGTGGGGCAGGCCGGACGGCGGCACGGTGAAAGTCGGGATCGGGCTCATGGTGCAAGCTCAATGTAGCCGGCCGCATACCAGCGGTAAAGCAGCGACGTGACGCCGGAGGCGCCGCCGAAACCCGGCGGCAGCTCGCGGGCGTCGGCCAGCGTTGCGATCCGTCCGATGTCGCGCCTGGCCGGCACGTGACGTTCGCCGTTGATGTAGGCATCGCCGTTCGACACCAGCATCCGCGTCGCGGCGGCGAGCCTCACGCCGCGCGCCTGGGCGCGCTTCGCGAACGCCTCGGGTTTCAGCGGCCGCTGCGGCGGCTCGAAGACCACGTTGTTCTTGGGCTCTGTCAGGTACGCGCCGACGAAGCGCTCGACGTCCGCGCGCGACCAGCGCAGCCGATCGGTAATCCGCGCAGCGTAGTCGACCATGCGCTGCGGCAGCCGTCCGGGCTCGCGTGTGGGCGTCACGCCGGGGTCGGCGTAGCGGCCTTCGACGTCGAGCCGGTCCTGCAGGAAATCGAGAAAAGCGCTCGCGAGCTCGTCGGCCGCGGGCGCCCTGAAGCCGACCGAATAGGTGATGCACTCGTCGACCGCGACGCCGTCGTGCGCGTATTGCGGCGGCAGGTAAAGAAGGTCGCCCGGCTGCACGGCCCATTCCTGCTCGGGCTCGAAGCGCTCGAGTATCTTCAACGGCAGATCGGGCACGAGCTCGAGGTCGGCCTGGCTGCCGATGCGCCAGCGCCGCTCGCCGCTGCCCTGTACGAGAAAGACGTCGTAGCTGTCGAAGTGCGGACCCACGCCGCCGCCGGGCGCCGCATAGCTCACCATGACATCGTCGAGCCGCGCGTGCGGGAGGAACGCAAACTCGCGAAGCAGGCCTGCCGCTTGCGGAAGCTTCTGGTCCACGCCCTGGACGAGCAGCGTCCAGTTTCGCCGCGGCATGCGGACCAGCTGCTGCCGGGTGAACGGGCCGTGGCGCACGCTCCACTGCGCGCCGCGTCTCGCGACGATCCGGGATTCGATGTCGTCGCGCGCCGCGAGCGTGTAGAGGTCTTCTCGGGTGATGCGATCGCGCGTCGCGTAGCGCGGCAGCGCACCGCGAGCGAGCAGCGGTTGTTTCTGCCAGTGTCGCCGCATGAACTCGCGCGGGCCGAGACCGGCGAGAAATCCTGATTTCATGTAAAAGGATTATAGCGATGGGTGTGGTCCGACCTGCCGAACGCTTCTTGACCCGCGCCGGGTTTGTTCACACAATCCGCTTACGTTTTCAGGGAGTTTCCGCGTGGAGCTGGTGCGAGGGGAGCATCGAATCACACTGGAACCCGGACAGGTCGCGCCTTCGTTCGATCTGCCCGACGCGGACCTGAACATCGTGAGCCTCGGCGAGTTCAAGGGTCGGCGCAACGTCGTTCTCTATTTCTATCTGCGCGACGACACGCCCGGCTGCACGATGGAAGCGATCGATTTCTCCGAGCTCGAAGACGACTTCACGCGCCTGTCGACGGTCGTGCTCGGCGTGAGCCGCGACGACTGCCTGGCGCACGGGGCTTTCCGCGACAAGCACGGTCTTTGCGTGCAACTCCTGTCGGACCCGGACGGCGAAGTCTGCCAGCGTTACGGCGTGCTGCAGGAGAAGGAGATCGAAGGTCGCAAGCGGACCGGTATCGTGCGCTCGACGTTCATCATCGATCGCGAAGGACTGCTCAAACACGCACTGTATGGCGTTTCACCGCGAGGTCACGCTGAAGAAGTGCTCAACCTCGTCAAAGGCCTAGGTAAATGCAAATAGCCAAGAACACCGTCGTATCGCTGAAGTACCAGCTCTTCGGAAGCGACGGACAAATGATCGAAGAGACCGAAGAAGCGGTCGAATACCTGCACGGCGGTTACGGCAACATGTTTCCCGCAGTGGAAAAAGCGCTCGAAGGCAAGGACGTCGGCGAGACGTGCCGCGTGCGGCTGACGCCCGACGACGGCTTCGGCGATTACGATGCCGATCTCGTGCACGTCGAGCCCCGCGACAAATTCCCTGACAACGTGCAGATCGGCATGCAGTTCGAAGGTCAGGCGAATGAGTCCGGCGAGACCCTCGTCTACACCGTCACCGACGTCGCGGAAGGCAAGGTCGTCGTCGACGGCAACCACCCGCTCGCCGGCCAGACCCTGCACTTCGAGTGCACCATCACCGACGTGCGCCAGGCGAGCGACGAAGAGATGTCGCACGGCCACGTGCACGGGCCCGGCGGACACCACCACCACTGACGAGCATCGTCATTCCCGACCGCGCGCTCGCGCGAAATGATCGGGAATCCATTTTGACGTTGGAAAATGGATCCCCGCCTACGCGGGGATGACGGGTCCTAGCGGTTGCGCGTCGCGATATCGCTGCCCGGTATCGCCCCGAACCTCGCCCGTCCGTCCTCGACCGTCACGGTGACGTAGACCCAGTTCACGAACGGGCTGCCGGGCACTTCCACGCGGCTGACGTTTGCGACCGCCGCGCCGGTCTTCGCGTCGACGAGCGGTTTGTCGAAGCGATAGACGTGCGTGTCGCCGTGCAAGATCAGCACTTCGCCCGCGTAACGGCGGGATTCGTCGGCGAGCGTCTGGAGAATTTCCGCGTAAGCGCTGCTGCCGCTGAACAGATCGGCCTGCGTCGCGAGGACGACCGCCGGCGCTTTGCGCTCGCGTGCGGTGCGAAACGCCTCGCGCATCCAGTCGAGCACCGCGGGCGTGCGGCGCTTCGATTCCGCCGGCATCGCGGACCGATGGTTGTCCGGCCCGGGAATGTTGAGCGTCGCGCACACCACGTCGCCCGCGATCCAGCGCATGTTCTCGGGATAACCGCGCGCGGCCTGGCGCTGCGCGGGCAGCGCGCGTTGCCCGAGGCTCGAATCGCTCGCGAAGAACAGCTCTCGCAGCCGGGCGAGCCGCTCGAGCGGATCGCGCGGCGCCCAGCGCGCACGACGGCAATCGACCCACTCGTTGTCGCCGGGCGTGTAGAAGAACGGGTGATGCGAAAGACCGAAGGTCTCGAGGCGCTCGAGGAAAAGCCGGTCCGAGCACTCGGTGCGCGCGTCCTTGAAGTCGCCGACGTGGATCGCGAAGGCGAGCTTCTCGCGATTCATCTCCGCGATGATCGCGGGCAGCGCCGGCTCTTCGTCGCGGTTGTACGGGATGTCGCCGAAAGCGCCGAATGCCAGTTGTGCGGCGAAGAGCGTCGGGCACAACAGCGCCGACGCCGCCAGCGCGGCAGCGCGCGCGAGCAACCGCGTCATTCGTCGAGTTTCTGCTTGAGGCGGTAGAGCGCGTCGAGCGCGTCGCGCGGGCTCATCGCGTCGGGATCGAAGCCGCGCAGCATCTGCAGCGCGGCATGCTCCGCGGCGGGCGCTTCTTCGGCGGGCGCGCCGGTCGCGAAGAGGTCGCGCTGCGGCCCGCGCGACAGCGCCTGCTCCTCGAGCTCGGCGAGGCGGCGTCGCGCGGCGCGGATCACCGTGCCGGGCACTCCGGCGAGCTGCGCGACCTGCAGGCCGTAGCTGCGGTCGGCGGGACCTTCCTCGACCGCGTGCAGAAAGACAATTCTGTCTTTGTGCTCGACCGCGTCGAGGTGCACGTTCGCCACCTGCTTGAACTCGAGCGCGAGCGCGGTGAGCTCGAAGTAGTGCGTCGCGAAGAGAGTGTGGCAGCGGCACTTCTCGACGAGATGGCGCGCGATCGCCCACGCCAGCGCGAGCCCGTCGTAAGTCGACGTGCCGCGCCCGATCTCGTCCATGAGCACCAGGCTCTCGGGACCGGCGTGGTGGAGGATGTACGCGGCCTCGGTCATCTCCACCATGAAGGTCGAGCGCCCGCCCGCGAGGTCGTCGGCCGCCCCGATGCGCGTGAAGATCTGGTCGATCGGTCCGAGCCGCACGCGTTTCGCGGGCACGTACGAGCCGCAGCTCGCGAGCAGCGCGATGAGCGCGGCCTGGCGCATGTAAGTCGACTTGCCGCCCATGTTGGGACCGGTGACGAGCAGCATCTGGCGCGCCGGACTCAGCCGGGCGTCGTTGGCGATGAAGGTGTCGACCTGCGCTTCGACGACCGGATGGCGGCCGCCGACGATCTCGATCAGCGGCTCGTCGACGAACTCGGGCGCGCTCCAGTCGAGCGCATTGGCGCGCTCGGCGAAGGTCGCGAGCGCATCGAGGTCGGCGAGCGCATTGGCGATGCGCGTCAGCGCCGGCACGTGCGGCGCGAGGTCGTCGAGGAGCTTGTCGTACAGGAGCTTCTCGCGCGCGAGCGCGCGCTCCTGCGCGGACAGCGCCTTGTCCTCGAAGGTCTTGAGCTCGGGCGTGATGTAGCGCTCGGCGTTCTTGAGCGTCTGGCGGCGGCGGTAGTCGTCCGGCACCTTCTCGCTGTTCGCGCGCGAGACTTCGATGTAGAAGCCGTGCACGCGGTTGTATTCCACCTTGAGGTTGGCGATGCCGCTGCGGGCGCGCTCGCGCGCTTCGAGGTCGAGGAGGAACTGGCCGCAGTTGGTCTGGATGCCGCGCAGCTCGTCGAGGTCGGCGTCGTATCCGTCGGCGATGACGCCGCCTTCGCGCAGCACCGCGGAGGGCTCTTCCTTGATGGCGCAGCCGAGCACCTCGGCGACCGGCTCGAAGCCTTCGAGCGCGCGTGCGAGCTCGGCGATCCTGTCGCCCGCGGCGTTTGCCAGCACCTCGTCGACTTCGGGCACGCGCTTCAACGTCGCGCACAGGCCCGAGAGATCGCGCGGCCGCGCCGACTTGAGCGCGACGCGCGCGGTGATGCGCTCGACGTCGACGAAGCTGCGCAGGATCGTCTGCACGCGCGGCTGCAGTCCTGCCGCGAGCAGCGCGCCGACGACGCTCTGCCGCGCGCGAAGCTCGTCGCGGTCGCGCAGCGGATGGTGGAGCACGTGACGCAGACGGCGGCTGCCCATGCTCGTCGCGCAGGTGTCGAGCAATGAAAAGAGCGTGGGCGAAGGCTCGCCGCGGATCGTCTCGGAGATCTCGAGGTTACGGCGCGTCGCCGGGTCCATGCGCACGTACGCGCTGGCGTGCTCTACGTTAAGCGCCGTGACGTGCGCGATCGAGGTGCCCTGCGTCGACTTGGCGTAATCGAGGAGGGCGCCCGCGGCCGCGATCGCGACGGCGTGCTCGTTCGCGCCGAAGCCCGACAGGTCGAGCGTCCCGAACTGCTTGCACAGCGTGCGGCGGCCCGCGTCGCCGTCGAACTGCCACGGCGCGAGTTTTTTTATCGCCGAATGCCCGTTGAGATCGGGCCACGCGGCGTCGTCGGCGACGAGCACTTCCGACGGTGCGAGCCTTTCGAGCTCGTTCGCGAGATTCCCCGGCGCGGTCTCCATGATCGAGAAGCGTCCGGATGCGAGCGACAGCCACGCGAGGCCGACGACGCTGCGATTGCGATGCAGCGCGAGCAGCACGTTGTCGCGCTTGTCTTCGAGCAGCGCCGAATCGGTGAGCGTGCCCGGCGTGACGATGCGCGTCACCTTGCGCTCGACCGGACCTTTCGACGTCGCCGGATCGCCGATCTGCTCGCAGATCGCGACCGACTCGCCCAGCTTCACCAGCCGCGCGAGATACTGCTCGACCGCGTGATACGGCACGCCCGCCATCTTGATGGGCTCGCCCGCCGAGGCGCCGCGCTGCGTCAGCGTGATGTCGAGCAGCCTCGCCGCGCGCTCGGCGTCGTCGAAGAAGAGCTCGTAGAAATCGCCCATCCGGTAGAAGACCAGCATGTCCGGATGCTGCGCCTTGATGCGCAGATACTGCTGCATCATCGGCGTGTGGGCGGCGAGAGTGGGTTCTGATCTTTGTTGCATCGGCAGGGAAGCGCGGGTGAAGCACTGATTTTACGCGACGCGGTCCGGCCCGCTTCACCGCCCGAAGATGCCTTTCAGCCTTTCCTTGACCGAGTCCCTGACATTGCCGCTGCCGGATTGCCCGCCGGTGGCACGCTTCAGCACTTCGTCCTTGAGTTGTTTCCTGGCGAGGTCGGCCACCATGCCGGCGAAATCGATGGACCACTGCGGCGCGTCGAGCGCACCGGTGAGCTTGACCGGCACGGTGAGGCCGGACAGGTCCGACACTTCGCGTCCGCCCTGGCCTTTGGACGTCGCGACGAGCGTCGCTTTGAGCACGTAGTTCAGGCGGTCGTTGCCGATGTCGATGTCGCCCGCGCCGCCGACGCGCAGCAGCGGCGACTTGAGCGAGAGATCGTCGTTGTGCGCCACGCCGTTCTTCACGTTGAACGTCGCGGTGAGCTCGCTGAAGTCGGTCTTCTCGGTCTTGCTCGACGACTGTACCGCCTGGCCGCGGAGCTGATCGAGCTTGTTGCGCGCGTTGCGGATCGTCCCCGCGATGTCGGCGCCCTTGACCGAGCCGTCGGCGAGCTTGACCGCGACAGTGCCGTTCAGCGCTTTCTTGAGCGCATCGACGCTCGCGCCGCGCGTGGTGCGATCCGCGCTGACCGTGCCTTTGCCTTCCAGCGTATCGACCTGCGCCGCGTCGCGTAACAGCGGCCCGACCGAGACGTTGCTCAAGGTCTGCTTGACGGCGAACACCGCGTGCTCGGCGGCCTGCGCCGAAAGCGAGCCGTTGAGCGCGCCCTCGTAGAGCTGCGCCGACATCGGGGCGACGTCGAGGCGTCCGCCCGCGACCTTGATGTCGGCGCGTACCTGCGAGGTTTTGAGGTTGAGCAGCGTGAGCTTGCCGATCTTGAGCGTGCCGTGCGCGTTGACGTCCTTCAGCGCGGAAAGATCGACCTTGTCGTCCCTGGGAGCCGCCGCGGGTTTCGCCGCTTTCGCGTCGGCGGTCTTGCCGCTCGGCGTCTTGCCGAGGATGCGATCGACGTCGAGCTGGTCGGCGTCGAGATCGAACGTGAGCGCGAGCGGGGAGAACGCGGTGACCGCCGCCTTGCCTTTCACGCTGGACTCGTCCACCTTGCCCGAGAAGTCGAGCGCGGCGGTCTTCCTGTCCAGGCTCGCGGTGAGCGCGCCGGCGAGCTTCGCCTTGACCGTGCGCCCTGCGGTCTGTGATTCGAGGTCGACGTCGAGCGGACCGGCGGCGATCGCGCTGAACGCGCCGCGCACGCCGCCCGCGGTGATCTTCGCCGTGAGCTTGCTGTCGGCGGCGCTGGTGCGCGCTTCGAGCACCACCTTGCCGCCATCCACTTTCTCGCGCGTGAGCTCGAGCTTCGGCGCGTCGAGCTTGACGTCGAGGTCGCCGCCCGCGCGTTTGCCGGTCACGGTGACCGCGAGGTCCTTCGCGGCGTACTCGCCGCTCGCCATGCGTGCTTCGACGTCGCCTTTGACGCGCGCCTTCAGGTCGGTGATGCCGGCGTAGTTGCCCTGCGCGGACAGGTCGAGTCCTTCGAGCCGGTAGAGCTTGCGCTCCAGGTCGAACGTGAGCTTGGTCTTGAGCTTGGTATCGAGCTGCGTCCGGTCTTTCTCGGACGCGATCGTCGCGGAGAAGTCGACCGGCGTCGGCACGCCGTTCGCGATGCGCCCGGTCTTGAGATCGAGCCTGGAGAGCCGATAGCGCGTGCCCGCGCTTTCGTCGGCATAAGTGACGTCGGCATCGGAGACGGCGACGCGCGCGATGTCGACCTTGAGCGGCGCCGACTTCTCTTCGGGTTTCGCGGACTCCCCGCCGGCGAGGTCGTCGACGTTGAGCTTACCCGCTTTCGAACGCACGATCGTCGCGCGCAGACCTTTCACTTCGATCGCGTCGGCGACCACCTCTTTCGACAGCAGCGGCATCAGCTTCACCGATACGACGGCGCTCGCGACGCGCGCGAACTCGCGCTCGCTGCGCGGCTCCGACAGCGCAGCCTCGCCGAGCTTCATGCCGAGCGACGGGAATAGCGACAGGCCGAGATCGCCCTTGAGTACGAGCGTGCGTCCGGTCTTGTCGCGGATTGCCTTGACGATGTCGCCCTTATGCTCGTTGGGATCGAACGTCGCGGCGACGTAGCCGACCACGGCCGCGACGACGGCGACCGCCGAGCCTGTACCGATCAGAGTCCATTTGATGGCTGTGTGCAATCCGCGTCTCCTATGTTGCCATGCGGAAGAATATGAACATTCAAGATTTCCGTCCAACCGACCGTTACAGCCTTGTCGCGCTCGAAGCGCGTTCGCATGAACAACAACAAAGAGCATGCGCTGCCATGAAAGTACTCGTCGCTGACGACGATCCCGTGACACGGCGGAAGTTGCGGGGATTGCTGCAATACCTGGGGCACGACCCCGTCGAGGCCGCGGACGGCCGCGAGGCCTGGGCCGTCCTCGACGGCGTGGACGCGCCGGATCTCGTCATCCTCGACTGGATGATGCCGGCGTTGAGCGGCGTGGAAATCTGCCGTCGCCTCCGGCACGGCGCGAAGCGGCGGTATCAGTACGTCCTCATGCTCACCGCCCGCGATCTCATGGACGACCTCGTCGAGGCGATGGAGTCCGGCGCCGACGATTTTCTGCGTAAACCGTTCGATCTGCGGGAGCTGCGCGTTCGCGTGCGTGCGGCCGAGCGCCTGCTCGCCGCCCAGGACGAGCTTCGCGCGCATGCGATCACCGACGACCTGACCGGGCTGCTCAACCGCCGGGGCGTGCTCGACCGGCTGCGCCACGAGCTCGCGCTCTCGCAGCGGGACGGCCGCCCGCTGTCGGTCGCGGTCATCGACGTCGATCGCTTCAAGGCGATCAACGACGCCTACGGCCACGCCGTCGGCGACGAGGTGCTGCGGGAAGTGGGCCGCCGCATGCACGCGCAGCTGCGGGGCTACGACGATCTCGGCCGGCACGGCGGAGAGGAGTTCGCGCTCATCCTGCCCGGCTGCGACGCGAGCGGAGCGCGCAGCGTCGCCGAGCGCATCCGCGCAGCGATCTGCGGCGAGCCGGTACGAACCAGCGCAGCGCCGATCGACGTGAGCGTCAGCGCCGGCGTCGCCGCGGTGGACCCGTATCTCGGCGAAGACGTCACGGGCGTGGTCGCGCGCGCCGATCGCGCGCTCTATCGCGCCAAGCGGGCGGGGCGCAACCGCGTCGAGCTTGCGAACCCCGAAATCGCCGAGGCTCACTGAGCGTTCCCCGAGCGTCGCGCCGCGGGTGCTACACTTTTTCCGCGGCAAAACTTCAAAAGGGGGAAGAACCATGGTGCTCGCGCGCATCGCGCTCGTGTGTCTCACGCTCGCCGCCCTTGGCGGTTGCGTATCGACCTCGCCCGTTCCCTATACCGTCGACGCGCATCTCGCTTCGACGCCGTCGACCGTCGTGTGGGGCTACATACCGCCCGGCCGCAATCCGGTGCTCACGATCAAGTCGGGGCAGACGGTGAAGATCGACACGCTGTCGCACCAGGGCATGGCGCAAGGCGTCGATCCGGTCACCTTCTTCGGTGCCGGCGGCATACAGCCGGCGCAGGTTCTGAAGGACGCGATGGACGTGTACTACAAGGTCGGTCCGCTGCGCACGAAGGGAGGCAGCGCGCACGTCCTCACCGGGCCGATCCACGTCGAGGGCGCGGAGCCCGGCGACATGCTCGAAGTGCGGGTGATGCACATCGACTTCCGCACCCCCTACGGCGTCAACAACAGCAACAAGGGCTCGGGTGTGCTGCCCGGGCTGCACGCGAAACCGTATCCCAAGATCATCAAGTTCGATCTCGACCGCAAGGTCGCGCTGTTCGCGCCCGGCATCGAGATCCCGCTGTCGCCGTTCATGGGCATCATGGCGGTGACGCCGCCGGCGGGCACGCTGCCGTCGACGCGGCCGCCCGGCATCTACGGCGGCAACATGGATTTCCACAAGCTCACTACGGGGGCGAGCCTGTACCTGCCGGTGTTCCAGCCGGGCGCGATGTTCTACACCGGGGACTCGCACGCGGTGCAGGGCGACGGCGAGGTGAACGGCACCGCGATCGAGGCGTCGCTCTCGCCGGTGCTGCAGTTCATCGTGCACAAGGGCGCGGGCAAAGGCATGAAGTGGCCGCGCGCCGAGGACTCGCAGAACTATTACGTGATGGGCATGGACGTGGATCTGAACGTCGCGCTGCGCGAAGCGGTCCAGGAGTCGGCGAAATTCCTGCGCGAGCAGCGCAACCTGTCGGACGGCGATGCGTATTCGCTCGCGAGCGTCGCGACGCACTTCAGCGTCGCCGAAGCGGTCAACCACGTGGGCATGATCTACGGCGCTATCCCGAAGCGCGTGTTCCAGAGCAACCAGCCGTTCTGGTCGGACCGCCGCTGATGAAGGCAGGTACAGCGGTTCTCGGCATCGTGTTCGCCGCGGCGGCGTCCGCGCAGACGCAGTACCCCTCGAAGCCGGTGCGCATCGTCGCGCCATTCGCGCCGGGCAGCACGATCGACATCATCGGCCGTCTCATCGCGCCCAGGCTCTCCGAAGCGCTGGCTCACCCGGTGATCGTGGAGAATCGTCCGGGCGCGGGCGGCGCGGTCGGGCTCGATGCGGTCGCGAAGTCGGCGCCCGACGGTCACGTCACCGCCATCGGCGCGCTCGGACCGCTCGCGATGAATCCCGCGCTGTACCCCAGGTCGCCGTTCGATCCGGTGCGCGACTTCGCGCCGGTGACGCTGCTCGCGACCGGCCCGGTCGTCATCGCGGTGCATCCTTCGGTGCCGGCGCGCAACGTGAAAGAGCTGATCGACCTCGCGAAGAAGAATCCCGGCAAGCTCAACTTCGGGTCGCCCGGGGTCGGCACGAGCCCGCACCTCACCGGCGAGCTCGTGAAGATGCTGACCAGGACCGACATCGTGCACGTGCCCTACAAGGGCAACGCCGAAGCGCTCACCGATCTGGTGAGCGGCCGCGTGAGCATCGTCTACACCGGCGTGCCCCCCGTCGTTCCGCTGGCCAAAGCCGGCCGCGTGCGATTGATCGCGACGACCGGCAAGAGCCGCATAGCCGGGTTGCCCGAGGTGCCGACGATCGCCGAAGCGGGGCTGGCCGATGCGCAGGTGTTGATCTGGTACGGCGTCGTCGCACCCGCGGCGACGCCGCGCGAGATCGTCGCACGTCTGAATCGCGAGATCGTGCGCGTGATGCAGGCGCCGGATATCAAGGAGCGTTTCATCCAGCAGGGGATCGATCCGGAGACGAGCACACCCGACGCGTTCGGCAAGCTCATCGCCGACGAATACGCGCGCTGGACCAAAGTGATCCGCGCGGCCGGGATCAAGCTCGAGTGAAGCGGCTCCTGCCCGCCGCCGTCGTCGCGGCGGCGCTCGCCGCGTGCACGCCGCAGCAGGCGCTCGTCGCGAGCCTCATGCCGACGAGCGCCGCGTCGACGCTGGTCGGCAACACGCAGCGCGTGAGCTCCGAGAACCGCCGACGCATCGCCGAGCTCGACACCGCGGGCCGCTGGGACGAGCTCGCGCGCTTCGCCGACGAGAACATCAAGAAAGACTCGTTCACCACCGAATGGTGGATCGTCAAAGGCTACGCCTTGACGCAGGCGGGCGACCATCGCGGCGCCATCGCGGCGTACAGCGAAGCGGTCAGGATGGAGCCCGACAGCGGCATGGCATGGAACAACCTCGCGCAGGCGTATCGCTCGTCGGGCGATCCGCAGCGCGCGGTGGTCGTGCTCGAGCGCGCGATGCTCGCGGTGCGCGACTCGCCCTCGACGCCGTATCTATTGGGCGAGAGCTACAGCGACATTCGCCGCTATGACGACGCGGCAGCGGCGTATCGGCAGGCGGTGTCGATGGATCCGAAGCTCGCGCTCGCGTGGTTCGGGCTGGCGCGGGCCTACACGCGGCTCGGCAAGGATCGCGACGCGCTCGAAGCCCGCCGAACGCTGGAAAAGCTCGACCCGAAGCTCGCGCTGAAACTGGACGAGCGCTAGGCCGTCGGGCGGCGGCTTTTCAGCGCAGGCGTGAGGTGCGGCGCGATGAGCTGCAGGAACTCGGCGAAGACTTTCGGGGTGCCGGCGACGATGTAGCCCGATTCGAGCCAGCCTTCGTTGCCTTCGAGGTCGCCGACGAGGCCGCCGGCTTCGGTGATGAGGAGCGATCCGGCGGCCATGTCCCACTTTGCTAAACCGATTTCCCAGAACGCGTCGAGCCTGCCCGCCGCGACGTAAGCGAGATCGAGCGTCGCCGAGCCCGCGCGACGCACGCCGGCCGTGCCTTTCATCGCATCGCGCAGCATCGCGATATACGGCTCGAGGTGCACCATCTCGCGGAACGGGAAGCCGGTGCCGATGACCGACGAGCGCAGCTGAGGGCGCTTGCTCACGCGGATGCGCGTCTCGTTGAGAAACGCACCGCGGCCGCGGCTCGCGGTGAAGAGGTCGTTGCGCGAGGGATCGTAGATGCAGGCCTGCGTGATCTGGCCGCGGTGCTCGAGCGCGATCGACACCGCGTAGTGCGGAAAGCCGTGCAGGAAGTTGGTGGTGCCGTCGAGCGGATCGATGATCCAGCGGTACTCCGAAGCGCCGGACGCACCGCTCTCCTCTGCTAGAATCGCGTGCCCCGGATACGCCTCGTGCAGCGTCTGGATGATCGCGTGCTCGGCCTCGCGGTCCACTTCCGAAACGAAATCGTTCACCGCCTTTTCCCGCACCGCCACGATGTCGAGATTGCGAGTCGCGCGGCTGATGATGTTGCCCGCGCGGCGTGCGGCTTTCACCGCGGTGTTGAGCATCGGATGCATGGATTCAGGATTCAGCTATCAGGATTCGGGATTCAGCGAAAGCGGCACTGCCGGGAAGGCGCGTATTGTAGTGGTTCGGACCTGTTTTAGCTGAATCCTGAGTCCTGATGCTGAATCCTGCACTTTCAAACGTCCGCATCGTCCTGTGCGAGACGAGTCATCCCGGCAACATCGGCGCCGCCGCGCGCGCGATGAAGACCATGGGATTGTCTCGCCTGCATCTGGTGAACCCGCAGCGCTATCCCGATCCGGAAGCGGTGTGGCGCGCGTCGCGCGCTGCGGACGTGCTCGATAGCGCGAAGGTGGAAACGACCCTGGACGCGGCGTTGCAGGAATGCGCTTTTGCGATCGCGTGCACTGCGCGCCCCCGCGACGTCGCCGTCAGCGCGATGTACGCACGCGAGGCGGCGGCGCGCGCGATCGAGATCGCGGGGACGCAACCGGTCGCGCTCGTCTTCGGCAACGAGACGTCCGGGCTCACGACCGAGGACGTCAACAAATGCAACGTGGTCGCGTCGATACCGGCCAACCCGGAGTATTCGTCGCTGAATCTCGGCGCAGCGGTGCAGGTCTTCGCGTACGAGCTGCGGATCGCGGCGCTCGGTCCCGCGCCGGCCGAGCCCGTGCCGGAGCGCGCGACGCACGAGCAGGTCGAGGGCTTCTACGCGCATCTCGAGCACGCCATGGGTGAGACCGGCTTCCTCAATCCCGAGCAGCCCAAGAAGCTCATGCCCAAGCTGCGGCGGCTCTTCGCCCGGGCGGAGCTCGAGCCCGTGGAGGTCAATATCCTGCGCGGGATCCTGACGGCGATGTCGAAGCCGAAAAAGCGATAAGGGCCACCCTAACCCTCCCCCTGAGGGGGAGGGGATTGTCCGAGGCATCGCCTCCGGTTTCTACCCGTTCACCCGTTCACGCTTTTTTGCCCTACCTTTGATAGTTGATTAAAATAGTCGGCTTTCATTCGCGGCCGACGTCATGTTCGCCCGACTCAAAGAAGAAATCGCCGTGGTCTTCGAGCGCGATCCCGCCGCCCGCAACGCCTGGGAGGTGGTGACGTGCTACCCGGGCTTCCACGCGATGCTCTTCCACCGCCTCGGTCACAGGCTCTGGCGCGGCGGCTTCAAGTGGCTGGCGCGCTTCGTTTCGCACATCGGGCGGTGGCTCACGGGCATCGAGATCCATCCCGGCGCCACGATCGGCCGGCGCTTTTTCATCGATCACGGAATGGGGGTCGTCATCGGCCAGACCGCGGAGATCGGCGACGATTGCACCCTGTACCACGGAGTTACGCTCGGCGGCACGTCGTGGAACCCCGGCAAACGCCATCCGACGCTGGGCAACGGCGTGGTCGTCGGCGCGGGCGCCAAAATCCTCGGGCCCATCGTGGTCGGCGACGGTGCGAAGGTGGGCTCCAACGCGGTGGTGGTGAAGCCGGTGCCGGCCGGGGCCACCGCGATCGGCATCCCGGCGCGCATCGTCGAGTCGCACGACAACGGCCGGTTCGCGGCATACGGGGTGGTGCGCGACGCCAACGATCCGCTCGCGCAGGCGCTGCACGAGCTGATCGATCACAGCTCCGACACCGACAAGCGCATCGAGCACATCCTGGCGGAGCTCAGGCGTCTGGGCGTGAAACTGGGGGACGAAAAGAGCGCGCATTTCGACCCCGAGCACCTGAACCGAATTGTTGACTGAAACAGTCGGATAAGCGTATAGTCGACTAAAACGGTATGTTATTTGTGACCAAATCAGGCGGCGGCGGAACTGCATCGCCGCACATCGGCGGACGGCGGCGGTCGCGCCCCGCTGAAAAACGCAAGCAGCGGATGTAAATCGCTGATTCACCGGATTTTTAGTGAGGTGAGCCATGAGGCTGACGACCAAGGGTAGGTTCGCGGTGACCGCGATGGTCGATCTCGCGCTGAGGCAGGGGGGTGGTCCGGTCACGCTGGCCGAGATCAGCTCGCGTCAGAAGATTTCTCTCTCCTATCTGGAGCAGCTCTTCGGCAAGCTGCGGCGGCGCTCGCTCGTCGACAGCGTGCGGGGGCCGGGCGGCGGTTACCGCCTCGCACGCGATATGGGCGGGATCTCGGTTGCCGAGATCATCCTCGCGGTCGACGAGCCGATCGACGCCACGCAGTGCGGCGGCAAGGAGAACTGCCGTGACGAGCAGAAGTGTCTGACCCACGACCTGTGGGCGGAGTTGAACAAGCGGATCTTTGCCTATCTCGAGTCGGTGACGCTCGGCAAGCTCGTCGAAGACCAGCGCACGAAAGACGCCGGCGTCAACACGGTCCACGACATGCGTACGAAGCCCATCCCTGTCGCGGCCGACGAGCCGCAGACGCCCGTGACGCAATGACCCACGTCTACCTCGACCACAACGCGACGACGCCGCTCGACGAGCGCGTGCTCGAGGCGATGCTGCCGTACCTGAAGAATCAGTACGGCAACGCATCGAGCCGGCACGAGCTCGGAACGGTTGCGCGCAAGGCGGTCGACAGGGCGCGCGAGCAGGTGGCTCAGCTCGTGAACGTACAGCCGACGCAGGTCGTGTTCACTTCGGGCGGTACCGAAGCGAACAACCTCTTCATCCGCGGCGGCGCGGGCTACCTCAAGCCCTCGCAGATCGCGGTCAGCGCGATCGAGCACCCGTGCGTCGCCAAACCGGCGCAGGAGCTCGCGCGCCAGGGGTGGAAGGTGCGCAAGCTCGCCGTGACCCGCGACGGCGAGATCGACCTCGCGGACGTCGCGGAAGCGTTGAAAGAGCCCACCGGGCTCGTGTCGGTGATGCTCGCGAACAACGAGACCGGCGTGGTCCAGGACGTCGCCGCCGTGGCGGCGCTGGCGCGCAATGCGCGTGCGTGGATGCACACCGACGCGGTGCAGGCGCTGGGCAAGATCGACATCGACTTCGGCGCGCTCGACGTGCACGCGATGACGATTTCGGCGCACAAGATCTACGGCCCGAAGGGCGCAGGCGCTCTCGTCGTCGACAAGCGTATAGAGCTGCGGCCGCTGATCGCGGGCGGCGGGCACGAGCGAGGCATGCGTTCGGGTACCGAGAACGTTCCGGCGATCGTGGGTTTCGGGGCGGCTGCGGAGATCGCGCGCGAGCGCTTCGTCTCGCTCGCGGAACGGTTCGTGGGCCTGAAGGCGAAGCTCGAACAGGGCCTGCACCAGGCCGGCGCCGTGATCTTCGGCGAGCGTGCGAAACATCGGATCGCGAACACCACGTACTTCGCGTTCCCGCACATCGACGGCGAGACCCTGGTGGTGGAGCTCGACAAGCTCGGTTACGCGGTGGCCGCGGGCGCCGCGTGCTCGAGCGCGAGCACCGAGCCCTCGGCGACGCTGATCGCGATGGGCGTCGACCCCGAGCTCGCGCGCGGCGCGGTGCGGCTTTCGCTCGGCGCGCAGAACGGACTCGAAGAGATCGACGGTTTCATCCGGACGGTGCAGGCGCTGGCGAAGCGGCTGCGCGGTCTCACCGCAATGACGACGTGACGGACAACGGCATGACGATACGACTGACAGAGAGCGCGGCGAAACAGATCCAGGCGCAGCTCGCCAAGCGCGGCAAAGGGCTGGGCCTGCGCGTGGGCGTGAAGAAGGTCGGCTGCTCGGGCTTCGCGTACACCTACGACTACGCGGACGAGGTCCGCGAGGGCGACGCGACGTTCGAATCGCACGGCACCAGGGTCGTGGTCGACAGCAAGAGCCTCGACTTCCTGAACGGCTCCACGCTCGACTTCGTCAAGGAAGGGCTCAAGCAGGCGTTCAAGTTCGAGAATCCGAACGTCGACGCGATGTGCGGTTGCGGCGAGAGCTTCAGCGTGAAGGAAAAGGCGTGAGCAGCGTACTCGATCAACTGGTCAACAAGCCTTACGAGCACGGTTTCCGCACGGAGATCGAGTCCGAGACCGCGCCCAAGGGGCTCAACGAGGACATCATCCGGCTCATCTCTTCGAAGAAGAACGAGCCGGAGTGGCTGCTCGACTTCCGGCTCAAGGCCTATCGCCACTGGCTCACGATGGAAGAGCCGCGCTGGCCGAACGTGCATTATCCGAAGATCGACTTCCAGGACATCCACTATTACTCCGCCCCCAAGGCTGCGAAAAAGAAGAGCATGGATGAGGTCGATCCCGAGCTCCTGCGCACCTTCGAGAAGCTCGGCGTGCCGATGAACGAGCGCGCGGCGCTCGCCGGCGTCGCGGTCGACGTCATCTTCGACTCGGTGTCGGTCGCGACGACCTACAAAGAGAAGCTCGCCAGGGTCGGCATCATCTTCTGCTCGATCTCGGAAGCGGTGCAGAACCATCCCGAGCTCGTGCAGAAGTACATGGGCAGCGTCGTCCCGACCGGCGACAACTATTACGCCGCTCTGAATTCCGCGGTGTTCACCGACGGATCGTTCGTCTTCATCCCGAAAGGGGTGAAGTGCCCGATGGAGCTCTCGACCTACTTTCGCATCAACACCGAGGAATCGGGTCAGTTCGAGCGCACGCTCATCATCGCGGAAGAAGACGCGAGCGTCTCGTATCTCGAAGGCTGCACCGCGCCCAAGTTCGACACCAACCAGCTGCATGCGGCGGTGGTCGAGCTGGTCGCGCTCGATCGCGCCGACATCAAGTATTCGACGGTGCAGAACTGGTACGCCGGCGACGAGAACGGCAAGGGCGGGATCTACAACTTCGTGACCAAGCGCGGGCTGTGCAAGGGTGTTGCGTCCAAGATCTCGTGGACCCAGGTCGAGACCGGCTCGGCGATCACCTGGAAGTACCCCTCGTGCGTGCTGCTCGGCGACAACTCCATCGGCGAATTCTATTCGGTGGCGCTGACCAACCACATGCAGCAGGCCGACACCGGCACCAAGATGATCCACCTCGGGAAGAACACCCGCAGCACGATCGTCAGCAAGGGCATTTCCGCCGGGCGCTCGAACAACAGCTACCGCGGTCTCGTGAAGATCGGCGCCAGGGCGGCCGGCGCGCGCAACTACTCGCAGTGCGACTCGATGCTGATCGGCCAGAAGTGCTCGGCCAATACCTTCCCGTACATCGAGGTGAACAACCCGACCGCGAAAGTCGAGCACGAGGCGACGACTTCGAAGATCGGCGAGGACCAGCTCTTCTATTTCCGCAGCCGCGGCATCGGCACCGAGGAAGCGGTGTCGATGATCATCAACGGATTCTGCAAGGACGTGTTCCAGCAGCTCCCGATGGAGTTCGCCGTCGAGGCGACGAAGCTCCTCGGGCTCAAGCTCGAAGGCAGTGTGGGATGAAAAACGAACAAGGCAAGATCGTCCTCGAGGTGCGCGGGCTCACCGCGAACGTCGCGGGCGTACCGATTCTCAAGGGCATCGACCTCGCGATCCGCGAGGGCGAGATCCACGCGATCATGGGGCCGAACGGCTCGGGCAAGAGCACGTTCGCGAAAGTGCTCGCGGGCCATCCGTCCTATGAAGTGACCGGCGGCACGGTGCAGTTTCTCGGTCAGGACCTGCTGACGATGGAGCCCGAGGACCGCGCTCGGGCGGGCATCTTTCTCGGATTCCAGTACCCCGTCGAGATTCCCGGCGTCACCAACAGCGCTTTCCTGCGGCTCTCGTACAACACCGTTCAGGCTGCGCGCGGCAAGGACGAGCTCGACCCGCTCGAGTTCGACGACTTCGTGCGCGAGAAGATCAAGCTCCTCGAAATGGATCGCTCGTTCCTCGATCGCAGCGTGAACGAAGGTTTTTCGGGCGGGGAGAAGAAGCGCAACGAGATCCTCCAGCTCGCGGTGCTCGAGCCCAGGCTCTCGATCCTCGACGAGACCGATTCGGGCCTCGACATCGACGCGTTGCGCGTCGTGGCGAACGGCGTGAACAGCCTGCAGCGTCCCGACAACGCGTTCGTGCTGGTGACGCACTATCAGCGCCTGCTCAACTACATCGTGCCCGATTACGTGCACGTGATGCAGGGCGGCCGCATCATCAAGACCGGCGGCAAGGAGCTCGCGCTGGAGCTTGAAAACAAGGGTTATGACTGGGTAGTCGAAGAGTACAAGGCCGCCGCGACCGCATGACCACCGCCGTCCATCCGTACATCGACTCGCTGCTTTCCGGCACGCGGGACCTCCCGCGCGCCCCGGAAGCGTGGCTCAACGACCGCCGCGGCGCCGCGCTCGAGCGCGCCAACGCGCTCGCGGTGCCGACCACGCGCGAAGAGGAGTGGCGCTTCACCGACCTCGCTCCGCTGACGCGCCTGACGTGGAAAGCGCCGGGCGGCCGCGCTGCGCTGACCGCGGATGCGATCGCGAGCTATGTCGTCCCCGAAGCCGGCGCCCGCCTCGTGTTCGTCGACGGGGTCTACGCGCCGGCGCTCTCGCATACCGACGGCTGCACCGGTGTGGTCGTCGCCGCGCTCGCCGAAGCGCTCAAGCGCGGGGTCGCGCTCGAGCCCCACCTCGCGAGGCACGCCGATTTCGAGCGCAACGTCTTCGTCGCCCTGAACACCGCGCACCTCAAGGAAGCGGCGGTGGTGCAGATCGGCAAGGACGCGGCGTGCGACAAGCCGGTCCACGTCCTGCACCTCGCGACCGAAGCCGGCACCGCCGCCTACCCGCGCTGCGCGATCGTCGCGGAGCGCGGCGCACAGTGCACGGTGATCGAGGAATACCAGGCGCTGACGGCGGATGCGTACTTCAACAACAGCGTCACCGAAGTCGTCGTCGCGCCGAACGCGAATCTGCGGCACGTTAAGCTCCAGCTCGAAGGCGCCAAGGCGTTCCATATCGCCGCATGCGCGGTGAAGCTCGCGCGCGACGCGTCGTACACCTCGCAGACGATCAGCGTCGGCGCGCGGCTCTCGCGCTACGAGCTCGGCGTGCACCTCGGCGGCGAAGGCGGTTTCGCGCAGGTCGACGGCCTCGCGCTGATCGGCACGCGGCAGCTCGCGGATACCCACACGACGCTCGACCACGCGCACCCGAACTGCCGCAGCGTGCAGCTCCACAAGACGATCGTCGGCGGTGCCGCGCATGCCGTGTTCAACGGCAAGATCTGCGTCAGGGCGGGCGCGCAGCAGACCGATTCGGCGCAGGAGAGCCGCAACCTGCTGCTCTCGGACAAAGCCACCGTCGACACCAAGCCGCAGCTCGAGATCTTCGCCGACGACGTGAAATGCGCGCACGGCGCGACGGTCGGCCAGCTCGACGCCGACCAGCTTTTCTATCTCAGGAGCCGCGGCCTGCCCGAGCAGGCGGCGCGCAACCTCCTCACCTATGCGTTCGGCGCTTCGGTGATCGAGCGCATTCCCGTGCCTTCGCTGGTGCAGCGGCTGGAGAAGCTCGTGATGGCGCAAACGGGCGCGGCGGCGTAAGGAACGATATGACTGCAAGAGATCCTGCACTCGCTCTCGACATCGCGGCGATCCGCAAGGACTTCCCGATCCTCGACCTCACGGTGAACGGCAAGCCGCTCGTCTTCCTGGACAACGCGGCTTCGAGCCAGATGCCGCAGCCGGTGATCGACCGCTGGGTTCGATACGAGACGAGCGAGCACGCGAACATCCACCGCGCGGTGCATTACCTGTCCGAAAAAGCGACGGCGGAATACGAGGAAGCGCGGCGCAAGGCACAGCGCTTCATCAACGCGCCGGACGAGCATGCGGTGATCTTCACCAGCGGCACGACCGACGGCATCAACCTCGTCGCGCACGGCTACGGTCGCAAGTTCTTCCGCGCGCGCGACGAGATCATCCTGACGACGCTCGAGCACCACTCGAACATCGTGCCGTGGCAGATGGTCGCCGAGGAGAAGGGTGCTTCGATCCGCGTCGTACCGATCGACGACGCGGGCCAGCTCGACATCGAGGCGTACAAAAAGCTCTTCAACGCCAACACCAAATTCGTCGGCGTGACCCACGTCTCGAACGCGCTCGGCACGATCAACCCGGTCAAGGAGATGATCGCCATCGCGCACTCGCACGGCGTACCGGTGCTCGTGGACGGCGCGCAGGCCGCGCCGCACCTGCGCGTCGACGTGCAGGATCTCGATTGCGATTTCTACGCGTTCTCGGGCCACAAGGTGTGCGGCCCGACCGGGATCGGCATCCTCTACGGTAAGCGCGAGCTGCTGGAGAAGATGCAGCCGTTCAAGGGCGGCGGGGACATGATCCTGAACGTCACCTTCGAGAAGACGACCTACAACACCATCCCCCACAAGTTCGAGGCGGGCACGCCGCCGATCGCCGCCGCGATCACCCTCGGCGCCGCGATCGATTACCTGACCGGTGTCGGCATCGACACCATCGCCGCGCACGAGACCGATCTCCTCGACTACGCGACGCGCGAAGTGAACGCGACGCCGGGTATCCGCATCATCGGCACCGCCGAGCGCAAGGCCGCGGTGCTCTCGTTCGCGGTGGACGGCGTGCACCCGCACGACGTCGGTACGCTGCTCAACGAGGAAGGGGTGGCGATCCGCACCGGTCACCATTGCGCGCAGCCCGTGATGCAGCGCTTCAAGGTGCCCGCGACGTGCCGCGCGTCGTTCGCGTTCTACAACACGATGGAAGAGGTCGACGCACTGGTGGCGGCGATCAGGAAAGTACAAAAGGTCTTTGGATAAGGAAAAAGTGATGAGGTAGAGGTGATGAGGAAAAGGTGATGAGATAAAGGTGACAAGAACCGCTTCATCACCTTCATCTCATCACTCTCATCACCTTCATCTCCTCACCTCTTACGAAAAATGGCTGATTCCAAACAGCTCTACCAGGAAGTGATCCTGGACCACAACAAGAAGCCCCGGAACTGGGGGGCGCTCGCCGACGCGACGCATCAGGCCGAAGGCCTGAACCCGCTGTGCGGCGACCGCCTGCAGCTCGGCGTGAAGGTCAACGGCGAGACGCTGGAAGCGATCGCGTTCGAAGGCGAGTCGTGCGCGATCTGCAAGGCTTCGGCGTCGATGATGACGACCGCGGTGAAGGGCAAGCCGCGCGCGGATGCCGAGCAGCTCATCCAGGAATTTCGCGACATGGCCACCGGCAACCTCGACACGGCCAATCAGCCTCATCACCTCGGCCGGCTGACCGTGTTCTCCGGCGTGCGCGACCTGCCGACGCGCGTGAAGTGCGCGATCCTGCCCTGGCACACCCTGCACGCTGCGCTGAACTCGATGGGCACGACGTCGACCGAGGCCGACGACGACCCGATGCACGAGCCGACGCCCGGCGGCGTTGCCTAACGCCAACGCCGAGTGTCAAGTGTTGAGTGTTGAGTGTTTAGTGAAAAATCACTTCAACCCCACTCAACACTCAACACTAAACACTCAACACTAGACTAGACGATGCCCAAGATCGCCGAAATAGAGCCGACGCCGAATCCGAACGCGATGAAGTTCATCCTCAAGGAGCCGCTCACCTGGGGGATCACGCGGTCGTACGACAATGCCGGCGCGGCCGAGAACGATACGCTCGCGGCGGCGCTGTTCGACATCGAGCACGTGACGAACGTGTTCTACGTCGACCACTGGATCACCGTGACGCAGGACGGCCAGGCCGACTGGGACGAGCTTCTGCGCGATCTGGCCAAGCCGATCCGCGAAGCGCCCGCCGCCGACGAGAACACCGCCGCCATGACGTCTCAGGCCGCCGCGCCCGACGTGTCCGAGATGTCCGAGGTCGACCGCGAGCGGCTCGACCGCATCAACGAGATCCTCGACGAGCAGGTGCGGCCCTATCTCCAGGGCGACGGCGGCGACCTCTACGTGCTCGGCCTCCAGGGCAACACGCTCACCGTCCACTACCAGGGCGCGTGCGGAAGCTGCCCGAGCTCGCTGTCCGGGACGCTCGCGGGCATCGAGAGCCTGGTGAAGCAGATCGAGCCGGACATCGAAGTCGTCGCGGTCTGATGAGCGACTGGGTCACCGTCGCGCGCGCCGACGAGCTCGCGCCGGGACAGTGGCGCGCGGCCGACATCGACGACGCGCGCATCGTCGTCTTCAATATCGACGGCACGTATTACGCGATCGAGGACGTCTGCACCCACGACGGCGGCCAGCTCACCGGCGGCTCGATCGAAGGCGACGAGATCGTGTGCCCGCGCCACGGCGCGCGCTTCTGCATCCGCACCGGCGAGGCGCTCACCGCGCCGGCCTACGAGCCGACGGCGAAGTTTCCGGTGCGCGTCGAGAACGGCGAGGTGCAGGTGCGGGACGACCGATGGGACTGAACTGGACACGCTTACCCATGCGCTGAGCGGCGCGTTGATTGCGCGCGCGACTGCGTCGCGCGCGGATGCGCTGCCGCTTGGCCGGCGCATGCTCGTCGGCGCCGCGGCGGCGGCTTTTCCCGATCTCGATTTCGTGACCGGCTACATGGGCCCGCTCACGTATCTGCACCAGCACCGCGGCGTCACGCATTCGTTGCTGCTGCTGCCGCTGTGGGCGGCATTCGTGGCGCTGGCGTTCGCGCTGCTGTGGCGCTTCAAGCCTTCCTATCGCGCGTATCTGGGCATCGCCGCGATCGGTATCGTCGCGCACATCGCGGGCGATCTCATCACGTCGTTCGGCACCATGATCTTCGCGCCGCTGTCGGATGCGCGTTACGCGCTGTCGACGACGTTCATCATCGACCTGTGGTTCAGCGGCATCATCCTCGCGGGACTCGCGGCATCGGCACTATGGCGCCGAACGCGCGCGCCGGCCGTCATCGGTCTTGCGGTGCTCGCGGGCTACGTCGGCTTCCAGTGGACGCTCCAGCAGCAGGCCGTCGACTTCGGCAGGCGCTATGCGAGCGCAGCGGGACTCGATGGCGCGCGCGTCAGCGCGGTGCCGCGGCCGGTGTCGCCGTTCAACTGGACGGTGTTCGTCGAGCACGACGGACGCTACCGCTACGCCCACGTGAACCTGGTGCGCAAGCGCGCCCTGCCGGAGCCCGGCGCCGAGACGCCGTTCATCGACCGGCTCGACGCGCCGTATCGGCCGCTCGCCGACGCGGAGTGGATGCCGGCCGGCGTGTACGGCGCCGGCGACGAGCTCGCGCTCGCGCGCGAAGCGTATACGCAGCCGTCGTTTCGCTTCTTCCGCTGGTTCGCCGCCTACCCTGCGCTCCTGCGGGTCGACGGCGCGGGCCCCTGCGTGTGGTTCCACGACCTGCGATTCCTCACGCCGGGGAGGAACACCCCTTTCCTGTACGGGATGTGCCGCGACGGCGACGCCGCATGGAAGCCGTTCCAGTTGCTGGGCGAGGCGCGCCGCGCGGTTTACTGACCGTGGTTGAAGAGCGGCAGCACGCCTGAGAGATCGACGTAGTTCAGCGCGTACGTCGTCTGACCGCGCACGATGGGCTTCGCGTGGTACGCGATGGAGACGCCGCATTCGCCCATGAACTTCAGATCGTTCGCGCCGTCGCCGATGCCGACGATCTGTTCGCGACGGATCCCGAGCAGGTCGCGCACTTCGAGCAGCGCCTCGCGCTTGCGGTCGGCATTGACGATCTCGCCGATGACTTCGCCGGTGAGCTTGCCGTCGGCGAGCTCGAGGCAGTTGGAGCGCGTGTAATCCAGCCCGAGCTTCGTTTTGAGCCGATCGGTCACGTAGGTGAAACCGCCGGAGACGAGGAGAGTTTTCAGGCCCGAGGCTTTCGCCGCCGCGAGCAGCTTGTCGGCGCCGGGCGTGAGCTTCACGCGCTCGTCGAACACGCGCGCGAGCGCGTCCTCGCCGAGGCCCTCGAGCACCGCGACGCGGCGGCGCAGGCTCTCGTTGTATTCGATCTCGCCGCGCATCGCGGCTTCGGTGATCGCCGCGACTTCCTTTTTCAGCCCGACCATGTCGGCGAGCTCGTCGATCGTCTCGATCGTGATGAGCGTGGAATCCATGTCCATCACGAGCAGACGGAAATCGGACAGGCGGCGCCCATCCGGCACGTAGCCGTAGTCGAGGCGCGCGGCTTCGCACAGCGCCGCGACGCCGTCGTCGGCACGCGCACCGCGCAGCCGGAAAGCGTTCGGCGTCATCTGCTCGATGCCTTGCGAGCCGGTGAGCTTCGCGGCGTTCTTCAGATCGCCGGTTTCGATCTCGGTGCCTTGGAGGATCAGGTCCATATTGCGAAAGCGAATGCGCAAAGGGCGCGATTATACCGAGGCCCCTGCAAGGTTTTCACCCACCTGGGCACACAGCTTGCGGCTGCCGGGGCAAAGGAGACAGCTATGGCGAGCACATTGATGGGCGGCCGTGGTAAGGACCGCGAGATCCAGAAAGGGCACGGCACCGGCGCGCTCGGGCCCAGCGACACCAGCGACAGCGCGAGCGACATCGCGGGCGGTCCGGGCATCATCGAAGGCGATGTCATCGGGCTCGACCACGGCACGAACGAGGACCTCGAGACGCGCGCCCCCACGGCCGGCGTGGACATCGGCGACTCGGATCTGGACAGCGATTCGGATTCGGTCGGTACCGGCGAGCACATGACGGCGGGAAGGGACCCCGGCGGCGCCGCGAATCGCGACGTGTTGCCCGATCACATCGAGCGGGTGCCCGATGTCGATATCGAAGACGAGAGCGAGGACACCGGGCGCTGATCCACCTTGGGAGGGGCGATGTACCTGGTCCAGCTCCTCCTGCCGCTGTACGACAATTCCGGACAGCGCTTCTCCAGCGCGAGCTTTGCAGACGTCGCGGACGAACTTACCGATCGTCACGGCGGGGTGACTGCGTACCTGCGCTCGCCGGCCGAGGGTTCCTGGCGCGAAGGCGACGGCCCCGTCGATAAAGATGAAGTTGTCATGTTCGAGGTGATGGTCGATCATCTCGACCGCGACTGGTGGTCGCGCTATCGCGCGGCGTTGGAAACCCGCTTTGCCCAGGACGAGCTCGTGGTGCGCGCGACGGCCATGGAACGCCTTTAGCGAGGAAAGTTCCCCGGGCCGGCACATCAATTGCTAAACCGGCAGTGCATTTTTGCGTGTGTGAACCCTCAGAGGAGAGAAGCGTGAACATCAAACGTAGCGGGTATCTGTTGTTGGTGATGGGTGCATTGGCGCTTGCGGCATGCGAGAAGAAGGAATCGACCACGGTCGTGCCGGGCGGCTCAACCGCTGCTCCGAGCGGTTCTTCCTCGTCGTCGACCACGACCGAGAAGAAAGAGACGGTCGTCGTGCCGGGCGGCTCGTCTTCTTCGTCGTCGACCACGACCGCGCCGAGCACCGACTCGTCCTCGTCGGCATCGGGCGGCACCTCGAGCAGCAGCGGCGGCGGCGCCATGGGCGGCTCTTCGTCGTCGAGCACCCCGAGCGGCGGTTCGTCTGCGTCTTCGAGCAGCCCCAGCGGCTCGAGCTCGTCGTCGACCAGCAAGTAAGCGGATATCGGGTCGGCGCGTCGAACGCGCCGACCTTTTCCTTTTTCAGTGTTCGGCGCTTCGCGTCACGCCGGCGTCCGCTCGTCGTCCATCGCATCGGTCGAAGCGGCGCCCGCGACGACGCGGATGATCGTCGCCGGATCGACCGGCTTCACGAAGTGATGCGCGAAACCCGCGGCGCTTGAGCGCCGGCGGTCCTCTTCCTGTCCCCAGCCCGTGATCGCCACGAGCAGCGGCTTGCGCTCGGCGAGCCCGTCTCCGATGCGGCGCGCGGTCTCGTAACCGTTCAGATGCGGCATGCCGATGTCGAGCAGCACGACGTCGGGGCGCCAGATGCCCGCCGCGGCGACCGCTTCCAGCCCGTCGTAGGTGACGCACACCTCGTTGCCGGCAAGCCTCAGCATCGAGGCGAGACTGTCGGCGAAGTCGCGGTTGTCGTCGCACACCAGCACGCGCTTGGGAATAGCGTGCGGCCGCGCCGAAGTACTGCCGGCGAGCGGCTTCGCCGCCGGCGCCGGTGCGGCGAGCGGCAGGCGCACGACGAACTCGCTGCCTCTGTTCAATCCGTCGCTGTGCGCTTCGATCGCGCCGCCGTGCAGGCGGACCAGCCACTGCGAGAGCGACAGCCCGACGCCCAGGCCCCCGCGGCTCTGCTCCAGCGAGCGGCCGACCTGCGTGAACATCTCGAACACCCGCTGCAGGTTCTCCGGCGCGATGCCGATGCCGTTGTCCTTGATCCGCACGCACACCTCGTCGCCGCGGCGCTCGGCGCTCAGGCGTATGTGTCCGCTGTGCGGCGTGTACTTGGCGGCGTTGTTGAGCAGGTTGGAGAACACCTGCGAGAGCCGCGTGGGGTCGGCGTTGAGGTGGAGCGGTTCCGCGGGCAGATCGACCTCGAGCGCGTGACCGAGCGCCTCGATCGACGGCCGCGTGAGCTCGATCGCGCTGTCGATGACCGCGCGCAGCGTCACCGGCTCGCGCCTGAGCTCGAGCTTGCCGTGGCTGATGCGAGAGAGATCGAGCAGATCGTCGATGAGGCGCGCCATCTGGCGCACCTGCCGCTCGAGCACCGACTGCGCCTGGTCGCGCGCGCTTTCGTTCTTCGGCGCGATGCGCATGATCTCGAGCGCGGTGCGCATCGGCGCCAGTGGATTGCGAAGCTCGTGCGCGAGTGTGGCGAGGAACTCGTCCTTGCGGCGGTCCGCGGCGCGCAGCGCTTCGGCGTAGCCCTCGCGCTCGGCGATGTAGGAGCGGATCTGGTACTGGCGGCTGCGCGAGCGCAGCGCGCTGTGCACCGCCGAGACGAGCGTCGGCACGCGCGTCGGGCGCTCGAGCACCGTGACGTTGCCGAGGTTGTCGAGCGCCTCGTTGATGATCTCCGAGTCGGCCCCGCGTTCGGACAGCAGGAGGATCGGCGGCTCCGACCACGGCGGCTGTTGCGCCAGCACCGCGATGAGGTCGCGATACGCGCCGTCGGCGAGCGCCTCCTCGGCGATGAGCAGCGCCGCGCCGCCTTCGTGCAGGCTGCTGCACAGCTCGAGCATGTCCGCGCATCGCTTGCAGCGCACGCCGGCGTCCTCGAGCACGCTGCACATGAGCTCGCCGTCGCGGCCGGTGGGCGCGAGCATCAGCACGCGCTCGTCGATCTCGGACCGCGGGCCCGGCAGCACCGTCACGCCCCCTCTTTCAGCGGCATGGCCGAGCGCTCGTCGTAGACCGGCACCCCGGTGAGCACGCCGCGGAACTGGCGCAGCGGCTCGCCGACTTCGATACCGCCGGCGGTGAGCCGGAACTCCCGGATCGTCCGCTCGTGGGCGCCGCCGCGTTTCTTCACGACCGAGATCGCCTGGTGCACCTCGCCGCCGGATTCGAAATATCGCAGCAGCACGACGGCGTCGGCGAGATAGCTCGCGTCGGCGGGCGTCGCCATGTTCGATCCGATGATTCCGCGTTGCGCGCCGACGAGGATCGTCGCTACGCCGCGCTCCCCGAGATAGGTCAGGAGCTCGTGAAGCTGTATCAGCAGGAAGCGCTCTTCGGGCAGCGCGTTGAGATAGCCGTTGAGGCTGTCGATCACGATCACCGACGCGCCGCCGTCGGCGGCGTCGATGATGGCGTGCATCAGCTCACCCGGGCACAGCTCGGCGGGATCGACCTGCTGGGCCGTCACGTGCCCCGATTCGATGTGGCGGCGAACCTGCAGATTGAGCCCGTCGCACCGGCTCATCAGCGTGCTCACGCTCTCGTCGAAGAGGAACATCGCGGCGCGCTGGCCGCGCTCTGCGGCCGACACGGCGAAACCGACCGCCAGCGTCGATTTGCCGCACCCCGCCGCGCCCGCGATGAGCGTGCTCGTCCCGCGTTCGATGCCGCCGCCCATCAATGCATCGATTCCCGCGATGCCGCTCGCGAGCTTCTCGGCCTGTAAGCCGTGGCGCGCTTCCTTCGCGACTAGGCGCCGGAATACGACGAGGCCGCCCTTGCGGATGACGAAGTCGTGATAGCCGCCGCTGTAGGCGTGCCCGCGATACTTCAGCACGTGCAGCCGCCGGCGCTCGTTGCCGTATTCGGGCTGGTTGCGCTCGAGTACGAGTATGCCGTGCGCAAGCGTCTGGACGTGCAGCTCGTGGTCGGCGGTCGAAGAGTCGTCGAGCACGAGCACGGTACATTTGCGCTCGGCGAGGAACTGCTTCAGCGCGAGGACCTGCCGCCGGTAGCGCAATGTGGACCCGGCGAGGAGCCGCAGCTCCGAGAGCGAATCGAAGATGACGCGGCTGGGATTCACGCGATCGACGATCTCGCGGATCGCTCGCGTGGTCTCGGAAAGCTCGACCTCGGACGGATGGAACACGGTGTACTGCTGGTCGCTGCGCAGCGCGTCCTGGGACGGCGTCACTTCGAACAGGTGCAGGCCGTCGAGCGTCCAGCCGTGCGACGTCGCGACCGCCGTCAGCTCCTGCTTCGTCTCCGAGAGGGTGATGTAGAGGCCGCTCTCGCCGCGTGCCCGGCCTTCCAGTAAAAATTGCAGCGCGGTTGTAGTCTTGCCAGCGCCCGGCGGGCCCTCGACGAGATACAGTCGTTCGCGGGTGAGACCCCCGGCGAGAACTTCGTCGAGGCCCTTGATTCCGGTCGCGGCGAGGCCGGACAGACGTCCTTGGTCGGAAGACGAGGGCGCCGCACCCTCTCTGGTGTGTTCTCCTGGAGTCGCCACGGGTCGATGTCGATCAATGAATATGACAAGGGAGTTCGCAGTGTAAGTTCGACGCGCCCGTTGCAAGAGGTATGCCAGTTTCGCGCTAACCCAACTCCGTAAAAGCCTGCCGTATCGCGGTCATCTTCGACGGCAGATCGGGCAGCTTGGCTTCGATGCGTATCCCGTTCGGGCCCGCGAGCTTGTAGTTGCGGCGGCTCTGCACGAGCTTCAGCACCTTGATCGGCTCGATCGGCGGATTCGGCACGAACTGCAGCTGCACCGCCGCGTCGGTCGCGTCGACGCGCGCGATGCCGAGCGGCTTGCCGAGCAGCCGCAGGCGATGGCTTTCGACCAGCGCGCGCGCCTGATCGGGCAGCGGGCCGAAACGGTCGATCAGCTCCTCGCGCAGGAGCGTGAGCTCGTCCTCGTTCTCGGCGCTCGCCAGGCGCTTGTACAGGACGAGCCGCTCGTGCACGTCGGCGACGTAGTCGTTCGGCAGCAGCGCCGGGACGTGCAGGTTGATCTCGGTGTTGATGCCCAGCGGCTGGCTGAGATCGGGCTCCCGGCCGTTTTTCAGCGACTTCACCGCGGTGTCGAGCATCTGGCAGTAGAGGTTGAAACCGACCTCCTGCATCTCGCCGCTCTGCGACTCGCCCAGCACTTCGCCCGCGCCGCGGATCTCGAGGTCGTGCATCGCCAGGAAGAAGCCGGAGCCCAGCTCTTCCATCATCTGGATCGCTTCCAGCCGCTTCTTCGCCTGGGCAGTGACGTTGCCTTCTTCCGGCAGCAGCAGGTAGGCGTACGCCTGATGGTGCGAGCGGCCGACGCGGCCGCGGAGCTGGTGGAGCTGCGCCAGACCGAAGCGGTCGGCGCGGTTGATGATGATGGTGTTGGCGGTCGGCACGTCGATGCCGGTCTCGATGATCGTCGTGCACAGCAGCACGTTGAAGCGCTGCTGGTAGAAGTCGCGCATGACGTGCTCGAGCTCGCGCTCGCGCATCTGGCCGTGGGCGATGCGGATGCGCGCCTCGGGCACGAGCTTCATCAGCATCTCCTCCATCTGTCCGATCGAATCGACTTCGTTGTGGAGGAAGTACACGAGGCCGCCGCGCTTGAGCTCGCGCAGCACCGCTTCGCGGATCAGCGCCTTGCTGTAGCGCGAGACGAAGGTCTTGATCGCCAGCCGCCGCTGCGGCGCCGTCGCGATGACCGAGAAATCGCGCAGCCCTTCGAGCGACATCGCGAGCGTGCGCGGGATCGGCGTCGCGGTGAGCGTCAGCACGTCGACTTCGGCGCGCAGCGCTTTCAGCCGCTCCTTCTGGCGCACGCCGAAGCGGTGCTCCTCGTCGATGATGACGAGCCCGAGGTTCTTGAACTTGACGTTGCCCTGCACCAGCTTGTGCGTGCCGACGACGATGTCGATCCTGCCTTCGGCGATGCCTCTGAGCGCTTCGTTCGTTTCCGCGGTGGTGCGGAAGCGCGAGAGCTCGGCGATCTTCACCGGCCAGTCGGCGAAGCGGTCGGAGAACGTGTTGAAGTGCTGCTCGGCGAGCAGCGTCGTCGGCACCAGCACCGCGACCTGCTTGCCGTCGGCGACCGCGACGAACGCCGCGCGCAGCGCGACCTCGGTCTTGCCGAAGCCGACGTCTCCGCAGACGAGGCGGTCCATCGGCTTGTTGCTCTTGAGATCCTCGACCGTGGCAGTGATCGCGGCGGCCTGATCGGCGGTCTCCTCGAACGGGAAGCTCTCGGCGAACGCCTCGTAGTCGTGCTGCTTCACCTGGAACTCGTGGCCGACGCGCGAGGCGCGTTGCGCATAGATGTGCAGCAGCTCGGCCGCGGTGTCGCGCACCTGCTGCGCCGCCTTGCGCTTGGCCTTCTCCCATTGTCCGCTCCCCAGCGTGTGCAGCGGCGCCTGTTCGGGCGACGCGCCGCTGTAGCGGCTGATGAGGTCGAGGCTGGAGACAGGGACGTAGAGCTTCGCGCCGTCCGCGTACTCGAGCGTGAGGAACTCGGTCTCGCCTTCGCCGAGATCCATGCTCTGCAGGCCGAGGTAGCGGCCGATGCCGTGCTGCTCGTGCACGACGGGATCGCCGACCTTGACCTCCGACAGGTCGCGCAGCATGTACTCGTTGGTCGCGCGCCGCACTTCGCGCTGGGTGCGCTGCTGCCGGACCTGCGCCGCATAGAGCTCGTTCTCGGTGACGATCGCGAGGCGGGCGCTCTTCAGCACGAACCCGTTGTGCAGCGGCCCGCTGCCGAGCATCACCTTCTCGTTCGAGGTGACGAAGTCCTCGAACGTCGCGGCCGCGGCGGTGGACAGCGCATGCTCGAGGAAGTACTCGTGCATGGTCTCGCGGCGTCCGGCGCTCTCGGCGAGCAGCAGCACGCGTCCGTCGTAGCCGTCGACGAAGGCGCGTATGCGGTGCAGCGGATCGTCGGCTCGACGTTCCACGGCGAGCGGAGGCAGCGACTCCGTCGCCGCCTCCTGCTCGCTCCCGCTTTCTGCACCCGTGAGCTCGAGCCTCGGGTAGTCCTTCAGCGCGCCGAAGAGCTCGTCGGCGGCGAGGAACAGCGCCTTCGGCGGCAGCACCGGGTTGGCGAGATCGCCTTTGAGCAGCGAGTGCCGGCTGTTCGTATCGCTCCAGAACGCGTCGATGCACGTCGCCAGGCGCGGGTACACGCACACCGTGGTGTTCTCCGGCAGGTAATCGGCGATCGTCGCGGTGCCCTCGAAGAAGAGCGGCATGTAGTACTCGATGCCCGCGGTGGCGATGCCCTTGGAGACGTCCTTGTAGACGCGCGAGCGCGAAGGATCGCCTTCGAACGCCTCGCGGAAGTTGCGGCGGAAGCGCTTCTGCGCGTCCTCGTCCATCGGGAACTCGCGCGCGGGCAGCAGCCGCACGTCCTTCACCGGATAGATGCTGCGCTGGCTGTCGACGTCGAAGCTCCTGATCGTCTCGATCTCGTCGTCGAAGAGGTCGATGCGGTAGGGCACTGCGCTGCCCATGGGAAAAAGGTCGATGAGACCGCCGCGGAAGCTGTACTCGCCGGGTGCTACGACCTGCGTCACGTGCGCGTAACCCGCGAGCGTCAACTGCCGGCGCAGCTCCGCGCCGTCGAGCTTGTCGCCCTGCTTGAAGAAGAAGGTGTGGCCGGCGAGGTACGACACCGGCGGCAGGCGGTAGAGCGCGGTCGTCACCGCGACGATGACGACGTCGAACTCGCCGTGCATCGTCTGGTACAGCGTCGCGAGCCGTTCCGACACGAGATCGCTGTGCGGCGAGAAATGATCGTACGGCAGCGTCTCCCAGTCGGGAAACAGATGCACCTTGAGCTTCGGCTCGAAATACGGGATCTCGTCGATCAGGCGCTGCGCGTCCCACGCGTTCTCGGTGACGACCAGGAGCGGCCGCGCGCGTGCAGCCAGCGTCGCGATGGCGAGCGCGTCCGAGGAGCCGTGCAAAGGCGCGGTGTATTCGCGGCGCCCGGCGTCGGGCACGGGGAGGTGAAGCATGTTACCTGCGGAAAAGTCGGGAATTATAGAGACTGAGTGCCGGCCGCACCGGGATTGCTTCGTCGCTTGCGCTCCTCGCAATGACACCCATCGTCATCGCGAGGCGGTTCCGGCAGGACCGCCGTGGCGATCCCGCGACGCGCGTCAAGCCGCTCTGTTCAGGAACAGCGGAATGCGCCGTCTCCCGAACTGCTTGTCGAACGCCTCGAACCGCCCCGGCACCCTGGTGCCGCAATCGGGGCAGGCGCCTTCGGGCGTCAGCTTGTAGTCCTCGATCCGGTGCCAGTCGCGCACGATGAGCGGTTTCTTGCAGCCGGTGCAGTAGGTCGCGCCGCCCGCCGCGTCGTGCACGTTGCCGGTATAGACGTAGTGCAGGCCTTCTTTCAGCGCGATGTTGCGCGCGCGCGTGAGCGTAGCCGCCGGCGTCGCGGGGATGTCGCCCATCTTGTAATCGGGATGGAAGGCGGTGAAGTGCAGCGGCACGTCGGGGCCGAGCGCCTTCATGATCCATTTGCACATCGCGGTCAGCTCTTCATCGCTGTCGTTCTTGCCCGGAATCAGCAGGGTCGTGATCTCGAACCAGACGTCGGTCTCGTGCTTGAGATACTCGAGCGTATCGAGCACCGGCGCAAGGTGCGCGCCGCAGAGCTTGAAGTAGAACTCGTCGGTGAACGCCTTGAGGTCGACGTTCGCCGCGTCCATCCTGGCGTAGAACTCGCGCCGCGGCTCGGGATGGATGTAGCCCGCGGTGACCGCGACGGTCTTCACGCCGTGCGCGTGGCATGCGTCGGCGATGTCCATCGCGTACTCGGCAAAGATCACCGGATCGTTGTAGGTGAACGCGACCGACTTGCAGCCGTGCTGCGAGGCCGCGATCGCGATCGCTTCCGGCGACGCCTGATCCTGCAGCCGGTCCATGTCGCGCGACTTGCTGATGTCCCAGTTCTGGCAGAACTTGCACGCGAGGTTGCAGCCGGCGGTGCCGAACGAGAGGATGCTGGAGCCGGGGTAGAAATGGTTCAGCGGCTTCTTCTCGATCGGATCGATGCAGAAACCGGACGAGCGTCCGTAGGTCGTCAGCATCATCCGGTCGCCGACGCGCTGGCGCACGAAGCACGCGCCGCGCTGGCCTTCGTGCAGCCGGCAGTCGCGCGGACACAGGTCGCATTGCATGCGGCCGTCGTCGAGCATGTGATACCAGCGGCCGGGGAAAAGATTGGCGTCGGTCGTATCGTTCATCGGTTCTCGGTCCATTTGGCGACCGTATAGCGCGCGAGCTTCACGTCCGGATCCCAGAAGTCCGGCGGAAGACCCGCTTTGTGCTTGAGGTGCATCAGGAATTCCGCGGGGTCGGGAAGATCTTCCCACACCTGCGGCAGGAACGTGCTGTGATGCCAGCCGTACTCGAACACGATGCCGTCGATGCCGGGCCGCAGCTGCGCGAGCGCGTCGGCTTCGTCTTGGAACGACATCGGTTCTTGCGGCGACAGCAACGAAACCTCGATGCGCGTCGCATCGAGCTCCGGAGCCGCGAGCGGCGGGAAGCGCGGATCGCGGAAAGCCGCGGCGACCGCGTTCGATTTCACGTCCGCGAGCAGCGGCCGATACGCCTGCAGCGAGCCGATGCAGCCTCGCAGCTGGTCGCCGTGCTTGAGCGTGACGAAGGTCGCGCCCGCCTCGCGCAGGAACGAGGCGTCTTCGGCCGCCTCGGCGTTGCGCCCGAGCTCGCGTGCGATCGCGGCGCGTGCGATGGGCAGGAGGATTTGTCCGGCGTGCAGGTCCATTTACTGTCCGTAGAAAGCGAAAGAGGCGTAACCGACGACGCGCGACTTGTCGCCCGCGGTGTCGCCGGAGTTGCGAAGATCGAGCAGCTCGGGCTTGAGCCCATGCTGGCGCGCCGCGAGCGTGAGGCCCGTGACCGGCGTCGCGCCGCACGCCTGTTCGTGGTCGATGTGCGTCTCGAGCCGGAGCACCGAATCGGCGGTCGCGCGGTCTGTACCCTGCGCTTGGGCGTACGGCAGGTAGTGCGACAGGTCCGAGCTGACGACGATCAGCGTCTCCGGCCCGCCCCACAGCGCTTCGATCACCTGCGCGACTTCCTCGGCGCTCGCGTGTCCCACCGCGAGCGGCACCAGCCTGAAATCCGCGAGCACGGTCTGGAGGAACGGCACGTGCACTTCGAGCGAGTGCTCGAGCGCGTGCGCTTCTTCGCTCACCCCGACCTGCGGCAGGCCTCGCAGCTGCTGCGCCGCATCGAGGTCGATCTCGACCGTGCCGAGCGGCGTCGAGAAGTGTCTCGACGCGGGCAGGGCGAGGCCCCGCACTGCCACGCGATGCGTGGGTCCCAGCAGCACCACGCGCTTGACGATGTGGCGCAGCGGCGCGAGCAGCGCGTAGGCGCTGGCGGCGATCGGCCCCGAATAGATGTAGCCCGCGTGCGGCGCGATGATCGCTTTCGGCGGTTTGCCCGCGTGCGGAGCGGCGGCGGCGAGCATGTCCGACACCGTACGCGAAAGCTCGTCCGGTTCGCCCGGATAGAAGAGGCCCGCGACGGCGGGGCGGCGCACCGAGCTGCTGGCAGGGGTAGTCATCGAAGTCATGTGGGGGCCGTGAGCCCCGAATCAAGGCGCTGTGAACAATGTACGGCAAGAAAAGAGCCGTGAGGCGCTAAAATCGCGCGTCCATCCGGCGAAAACGTTTCATGCACCGCTACTTCGCGCTCGTTCCAGCCGCAGGCTCCGGTTCCCGCCTCGGCAGCAGCACCCCGAAGCAGTATCTTCCCCTCGCCGGACGTCCGATGCTGCACCACACACTGAGCCGCCTCGCGGCCGACGCGCGCATCGAGCAGGTTTTTCTCGTGCTGTCACCCGGCGACCGCGATTTTCGTGAAGCGGGGTTCGGCGATCTCGCGGACCGCGTGCAGCCGCTCTACTGCGGCGGCGAGACGCGGGCGGCGAGCGTTTACAACGGCCTGATCGCCGCGCGCGATGCGGTCGCGGGCGGCGACTGGGTGCTGGTGCATGACGCGGCGCGGCCGTGCCTGTCCCGCGCGGCGCTCGCGAGGCTCATCGACGAGGTCGGCGAAGACGACGCCGGCGGCCTGCTCGCGATCCCGGTCGCGGACACCCTCAAGCGTGCGAACCTTGATGCGCGCGTCGAAGCCACCGCGAGCCGCGACGGGCTGTGGCAGGCGCAGACGCCGCAGATGTTCCGCTACGGCTTTCTCGTCGAGGCGCTGCGCCGAAGTTGTGCCGCCGGCGTCACCGACGAAGCTTCGGCCGTCGAGCGCCTCGGGCTCAAGCCGCGTCTCGTCATGGGCGAGATCCGCAACCTCAAGGTCACCTACCCGCAGGACCTCGAGCTGGCGGAGGTCATCCTGAAAGCGTCGACATGAGAATCGGCCAGGGTTTCGATATCCACGCGCTCGTCACGGGCCGCAGGCTCATCATCGGCGGCGTCGACATCCCCTACGATCGCGGGCTCAAGGGGCATTCGGACGCCGACGTGCTGCTGCACGCGATCTGCGATGCGCTGATCGGCGCGGCAGGCCTCGGCGATATCGGCACGCATTTTCCCGACACCGACCCGAAATACAAAGGCGCGGACAGCCGCGAGCTGCTGCGTCACGTGCACGGCCTGTTGCTCAACAACGGCTATCGCGTGGTGAACGTCGACTGCACGATTCAAGCGCAGGCGCCGAAGATGGCCCCGCACATCCCGCGTATGCGCGAGAACATCGCGGCCGATCTTCGCATCGACGCCGCCGACGTCAACGTCAAGGCGAAGACCGCCGAGGGGCTCGGCGCGATCGGCCGCGGGGAGGGCATCGCCGCCGAAGCGGTGGCCCTGATCGAGCGCCCGCCCGAGCGCCTCACCGACTGATGGCCGCGGGCGAGCGCGCGCGCGTCTTCTTCGCGCTCTGGCCCGAAGACGCGGTGCGCGCCGCGCTCTCCGCTGCCGCTGTCCGGGCCCAGGCCGAATGCGCAGGCCGTGCGACCGCCGCCGCCAGGATCCACCTCACCTTGTTCTTCGTCGGGGGCGTCGCGCGCTCCGACCTGACGACGCTCGCCGAGTGCGCCGCAAGCGTGGCGGGGCGCCCGTTCGAGCTCGCCACCGACGTGCTCGGCTACTGGCGCCACAACCGCATCGTCTGGGCCGGCGCGCGTGAGACACCGTCGGCCTTGACCTCGCTCGTTGCGGATCTGACCGCGGCGCTCGCAGCGGCGGGTTATCGCGGTGAGGATCGCCCTTACGCGCCTCACGTGACGCTGGTGCGCAACGCGCGCCGCCCCCCGCGCACCGCCGATGTCGCGGCGCCGCGATGGAGCGCGCGCGACTTCGTGCTGGCGGAGTCGGCCGGCGGCCGCTACGACGTACTCGCGCGGTGGCCGTTGCGCCCACCGGTATAATTCGGTTTTCGCAGCGCACAACGAACAGGTCATGAAAGCTGCCGATTACGCCGCAAGCTTCGCCGCCGCAGCCGCGACACCGACGGCGGCGAGCGACTGCCTCGCGCTTCCGGGCTGGGGTGCACCGGACTGGCGCAAGCTGCTGGAAGACACGCAGGTACGCCCGTTCAAGGCGAACGAGGTGGTGATCCAGCGCGACGCGGTGGACCGCGGGTTGTTCTTCGTCGCCGAAGGGACCCTCGAAGTCGGCGTGACCGTTGTGGACGGTCTGTCGGTCGCTTCCCTGGCCCGCATCGGCCCCTTCAGCGTGATCGGCGAGCAGTCGTTTTTCGACGGTCAGCCGCGCTCGGCGAACGTCTGGGGCGTCACCGACGGCACGCTGCTCAGGCTCGAGCTCGATCAGTTCAGGCGCTTCGGAGACGACGAGCCCGCGCTCGCCCGCGACCTGCTCTTCGCCCTCGGCCGGGTGCTCTCCTGCCGGCTGCGCATGACCTCGATCCGCGTGCGGCGCTGAGGCGTTAAAAAAGCAAAGCGCAACACGGAGGGCACGGAGGAAAAGCCACGGAGGACACGGAGGAAAGCGATGCGGCCACGAGCGTCCGGCATCGGCGCTCCGTCCGAATGCGATAGCCTGAAGCCACAGCCACCCGAACGTTTTTCCTCCGTGCCCTCCGTGAACCTCCGTGTCCTCCGTGTTGATGCTTTTGACTTTGTCTTTTAACCAGCCGGGATTTCGACGCGGGCCCGCAACCCGCCCCCGTCGCGCGGCAGCAGCAACACCCGCCCGCCGTGCATGCGCGCCACGCGATCGACGATCGCCAGGCCCAGCCCCGTGCCGCTGCCGCTGCGCGCGGTGTCGAGGCGGGTGAAAGGCTGGAGCATGCGCTCGGCGGCATCGGGCGGGATGCCCGGTCCGCGGTCGAGGACCTCGACGAAAACGTGCCCGCCCTCGGCGCCGGTCGTCACGTCCACCCCCGCGGCGCCGCCGTGCTTCAACGCGTTGTCGATCAGGTTGCCGAGCAGGCGCTGCATCGCGCGGTGGCGCAGCGACAGCGGTCGTACGTCGCCGGGCTCGAACCGCACCGGTTTGCCCGCGCGCCCGTAGCGTGCGATCACGCTCTCCGCGAGCGCGTTGAGATCGCTCTGCGCCACCGGCTCTTCGGCGTCGCGCAGCCGCGCGAAGTCGAGGAACTGACCGATGGCCGCGTCGATGTCCTCGATGTCCTGCACCAGGCCTTCGCGCAGCTCCGCGTCGCCGCGGTCATCCATCATCTCGAGCCCGAGGCGGATGCGCGCGAGCGGCGTGCGCAGGTCGTGCGAGACCCCCGCGAGCAGCAGCATGCGCTCGTCGTCCAGCCGCTTCAGGTCCGCGGACATCCGGTTGAAAGCCCGCGCGAGCGTGCCGGTCTCGGACGGCCCGCGCTCGCTCACCGGCTGCGGCGTCGCCCCCCGGCCGACCGCCAGCGCGGCGCGCGTGAGCTCGCGCAGCGGCCGGTTGATGCGGGAGACGATGAAGTACGCCCCGCCCATCGCGAGGATCAGCACCAGCGCGCCCCAACCCGCCCAGCGCAGCGGATCGTTGCGCTCGAGGCGCGAGCGCGGCATGTAGACCCAGTACGCGTCGTCGTCGATCGAAAAGCTCACCCACGTGCCGTGCATGCCGGCGCGGTCGAGCGTGATGCGGGTGTCCGGGCCGAGCTGGCGCTTGAGCTCGCTGGCGACTTCCTGGACGAAGGGGCGGGGCGGCAGCGGCTGCAGCTTCTCGTCGCGCTCCATCACGTAGACCTGGATGCCCTCGGTCTTGGACAGCTCCTGCAGGAGCTCGAAGCGCCGCGTCGCATCGGCGGTGATCAGCGCCCAGCGCGTGATGTTGATGACGCTCGCGATCTGCTGCGCGGTCTGGCGCGCGCGCGGCGTGCGCTCGCTGACGCGGAAGATCTGCACCCATGCGACGTTCGCGATCACGAGCAGGATCGCGATGAGGAGCACGCTGCGCCAGAGCAGCGAGCGCGGCCACAGCCTCATGAGCCTGCTCGGCTCATGAGGCGTGAAACGTGAAATGTGAAACGGGAAACGTAGGTATCACGGAGCTCTTCGTTTCACGTTTCACGTTTCACTTTTCACGGTCCTTCACTTTTCACCTTCGGACTTGCCGTCGGGAATGAAGACGTAGCCGAAGCCCCATACGGTCTGTATGAAGGCGGGCTTGGACGGATCGGGCTCGATGAGGCGGCGCAGGCGCGAGATCTGGACGTCGATGCTGCGGTCGAAAGCACCGAACTCGCGTCCCCGCGCGAGCTCCATCAGCTTGTCGCGCGACAGCGGCACGCGCGGGTGCTGCACGAGGACCTTCAGCAGCGCGAACTCGCCCGTGGTCAGCGGGACGTCCTCGCCGCCCTTGGTGAGCGTGCGCGTCGCGAGGTTGAGCCTGAACTCGCCGAACTCCGCGAGCTCCTTCTCGGTGCTCGGCGCGCCCGGCGGCGCCGGGGGCGGACGGCGCCGCAGCACCGCCTGTATGCGCGCGACGAGCTCGCGCGGATTGAAGGGCTTGGGCAGATAGTCGTCCGCCCCGACCTCCAGCCCGACGATGCGGTCGACGTCGTCGCCTTTCGCCGTGAGCATGATGATCGGCATGTCCTCGTTGCCGCCGCGCAGGCGCCGGCAGATCGACAGCCCGTCCTCGCCCGGCAGCATGAGGTCGAGGATCATGAGGTCGTAGCGCTCCCGCGCGAGCTGGCGGTTCATGTCGGTCGCGTTGGCGACCGCTTTCACGCTGTAGCCCTGCTCGCCGAGATAGCGGTTCAGGAGGTCTCGCAGCCGCGCGTCGTCGTCGACGACGAGCACCTTGGTCTTGGGTTCTGACATGGGCGCATCCTAGCCGCTAGTCCCCGGGGCTTCCAGCCCTTTGTAAATGTTTATTGCCCTCGTACCGCAGGAAACAAAGTGTTACAAACTGGCCCGCACACCTCGCCCCGCGCCGCGTCGAACCGAATAGCATCACATCGACACCTTCGAGGACGCGAATCATGAAGAAGCTCATAGGCGCGCTGGCAATGGCCGCGGCGGCGGCGCCCGCGCTTGCCGCCCACCCTTCGGACAATATCGACGAGCGCCAGTACCGGATCGAGCAGCGCATCGAGCAGGGCCGCCGCTCGGGCGAGCTCACGCGCCGGGAGCACGGCCGGCTTCGGCACGAGCTCCGGCTGATCGCGCGCGACGAGCGTGCGTTCCGCGCCGACGGCTATCTGACCAGGGGCGAGTGGCAGCATCTGAACGCGCGGCTCGACGCCTTGTCGCAGCAGGTCGCGTTCGAGAAGCGCGACCGCGAGCACCGCGGCCCTTATTACGGTGGCCCGGCCTATAATGACTACCGCGCCGACAGGCGCTTCTGATGGAAACATGACCGAACGCATGAAACGCTTGCGCCTGGCATTCGCGATCGCCGCGTTGACGACCGCCGCCGCAGCCTCCGCTGCGTGGGACGGGAACGCTTTCGCGCGCGCGGCTACGTCTGACGCCGGGGCGATCACCCAGGCCCAGTGGCAGAAGGGCGGCGGCCGCCAGGGCGGGGAGCGCGAGCGCGGCGGGCAGGACCGCGGCCGCGACGCGCGCCAGGACCGCCACGACGACCGCCGCAACGAGCGCATGAGCGAGGACGACCGGCGCTCCTTCCACCGCGACCTCGACAAGGCCAATCGCGAGCTCTACGGCCGCCGCTATCCCAAGTAACCCCGGCGGCAGGGCGCGTTTACGCGGGTTTCACGCTAGACCAAAAGCATACAAATCCGTGGGCTAAGCGTCCCTTCTCGGCCATTTTTCTCCCCAAGCGACACTCCCGCGGCTAGAATGTATGCCGCAGGCCGCAGCACGAGAATGTCGCAGGCATAAAAATAGAAGCCGGGAGACTGGATCAATGCTAGCTACGCGGATCAGGCAGAAAGACGGCGTTTTCTACTTCGCCAGCTACCCTGCCAAGGACGTGCTCGACAAGGTGCGATTCATCAGCCGTTTCTACGGCGAGGGTGAGGACATCGCGCCGCACACCGTCCCGCAGAACGACGAGATCGCCCAGTTCATCGCGCGCGTCGAGCGCACCGATGAGGCTTTCCAGCGCCAGCTTTCGAGGGCGAAGGTGAGGGCGCTCAGGAATTTCTACGAGATGGCGGTGAGCCAGCCGCCGATCCCCGGCACCGTCCTGCTGTTCACGGCCGAGACGCTGCGCTTCTCCGCGACCAACGGCGACACCATCGGCAACCTCCAGGAGCCGAGCGCGCGCTACCTCATCATCGACGGGCAGCACCGCCTCGCGGCCCTGCGCTTCTACCTCAAGGAGCATCCGGCCGAAGCGGCGACGATCAACGTGCCGTGCGTCATCTTCGACGGGCGCTCTGAGGACTTCGCCGCCGAGATGTTCGTCATCATCAACTCGACCCCGACGCGCATCAACAAGTCGCACCTCGTCGACCTCTACGAGCGCGTATCGTGGGCCGATCCCGACCGGCGCTTCGCGGCCCGCCTCGTCGAAGACCTGTACAAGGAAGACGACAGCCCGCTGCAGTACCGCATCAACCGTCTCGGCGGGCGCAGCCAGCAGGACAAGTGGATCCTGCAGGCGGAGCTCTTCAACGAGCTGCACCGCTGGGTGAGCGCCGACTGGAAGAAGATCAAGACGCACACCAACCTGTACCGCGAAGGCGAGAAGTACTACGAGATCATCCGCGACTTCTTCAAGGCCGCGGCGAAGGTGTGGGGCGACACCTGGGGCAACGACAACTACATGGTCACCAAGCCGGTGACGCTGAAGGCGATGGTGCGCGCCTGCGCCGACCTCGCGCGCGCGGACGCCGACCCGCCCGAAGGCCGCGTCAAGCGCTGGGAAGAGCGCCTCGCCCCGTGGTCCGAGCAGCAGCGCAACTTCCGCGCGGACGGCTTTTACGAGCGCTTCCCGGCGAAAGGTCAGATCGAGCGCGTGGCCCGCATCCACCGCGATCTCGCGAAATGGGCGGGGATCGAGGTCAAAAGTCCCGCCAAGTCGCGCGACTGACGGACCGTCATTCCCGACCCGCGCGAGCGGGATCGGGAATCCATTTTCAAGGCCTCGACTTCAGGAATGGATTCCCGCCTTCGCGGGAATGACGACGCGGCGCCTCAGCGCTTGGCGGCGATGCACTGAATCTCGACGAGCGTATCCGGCGACCCCAGCTCCACCTGCACGGTCGCCCGCGCCGGCGGATTGCTCCGGTCGACCCACGCCATCCACGCTTCGTCCATGCCCGGCTTCTGCTTCATGTCCTTGATGTAGCAGGTGGCGGTCAGGATCCGCGACTTGTCGCTGCCGCACTTCGCGAGCAGCGCGTCGATCGCGCGCAGCACGTCCTCGGTCTGCGCCTTCATGTCGCCGTCGAGCTTTTCCGAGACCTGTCCCGCGAGGTAGACCAGGCCGTTGTGCTCTACGGCGTCCGAGAGTTTTCCGCCGATCGGGTCGACCCTGACGATATCTTTCATTTCGCTTTCTCCGTGATGTTGCCGTCGGCCGACGGCCCGCGCGAATTGTAGTCGCGGAAAGGTCTACGCCGCTGCTTCGGGCCAGCTTCGCTGACCCTCGCCGCGCGAAAGGCGCGCTTAGAGCGCCTGGCGGCGCTACGTCCTATCACGGCTAAAATCGCGTTCCCTCCGAGGAGTTCCCCATGAGCCCAACCAGCCGCCTTCCGCTCGCAGGCATCCGCGTCATCGAGTTCTGCCACGTCGTGATGGGGCCGACCTGCGGCCTCGTGCTCGCCGACATGGGCGCCGAGGTGATCAAGGTCGAGCCGCTGGACGGCGACCACACCCGCAAGCTCGTCGCTTCCGGCGCGGGCTTCTTCCCGACCTACAACCGCAACAAGAAGAGCATCGCGGTCGATCTCAAATCGGAAGAGGGCAAGGCCGCGGTGCTGAAGCTGATCGCGAGCGCCGACGTCGTCACCGAGAACTTCCGTCCGGGCGCGATGGACAAGCTCGGCTTCGGCTACGAAGGCGCGCGCAAGGCGAAGCCGGACATCATCTACTGCTCGCTGAAAGGTTTCCTGCCGGGGCCGTACGACCATCGCACCGGCCTCGACGAGGTGGTGCAGATGATGGGCGGGCTCGCGTACATGACCGGCGGGCGCTACGGACCCTTGCGCGCCGGCGCTTCGGTGATCGACGTGATGGGCGGCATGTTCGCGGCGATCGCGATCCTCGGCGCGCTCCACCAGCGCAAGGAGACGGGGCAGGGGCAGTACGTGCAGAGCGCCTTGTACGAAAGCTGCGCTTTCCTGATGGCGCAGCACATGATGGAAGGCCTGATCACCCGCAAGCCCGTGACGCCGATGCCCGACCGCATCCGCGCATGGGCGCTGTACGACAATTTCAAGACGAAGGACGGCGAGCTCGTCTTCGTGGGCGTCGTCACCGACACGCAGTGGAAGATCTTCTGCGAAGCGTTCGGGCTGACCGACCTGCTGGCGGACCCGTCGCTCAAGACCAACCCGCAGCGCGTCGAAGAGCGTCCGCGCATCCTGCCGATCGTGACCGATATCTTCTCGAAGATGAGCAAGCAGGCGCTCATGGACAAGTGCGAGGAGCTGGGCTTGCCTTTCGCGCCCATCGCCAAGCCCGAAGACCTCTTCGACGATCCTCACCTCAACGCTTCCGGCGGGCTCGCGCCGGTGACGCTGCAGAACGGCGCGAAGACCAAGGTGCCGGTGCTGCCGATCGAGATGGGCGGCCGGCGCTTCGGCACGCGGCTCGACGTGCCGCAGGCCGGCGAGCACACGCGCGAGGCGCTCGCGAGCGTGGGTTACACCGAGCAACAGATCGATGCGATGGTCAGCGGCAACGTCGTCGCATCGCGCAGTTGACAACACCGAGGAGCAAGCATGAAACGCATCACCCGAACCTGCATCGCCGCGGCTGCCGTCTGCGCGGCATTCTCCGCCCACGCTCAGAACTATCCGAGCAAGCCGATTCGCTGGATCATCCCGTTTCCCCCCGGCGGCGGCACCGACGTGATCTCGCGCACGCTGGCGACCGAGCTCACCAGGGCGTGGGGACAGCAGGTGATCGCCGATAACCGTCCGGGCTCGGGCGGGACGATCGGCCTCGCCGCCGCGACCAAGCTGCCGCCGGACGGCTACAACCTCGTGCTGGGCCAGCTCGCGAACGTGGGCATCGCGCCGGCGCTGTATTCGAAGCTGCCGTACGACCCGGTGAAAGACCTGCAGCCGATCACGCTGGCGCTGACCTCGCCGCTCGTGCTCGTCGCCCACCCGTCGTTTCCGGCGAAGAACCTGAAGGAGCTGATCGCGATCGCCAAAGCGAAGCCCGATACGGTCACGTTCGGCTCGCCGGGCAACGGCACGACCGGCCATCTCGGCACCGAGCTGCTGAAGACGATGACGAACATCAGGATGACGCACATCCCGTACAAGGGCGCGGTGCCGGCTTTCACCGGCTTGATGGGCGGCGAGATCGCGATCTACCTGAGCAGCATCCCGCCCGCGCTGCCCCACCTGCAGTCGGGACGCGTCCGCGGTCTCGGCGTGACCTCGGCGAAGCGCATGGCGACGCTGCCCAACATCCCGACGATCGCCGAGGCCGGCGTACCGGGCTACGAGGTGACGAACTGGTACGGCGTGATGGCGCCGGCCGGGCTGCCGAAGGACGTCCTCGCCAGGCTGCACGGCGAGCTCGTGCGCATCCTCAAGCAGCCGGACGTGCAGCACCGCTTCGCGGCCGAAGGCGGCGACATCGGCGCGGATACGCCGGAGCACTTCGCGCAGTTCATCAAGAACGAGATCGCGAAGTGGGGCAAGGCGGTGAAAGCCTCCGGCGCCAAGATCGATTGACGGCGTGTTTTAACGCAGAGGCGCACAGAAGCGCGCAGAGGAGAGGCGATAAACATCGTCATTCCCGACCCGCGGTAGCGGAAGTGATCGGGAATCCAATTTGACTTTGACGGTTTTGAAAATGGATTCCCGGCTGCGCGGGAATGACGAATCGTTTGACGTCGCTTTTGCTTTTCCTTTGCGTCCTTGGCGTCCTTTGCGGTCGATTGCTTTTGGAAGTTAAAGCGCGTCGCACACCGCTTCCGTCACCAGCTCGGTCGTCGCTTCGCCGCCGAGGTCGGGGGTGTGGAGCTTTTTCGCGGTGACGGCCTCGACGGCTTTCATGAGCCGCACGGAGGCGTCTTTCTCGCCGAGGTGATCCAACATCATCGACGCGGTCCAGAACGTCGCGACCGGGTTGGCGATGCCTTTGCCCGTGATGTCGAACGCCGAGCCGTGGATCGGCTCGAACATCGACGGGAACCTGCGCTCGGGATTGAGGTTCGCCGTCGGCGCGATGCCGAGGCTGCCGGTCAGCGCGGCCGCGAGGTCGGAGAGGATGTCGGCGTGCAGGTTGGTCGCGACGACGGTGTCGAGCGACCGCGGGCGTCCGACCATCAGCGTCGTCACCGCGTCCACGAGCACGCGCTGCGTCTCGACGTCGGGATAGCCTTGCGCGACTTCGTAGAAGATCTCGTCCCACATCACCATGCCGTGACGCTGCGCGTTCGACTTGGTGACGAGCGTGAGGTGCTTGCGCGGCCGCGAGCGCGCGAGCTCGAAAGCGTAGCGATGGATGCGCTCCACACCCGTGCGCGTGAACAACGCGACGTCGGTCGCCACCTCTTCCGGCAGTCCGCGGTGCGCGCGGCCGCCGGCGCCGGAATATTCGCCTTCGGAATTCTCGCGGACGATCACCCAGTCGATGTCCTCGCCGCCGCGCAAGGGGCTGGTGATGCCCGGCAGCACCCGCGCCGGCCTCACGTTCGCGTACTGGTCGAAGCCCTGGCAGATCGGCAGCCGCAGCCCCCACAGCGACACGTGGTCCGGCACGTTGGGCGCGCCGACCGCGCCGAAGAAGATCGAGTCGAACGTCTTGAGCTTCGTAAGACCCCCTTCCGGAATGTAGTAGCCGTTCTTCAGGAAGTACTCGCTGCTCCACGGGAAGTGCTCGAACTCGAGCCTGAACGTGCCGTCGCGCTGCGCCAGCACGTCGAGCACCTGCACGCCTGCCGCGATGACCTCGATCCCTATCCCGTCGCCGGGTATTGCCGCAATCCTGTACGTGCGCACGCGCTCAGCTCCGGATGTCGTAAAGCGCGAATGATAATGCGCCGGGCTGTGACGCGCGCCGGCGCATGAGCGCGCCGTTGCGCGGGGAGGTGCGGCTTGGCCGCACTGACCCGCGGCGTAGATAATCGGCCTCGATGAGCTTCCTCGGAAAACTCGCGCGCAACGTAGCGGGCGCACTGAAAGCGCGCGGCAGCGCCGGCGCGGTGGGTGCGTTGCTCGATCGCGCCGAGCAGGCAGACGCTCGCGGCGAGCACGCTGAAGCCGAGCGGCTCTCGCGCGAGGCGCTGGGGCTCGCGCCCGGCTCCGCCGCTGCATGGCTGAGCCTCGGCCTCGCGCTCCAGCTCCAGCGACGCGACGCCGACGCGTCGGCAGCGTTCGAGCGCGCCGCCGCGCTCGCGCCGGGCTCGGCGGTGGCGCATTACAACCTCGGGCGTCTGCACCGCGCGCACGGCCGCAACGCCGAAGCCGCCGTGTCGCTCGCGCGGGCCGTGCACGCCGCTCCGTCGTTCGTCGACGCGCGTATCGTGCTCGCCGACGCGCTCGAAGCCGGCGGCGATATGCCCGCTGCGTTGCGCGAGCTGCGCGCCGCGCTCGACGTCGATCCGGCGCACGCCGGCGCGCTCAGGAACTACTCGCTCCTGCTGTACCGCACCGGCGACATCGACGAGGCGCTCCGCAGCCATCGGCGCGCCCTCGAGGCCGCGCCCGATTCCGCCGACGCCGCGCTCGGCGTGGTGCTCGCGCTCACCGAGATCGGCCGGATCGAGGAGGCGATCGCGCTCGCGCGTCGCACGCTCGACGCACACCCGGCATCGCAGCGGACGCGCGTCGTCGCTCTTTTCACGCTGCTGTTCTCGGACAAGCTGGGCGCCCGCGAGCTCTCCGCCGAGCACCGGCGCGTCGCTGCGCTCTTCGAAGCCGAAGCGCCGGCGCGCGTCCTGCCGCATGCGAATGTCCCCGAGCCCGGCAAGCGCCTGCGCGTCGGCTATCTTTCCGGCGACCTGCATGCGCATACCTGTTCGCTGCTCCTCGAGCACGTGCTCGAGCATCACGACCCCGATGCGGTCGCGCCGATCGCGTATTCGCTGTCGTCGAAGGCGGACGCCTACACCGAGCGCATGCGTCCGCGCTTCGATCTGTGGCGCGATGTGCAGGACCTCGACGATGCCGCGCTCGCGGCGCGGATCGAGGCCGACGGGGTGGACATCCTCGTCGACCTCGCGGGCTACACCACCGCGTCGCGCATGGGCGCGTTCGCGCGCCGTCCCGCTCCGGTGCAGGTCACGTGGTTCGCCTATATCTCGACGAGCGGCCTGACTTCGATGACGCACCGGCTGACCGACGCCGTGCTCGATCCGCCGGGCACCGAGCCCTTCAACACCGAGACCTTGCAGCGCCTGCCGCGTAGCCTCTGGAGCTATCGCCCGCCGCACGAGGCGCGCATCGAAGTCTCCGATGCAGGCCACGGGGAGCGGCCCGTGTGCTTCGGCTCCTTCAACCGCTACGCGAAAGCGTCCGAAACCACGCTCGGGCTGTGGATCGCGGCGCTGCACGCGGCCCCGGGATCGACGCTGACGATGCTCACGGTGCCGCGCGGCGAAGCGCAGCGCGACCTGCTGGAAAGATTCGAAGCGGCGGGAATCGACCGCGCGCGCGTGCGGCTCCTGCCGCGGCTCACGCAATCGGAGTACTACGCCGCGTACCGCGAGGTCGACGTGTGCTTCGACACCACGCCGTACAGCGGCGGCTTCACCGTGTGCGACGCGCTGTGGATGGGCGTGCCGGTCGTCACGCTGCGCGGCGAGACGTCGGTGTCGCGCAGCGGCTCGAGCATTCTCGCGTCGGCGGGATTCGGCGAGTGGATCGCGGACGGAGCCGACGCCTACGTGCGCATCGCCGCCGACCTCGCGCGCCACGGACGCGCCGACGGCGCACGGCGCGCCGCGATACGCGAGCGTTTCCGGGTCTCTGCGCTCATGGACGAAGCGGGGTATACGCGCGACCTGGAGCGGGCCTATCGAGCGATGTGGAAAGCGTGGTGCGCGGCGAGAACGGCGGCGTTGCTACGGTAAAATCCGCCGGAGCTCACTGGAATTGCGCCCCGTTGAACATCCTCGCCATCGACACCTCGACCGAATACTGCTCGGCCGCGCTCCATCTCGACGGCGAGACGGTCGAGCGGGGCGAGCTCGCGGGACAGACGCATTCGCGCCTCGTGCTCGGCATGGTCGATGCGCTGCTGCGCGAGCGCGGAGCTGCGCTCGCCGGCCTCGACGGTATCGCGTACGGCGAAGGACCCGGCTCTTTCACCGGGTTGCGCATCGCCTGCGGCGTGGTGCAGGGCCTCGCGTTCGGCGCGAACCTGCCGGTCGTCGGCGTCGGGACGCTCCTTGCGATGGCCGAAGGCAGCGGCGCCGACCGCGTGATCGCGTGCATCGACGCGCGCATGAACGAGATCTATTTCGGCGCTTACGAGAAGCACGGGGGCGTATGGCGCACCGTGCACGAGCCGATCGTGTGCGCGGCGGCGCAAGGGCCGCAGGTGCCGGGTGAAGGCTGGGTGGGCTGCGGGAGCGGCTTTCGCGCCTATCGCGACGCGCTGCAAGCGCGCTACGGCGACCGGCTCGCGCGTATCGAGCCCGACGCCTATCCGCACGCGGCCGACATCGCGCGGCTCGCCGCTCCGCGTTTCGCCGCGGGCGAAGCGCTCGCGCCCGAGCTCGCGGCGCCGGTCTACGTGCGCAACAAGGTGGCGCTACGCATCGATGAACAACGCGCGGCTTCCTGACACCTACCGCAGGATGACCGCGGCCGATCTCGACACGGTCGAGGCGATCGAGCGCAGGATGCATCCGAGCCCGTGGACGCGAGGCAACTTTTCCGATTCGATCGGAGCGGGCTATCACTGCTGGATCGCCGAGCGCGACGGAGGTCTCGCCGCGTATGCCGTCGTCGCGGTCGGCGCCGAGGAAGCGCATCTGCTCAACCTCACGGTCGCGCCGCAATGGCAGCGCCAGGGCATCGGCGCCGCGTTCACCGCTTTCCTGGCGAAGCTCGCCCGCGATTACGGCGCGGGCAGGATGTTCCTCGAAGTGCGGCCGTCGAACGGCGCGGCAAGGGCGCTGTACGCGCGCGCGGGGTTCGCCGAGATCGGCCTGCGCCGCGGCTACTATCCCGCGACGGAAGGCCGCGAAGACGCGGTGGTGATGGAGATGGCTCTTTAGATGAAGCGCACGCGCGAAGAGATGCTCGAGGAGATGGGGCTCGCGGTGTGGCGCTCGCGCGACGCCGTTGCCGAGGACGTCGCGCCCGCCGCAGCACCGCTCGCCGCGGAAGCGGCGCCTCCTGCTGCGAGAGTCTCGGCACCTGCAGCACCGCCGGCGACGCATTCCGCGATCGCGGGCGACCGCGCTGCCGCGATCATGCGCATGGACTGGCCCGAGCTGAAGGCGGCGGTCGCGCAGTGCATGTCGTGCGCGCTGCACGCGAAGCGCACCAACACCGTATTCGGCGTCGGCGACGAGAACGCCGACTGGATGTTCGTCGGCGAGGGGCCCGGGGCCGACGAGGACGCGCTCGGCGATCCTTTCGTCGGCCAGGCGGGCAAGCTCCTCGACAGCATGCTTGCCGCCATCAGTTTGAAGCGCGGCGAGGACGTGTACATCGCGAACATCGTGAAGTGCCGGCCGCCCGGCAACCGCAATCCGGAGCCCGGCGAGGCGGCACTATGCCTGCCTTTCCTGCGGCGGCAGATCGAGCTGGTGAAACCCAAGCTGCTGATCGCGCTGGGGCGAGTCGCGGCGCTCAACCTGCTGGCGAGGGAAGCGAGCATCGCGAGCCTGCGCGGGCGCGTGCTCGAGTTCGCCGGAACGCCGCTCATCGTCACCTACCATCCGGCGTACCTGCTGCGCACCCTCGGCGACAAGGCGAAGGCATGGGAAGACCTGTGCTTCGCGCGCAGGACGATGCACGGGCTGCAGGCCGCGAACGCCGGCGCTTGAAACGCGCGCCGCGAAACCCATTTATCATACGGATCGCGCGCTCTCGCGCTCAACTAAGGATAGCCATGGCTCGCTGGCTCGCTTCAGTCATGCTCTGTATCGTCGCGCTCGGCCTGTCCGGCTGCGGCTACAACACGCTGCAGTCGCAGGACGAGCAGATCAAGGCGGCATGGTCGGAGGTGGTCAACCAGTACCAGCGCCGCGCCGACCTCATCCCCAACCTCGTCAACACGGTGAAGGGCTACGCGCAGCAGGAGAAGGACGTGCTGATCGGCGTCACCGAGGCGCGCGCCAAGGCGACGAGCATCCAGACCAGCCCCGACATCCTCACCGATCCGCAGAAGTTCCAGCAATTCCAGCAGGCGCAGGGGCAGCTCACCGGCGCGCTGTCGCGGCTGCTCGTGGTCGCCGAAGCCTATCCGCAGTTGAAGTCCGACCAGAACTTCCGCGACCTCCAGGCGCAGCTCGAAGGCACCGAAAACCGCATCACCGTCGCGCGCAACCGCTACATCAAGGCGGTGCAGGAATACAACGTGACGGTGCGCTCGTTCCCGACCAACCTCACCGCGATGATGTTCGGGCACAAGGAGAAGCCGCAGTTCACCGTCGAGAACGAGAAAGAGATCGCGCGGCCGCCGACGGTCGATTTCGGCACCAGCCAGCCTTCGCGCGACCGCGCGCAGTCGCCGCGGCCCGAGCCGGCGCCCGCGCCGGCCAAGTAAGCGATGACGATGCCGCTGCGAGCGGCGCTCGCCGCCGCAGCGCTGCTCTTCGCCGCGTTCGCGGCGCTGGCGCAAGTGGCGCTGCCGAACGTCACCTCGCGCGTCACCGACACGTCAGGCACGCTCACCGCGCAGCAGCGCTCGGCGCTCGAAGAACGTCTGCGGGCTTTCGAAGCGAAGAAAGGCTCGCAGATCGTGGTGGTCGTCGTACCGACGACCCAGCCCGAGGCGATCGAGCAGTATGCGATACGCCTCGCCGAGCAGGTGAAGCCCGGCCGCAAGAAGATCGACGACGGCGTGATCCTCGTCGTCGCCATCAAGGACCGGACGCTGCGCATCGAGGTCGGCTATGGCCTCGAAGGGGTGATCCCGGACGCGGTCGCCAAGCGCGTGGTGTCCGACGACATCGTGCCGCACTTCAAGCGCGGTGATTTCTACGGCGGCATCGACGCGGGCGTCACGCGCCTCATCGCGCTGATCGAGGGCGAGAAGCTGCCGCCGGCCCGCCGGGGTGAGATCCAGGGGCCCGGCGACGGCGGCGGGCTCGAAAGCTTCCTGATGGTCGGCTTCGTCCTGGTCTTCATCGTCGGCGGCTTGCTGCGCGCGATGCTCGGCAGGTTCGCGGGCTCGGGCGTGATCGGCGGACTCGCGGGGATCGCCGGTTGGCTCATGCTCGGATCGATCGCGATCGGCATCGTGGTCGCGATCGTCGCGATGTTCCTGTCGCTGATGGGCGGTTTCGCGGGCCGCCACGGCCGCGGCGGCTGGTATTCGGGCGGCTGGCCCGGCGGCGGCATCGGCGGCGGCTGGGGCGGCGGAGGCGGTGGAAGCTGGGGCGGTGGCGGCGGCGGCTTCGGCGGCGGCGGGGCTTCGGGGCGCTGGTGATGCGTCGCATCCGTGCGCCACGAGATCGCCACGGCGCCCCTGCGGGCGCCTCGCGATGACGAAATGAGCATGCGCCCATTTCGTCATCTCTTCGCGGCGCCGTGGATCGTGCGCCGCGCCTTTCCGCAGGCGGCGATCGCGCGCATCGAAGCGGCGATCGGCGCATCGGAGAATGCGCATCGCGGCGAGATCCGCTTCGCCGTCGAAGGCGCGCTGGAGTTTCTGCCGGTCCTGCGCGGGCTCACGCCGCGCGAGCGCGCGCTCGAAGTGTTCTCGCTGCTGAAAGTGTGGGATACCGAGGAAAACACCGGCGTGCTCGTCTACGTGCAGCTCGTCGACCGCTGCATCGAGATCGTCGCCGACCGCGGCATCGCTCGCGCGATCCCGCAGTCGGCGTGGGACGCCATCTGCGGGCGCATGCAGGCGGCGTTCGGCGAGCGACGCTTCGAGCAGGGCGCGGCGGCCGGCGTGGCCGAGATCGGCGAGCGCCTCGCCGCCCATTTCCCGGCGGAGGGCGCGAATCCGGACGAGCTTCCGAACGCTCCGACCTTACTGTGAGCAGGGCACGAAGCTCGCAGGCTCGGACCCGGAAACCTCGGGCGCCGAACTGTATTAATATCGTTACACCCGCACTCCCACCAAAGGCCGTGTGTTGATGAAAACCGCAGTGAATCGATTGAAAGGTGTCGAACGCGACATCGTGCAGGTCCCGCAGGTCGGCGAGACCGCGCCGTATTACGAGCCGCAGGGCAACGAGGTCGCGATCTTCGAGGCCGCCTACAAGAAGCGCCTGCCGATCATGCTCAAGGGCCCGACGGGGTGCGGCAAGACGCGCTTCCTCGAGCACATGGCTTTCCAGCTCGAGCGCCCGCTCGTCACGGTGTCGTGTCATGAAGACCTGACGAGCTCGGATCTCGTCGGCCGCTTCCTGCTCGAAGGCGCGGAGACGGTCTGGCAGGACGGACCGCTGACGCGCGCGGTCAAAGCCGGGGCGATCTGCTATCTCGACGAGATCGTCGAAGCGCGCACCGACTCGACCGTGGTGATCCATTCGCTCACCGACCACCGCCGCCGTCTCACGATCGAGAAGAAGGGGCAGGAGATCGACGCGCACGAAGACTTCATGCTCGTGATCTCGTACAACCCCGGCTATCAGACGGTGCTCAAGGATCTCAAGCCTTCGACCAAGCAGCGCTTCATCGCGATCAACTTCGATTTCCCGCCCGAGGAGATCGAGCGCAGGATCGTGCTCGCCGAAGCGCAGGGCATCTCGCCCGAGATCGTGCACCAACTCGTCGCCGCGGGGCGCAAGGCGCGCCTGCTCAAGGACCACGGCCTGGAGGAAGCGACCTCGACGCGCGCGCTGGTATACGCCGCCAACATGATGAACGCCGGGCTCGATCCGATCGCCGCGTGCCAGGTCGCGATGGTCAATCCGATCACCGACGACGTCGAGCTCGCCGACGCGCTGATGGAGATCGTCCAGGCGCATTTCGCGTAACGCGCCGATGGCCGCAGCACGTAAGCCCGCGGTCGCGGCGCTGCTCGCAGAGCTCGAGCGCGACAGCCACGCCGCGCACCGCGACATCGAAGAGACGCTCGCCGTCATCGAGCCTCACGGCGAGGTCGTGACCGTCGAGTGGCTGAACGCATGCCGCACGCTCTTCGATTTCGACCGCGAAGCCGGCCGCGCCTTCATCCGCGGCAGCGCGCCCGCCGAGGAAGTTTCCGAAACCGTCCTGCCGTGGACCGAGCAGGCGCTGCAGTTCATGCGCTGGCGCGGGTCGTGGCGCGCGCTCGAAGGCTTCATGGCGAACCTGCCGCGCGCGTTCGGGTCGCTCGGGCACAGCGGCGAGAAGCGCTGGGCCGAGATCGGCTTCGTGTGGTGCGCGCGCCAGATCGACAGCGGCTCGACGTATTTCACGACCCCGGTGCTCGATCTCGCGGGACGTCAGGGCGTCACCGGCGTCGAGCAGTTGAGCGCGCCCGCCGAAGAGCTCTTCGAATCGCGCAAGCTGATGCTGTCGACGTATCTCGGCGGCGCGATCCGCGTGCGTAACCTGCTCGGCGCGCAGGCGATCCTGCCGTGGGCGCTGCGCGGCGCGGACATCATGCAGTCGGGCCGCGCGCGCGGCGAGGCGTATTTCAGGCTGGAATCGGAAGAGAGCCTCGCGCTCCTGCTCGAGCACCTGCCGGGCTTCAGGCTCGCCGACCGCAACCGGCTGCTGACCATGCTGCTCGACGTCTGGTACGGCGCGGCCTTCGATCTGAAGGAATCGAGCTGGTCGCCGGAGAAAGGGCGGCCTTTCGTCGAGACCGACGGACGCACGATCTTCGTGCCCGCGGTGATGCCGAGCCGCAGCGAGGCGATCCTCGGCGTGCTGCACGCCGCCGCGCACATCCGCTACGGCACCTTCGAGCGCAACGCCATGCGCGCGCTGTTCAAGGCCGCGAACATCGAGTTCCCGGAAGGCGACGCGGTGTCGTGGGCGCCGCTCTTCGTGCGCTACGGCGACGACGCGCTGCGCTTCCAGCTCATCTTCGACCTGTGCGAGGACCTGCGCGTCGATTTCCGCGTCCAGCGCGCCATCCCGAACTATCTGCACCGCCTCGCCGCGACCGCGCGCGACGCGGGCGCCAAGCATCCCGAGACCGGCGCCTACTACGATCTCGCGCTCGCGACGGTCGAAGGCGCGCTGCAAGCCGCGCGCGGGCAGGGCGGCGTCGATCCGCGCTTCGCACCGCTGCTCGAGCGCGGGGCGACCGTCGCCGATTCGTATCGCGTGGCGGGCGCGATCTACGCCGAGACGTCGCTGCCGCGCGTCGGCGACCTGGATGCGTTCCACGCTGCGTATCTGCCCGGCCGCGCGCCGAACTCGACGCGGCTCGCGCATCCGCAGGAGCAGCAGGACGAGGACCAGCAGACCCAGGCCGGCGCCGAGCAGCAGAACGAGCAGCAGCAGGAGGGCGAGGAGGAGAGCACGCCGCAGAACGCCGAAGCCGGCGACCAGCAGGACAGCGGCCAGCGCGAGGAGGTCGCGGGCTACGGCGAGTCGAGCGGCTCGTCGCAGCAGGCGGCGGCGAAAGCGGAGAGCGAGCGCGGCGACAAAGGCGGCAGCGACAAAGGCATACCGTATCCCGAGTGGGATTACCGCGAGAACCGCTACAAGCGCAACTGGAGCTGGGTGCAGGAGAAGCGCCTCGGCGAATCGAACATGGCGGAGACCAGCCGCCTGATGAACCAGTATTCGAACGCGCTGAAGCGCCTGAAGAAAGCGATCCAGTCGCAGAAACCGACGCGCATGGCGCCGCAGCTGCGCCAGCTCGACGGCGACGACATGGACCTGAACGCGGTGGTGAGCTACGTCGCCGAAAAAGTCGCGGGACGCTCGCCCAAGGCGGACATCTACAAGCGCCGCGAGATGCGCCAGCGCGAGATCGCGGTGACGCTGCTCGCCGACATGTCGACTTCCATCATGCAGCACCTGCCCGAAGGCGGCGGGCGCCTGGTCGACCGCGTGCGCGCGGGCGTGCTGCTGTTCGCGGAGAGCATGGAGGAAGTCGGCGACAGCTATTCGATCGCCGGCTTCTGCTCCAAGTATCGCGACAACGTGAGCTACTACAACATCAAGGATTTCGACGAGCCGCTGTCCGAGGACGTGCGCAGCCAGATCGGCGGCATGTCGGGCCGGCTCGCGACGCGCATGGGCGCGGCGATACGGCACGCGACCGCGAGCTTCGAAGGCATCGAGACGCGCCGGCGCCTGCTGCTCATCCTGTCGGACGGGCGTCCCGAGGATTACGACGACGGCGGCGACCGGCGTTATCTCCACGAAGACACGCGCATGGCGGTGAAGGAAGCGGTCTCGAAAGGGGTGCATCCCTTCTGCATCACCGTGGATACGATGGCCAACCAGTATCTGCCGCAGATCTTCGGCCCCGGCCACTACCTCGTGCTCGACCACATCAACAGCCTGCCCAACAAGCTCCCCGAGATCTATTTCCGCCTGCGGCGCTAGCGCCGCTCCCGCGATGGGCGACCCGATCTTCCGCTACGGGCTGCTCGCGTATTACATGGTGTTCGTGGGGGTCCTCTTCGTCGCGCGGTCGATCATCGTGCGCAAGCGAACCGGCGTGAATCCGCTGGTGCTGCCGAAGGAAGGCGAGGTCGCGCTCTACGTCGCTCGCGGGCTGCAGGCGGTCTCCGCGGGCGGCGCGAGCGTGGTTCTGGCGATCGGGCTCGTGCCGTTCGACGTGCTCGGCGCGCTGCCGGCGCTGCGTTCTCAGGCGGTCTTCATCGTGGGCTGCGCGATGCTCGGCGCATCGCTCGTCCTGATGGCGGTCGCGCAGGCCCAGATGGGCGCATCGTGGCGCATCGGCATCGACCGCGAGCATCCGACGGCGCTGGTCGAGCGCGGGTTGTTCGCGATGTCGCGCAACCCGATCTTCCTCGCGCTGCGCGCGAACCTGCTCGGCCTCGTCCTCGTCTATCCGGCGGCGGCGACGCTCGCGCTGCTCGTGGCGGCCGAGATCTTCATACAGCTCCAGGTGAGGCTCGAGGAAGGATATCTCTCGACGCTGCACGGCGAGCGCTACGAGGCGTATCGGCGGCGGGTGCGGCGCTGGCTGTGACCGTGCTAGCATCGACGTTTCCCCGCATGACTTTTCGATGAAGGAGACGCCATGGCGATGACGGTGCAGGAATTTTCCGCGCAGGCCCACGACATTCTCAAAGCCGAGAACACCCCTAAGGGCAGGGCCAAGGTCGCCGTGCTGCTCCAGAAGGCGCTGAAGGACGAGGACTTCGTCGCGCAGAGCTTCGCCGGCGAGACCAGCGAGCGCAACATCCTCTACGAGGACCCCGAGATGGGCTTTTGCATCATCGCGCACAACTACGAAGGCGCCAAGGAAAGCGCCCCGCACGACCACGGCCCGTCGTGGGCGATCTACGGCCAGGCGCGCGGCGAGACCACGATGAGCGACTGGGACCTGCTCGAGCCCGCGAGCACCGAAAAAGCGGGCAAGGTGAAGAAGAAGCGCGAGTACAAGCTCAAGCTCGGCGACGCCCACGTCTACAACGAAGGCGACCTCCACTCCCCCAGCCGCACCGGCCCGACCCGGTTGATCCGCATCGAAGGCACCAATCTCGAGAAGGTGAAGAGGCTGAAGTTCGAGGCGGTCTGATTTGCGGAAAAAGTGACGGGTGATGCGGTGACGGGTGAAACGGTGACGGGTCGCACCGCGCAAACGCCTTTCGTCACCGCCTCATCCGTCACTTCGCCTAGTGCTGCGCATCCGCCGGAATCACCGGTATCCCGCCCTGCTTCACGTTGTATTGGTGCCGCTTCCTCACCAGCAGCATCGTCCCTGACACGAACAGCCCGAAGATCACGACGACGGTGTAGATCGAGAACTTGAGCCACATCAGCGTGGCGTAGACCGAGAGCATGACGAGGATCGACAGGTTCTCGTTGAAGTTCTGCACCGCGATCGAATGGCCGGCGCCCATCAGGATGTGGCCGCGGTGCTGGAGCAGGGCGTTCATCGGCACGACGAAGAATCCGGCGAGCGCGCCGATCAGGATCATCAGGGGAATCGCGACGTGCACGTTGGTCGCGAGGTTCATGGCGATGACGATCAGGCCCATCGCGACCCCGACCGGCACGACGTCCACGGCCCGCCGCAGCGGCACGAAGCGCGCCGCGACGACCGACCCCATCGCGATGCCCACCGCGCACACCCCCTGCAGCACCGTCGCCTGCGACAGCGAATAGCCGAGCGCGACTTCCGCCCACTTGAGGACGATGAACTGCAGCGTCGCGCCCGCGCCCCAGAACAGCGTCGTGGTGGCGAGCGAGATCTGCCCGAGCTTGTCGCTCCACAGGAGCTTCACGCAGTGCGCGAACTCGCGCACGAGGAACAAGGGATTGCGGCTCGGCTGGCGGTGGTCGACGCCGGTGTCGGGGATGTAGAGGTTGAAGATCGCGGCGATGACGTAGAACACCGCGATCACCGCGATCGCCGCTTCGGGCGCGGTGTCGATGCCGGTGTCGATGCCGGGGAAGTCGAACGCGAGCAGTATCGACGACACCGCGCGGCTGATGAGCACGCCGCCGAGCAGCGTGCCGAGGATGATCGAGGCCACGGTCAGGCCCTCGATCCAGCCGTTGGCGATGACCAGGCGGTGGTGCGGCAGGAGCTCGGTGAGGATGCCGTATTTCGCCGGAGAATAAGCCGCCGCGCCCAGGCCGACGACGCTGTACGCGAGCAGCACCACCCAGAAGGCGGCGACGCCGGGCACGGTCAGCCATTCATGGAAAAACATAATCAGGCAGCCGGCGATCTTCACCAGGTTGGTGACGAACATCACGCGCCCTTTCGGCATCGAGTCGGCGAAGGCGCCGACGAAAGCCGCGAACAGCACGTACGACACGGTGAAGAAGAACTTCAGCAGCGGCGTCATCCATTCCGGCGTATGCATCTGCATGAGCAGCGCGATGGCGGCGACGAGCAGCGCATTGTCGGCGAGCGACGAGAAGAACTGCGCCGCCATGATCAGGTAGAAACCGAGGGGCATCGTGCCGGGGACTTACACGGGGAGGCGCTACGGCTTGCGAACGACCGCGCGTTTATACCATAACGGCCGCGCGCGCCGCGATCGGGACGGCCTCAGCGGCAGGATGTGCTCGAGCAGCAAACGATCGATCATTCCCTCCTTGGCCTCGGCGGTTAGTTAGAATCCCGCGGATACTATCGTATCCGGAGAGGCGAAAGGAGATAGGAGGGAGGAGAACGCGTGAATTAAACTCCCCTGTCTCCTCTCTCTACTCTCCGCTCCGCCCCAAGATGGCCGACCGCCGCCTTCAGGTCTTCTACACCGTCGCGAAACAGCTCTCCTTCACCAAGGCGGCGGAGCAGCTTTTCATGACGCAGCCGGCGGTGACGTTCCAGGTGAAGCAGCTCGAGGAGCATTTCAATACTCGGCTTTTCGAGCGCAGTCACGGCAAGATTGCGCTCACGCCGGCGGGACGGCTGGTCATGGACTACGCCGAGCGCATACTCGCCCTGTCGGAAGAGATGGACACGCGCATCGGCGAGCTCACCGGCGCGGTGGCGGGGCCGCTCCTCCTCGGTGCGAGCACGACGATCGCCGAGTTCATCCTGCCGCAGGTGCTGGGCGAGTTCAAAGCGCTGCATCCCGAGGTGCAGGCGCACCTCACGGTCGCGAACTCCGAGACGATCGTGAACCGCGTCGCCGACCACACGATCGACGTCGGCCTCATCGAATCGCCGTCCTACCTCCCGAGCCTGCAGAACGAGGTCTGCTGCGACGACGAGCTGGTGCTCATCTGCGCGCCGGGACACGCGCTCGCCGGCAGGAAAAGCGTGAAGGCGCACGATATCGCGACGCTCCCGGTGGTGCGGCGGGAAGCGGGCTCCGGCACGCGCGAGTTCACCGACAACTACCTGCGCGAGCGCGGTGTTCCGCCCGAGGACCTCGACGTCGTGATGGAGCTCGGCAGCCCCGAGGCGATGAAAGGCGTCGTCGAGACCGGCATCGCCGTGGCGATCGTCTCGCGCGCGACCATCGGCAAGGAGGTGAAGCTCGGCTCGCTCGTCGCGATACCGCTGGCGCCGCCGCTGATACGCACGCTGTCGGCGGTGCATCCGAAGGAAAAGTTCCGGTCGCGCCTGCTGACGACGTTCGTCGAGTTCGCGATCGCGCGCATGCGCGAGCTCGCGGAAGCGGGCGCGTCGTCGTCCCGATGAGGCCGATCTCCGCGACGATAGACCTCGGCGCGCTCTCCCATAACTACGCTGTGGCCCGGCGTCACGCACACGGCGCGCAGGCCCTCGCGGTGGTCAAGGCGAACGCGTACGGCCACGGTCTGAACCGCGCGGCGCGGGCGCTGGCGCACGCCGACGGCTTCGCGGTCGTCGAGCTCGACATGGCGGTCCGCCTGCGCGACGCGGGCTACACGCAGCGCATCGTGCTGCTCGAAGGATTCTTCGAGCCGGCCGAGCTCCCGGTGCTCGCCGAGCGGCGCATCGCCGCCACGGTGCACAGCGTCGAGCAGATCCGCATGCTCGAAGCCGCGCCGGCGGGAGCCGCGCTCGACGTGCTCCTCAAGATCAATACCGGCATGAATCGCCTCGGCTTCCAGCCGGACGATTTCCCGGGCGCACTCGCGCGGCTCGAGGCGAATCCTGCCGTCGGCTCGATCACGCTGATGACCCATTTCGCGACCGCGGACGACGAGCGCGGCGTGGCGTGGCAGATGGAGACGTTCGAGCGCGTCACCGCCGGCTCGACGCTGCCGAGGAGCGTCGCCAACTCCGCCGCGGTGCTGCGCTACCCGCAAACTCATTTCGACGTGGTCCGCCCCGGCATCATGCTGTACGGCTGCTCGCCGTTCGCCGAAAGCGTGGGCGCCGACATCGGCCTCAAACCCGCGATGACGCTCGCGAGCGAGCTCATCGCGGTGCGCGAGCTTGGTGCAGGCGAGATCGTCGGCTACGGCGGCGTCTATACGGCGGAGGCGAAACAGCGCATCGGCGTGGTCGCGTGCGGCTACGCCGACGGCTACCCGCGCCACGCGCCGACCGGGACGCCGGTGCGGGTCGGCGATGCGATCTGCGGCACCGTCGGCCGCGTGTCGATGGACATGCTCGTGGTCGACCTGTCGAACGCGCCCGATGCCCGCGCAGGCACGCGCGTGGTGCTGTGGGGCGAGGGCAACCCGGTCGAGCACGTCGCGACTGCGGCCGGGACCGTGGGATACGAGCTGCTGTGTGCACTCGCGCCCCGCGTGCGCGTTATTGAGAAAACGTGAACCAATGAACCGTGGGGTGCGTGCCAACGCACCGCTAAAGGCGCGGTGCGCTCGCGCGCACCCTACGACGGCAAGTCGATATGGCGAAAGCTAAGACCATCTACACCTGCACCGAGTGCGGCGGCCAATCCGTGAAGTGGCAAGGCCAGTGCCCCCACTGTCAGGTCTGGAACACGCTCGAGGAAACGGTGCCCGAAGCGGCGTCGGCTACGTCCAACCGCTTCGCCCTGATCGCCGACGGCGGCAAGCTCCAGCGCCTGTCGGACGTCGAAGCGCGCGAGGAAGAGCGCATTCCCACCGGCGTGTCCGAGTTCGACCGCGTGCTCGGCGGCGGCCTGGTGCCGGGCGGCGTGGTGCTGATCGGCGGCGATCCCGGCATCGGCAAGTCGACGCTGCTGCTCCAGTCGCTCGCCGAGATGGGCATGGCCGCGCCGAAGCGCAAGCTCCTCTACGTCACCGGCGAGGAATCGGCGCAGCAGGTCGCCTTGCGCGCCAAACGCCTCGGCCTCGACGTGCGCCAGGTCCACGTGCTCGCCGAGATCAACCTCGAGAAGATCCAGGCGGCGATCCAGTCCGAGAAAGCCGACGTCGCGGTCGTCGATTCGATACAGACGCTCTATTCGGGCCAGCTCACGTCGGCGCCCGGCTCGGTCGCACAGGTGCGCGAGTGCGCGGCGCAGCTCACGCGCGTCGCCAAAGCGGGTGCGACGTCGGTCGTCTTCGTCGGCCACGTCACCAAGGAAGGCGCGCTCGCGGGACCGCGCGTGCTCGAGCACATGGTCGACACCGTGCTCTATTTCGAAGGCGACACGCACTCGAGCTTCAGGCTGGTGCGCGCGTTCAAGAACCGTTTCGGGGCGGTCAACGAACTGGGCGTGTTCGCGATGACCGACAAGGGCCTCAAAGGCGTGTCGAATCCGTCGGCGCTCTTCCTCTCGCAGCACGGCGTCGAAGTCGCGGGCTCGTGCGTCATGGTGACGCAGGAAGGCACGCGGCCGATGCTGGTCGAGATCCAGGCGCTGGTCGACGACGCGCACGCGCCGAATCCGCGCAGGCTGTCGGTGGGCCTCGAGCAGAACCGCCTCGCGCTGCTGCTCGCGGTGCTGCACCGGCACGCGGGTATCGCGTGCTTCGACCAGGACGTCTTCGTCAATGCGGTGGGCGGCGTGCGCATCACCGAGCCCGCGGCCGACCTCGCGGTGCTGATGGCGATCGTCTCGTCGCTCAAGAACAAACCGCTGCCGCCGAAGCTGGTCGTGTTCGGCGAGGTCGGCCTCGCCGGCGAAGTGCGGCCGGTGCAGCGCGGCCAGGAGCGGCTGCGCGAAGCGGCGAAGCTCGGCTTCACCCACGCCCTCGTGCCGAAGGCGAACAAGCCGCGGCAGGCGATTCCCGGCATGGAGGTGAGCGCAGTGGAGCGCGTCGAAGAAGCGTTTGCCCACGTGCGCTGATAGTTCGGTATGATGCCGTAGCAATGCAGCGGTCATGTCCGTGAAGAGGCGGCCGCTGACGCCAGGAGGAGGGGCGCGTCCCTTAGGGGGACCGGCGGCACATGGAAAACGATTACGTCCTCGAGACGCGCGAGCTCACCAAGGAGTTCAAAGGCTTCGTCGCCGTCAGGAACGTCGATCTCAAGGTGAGGCGCGGCACGATCCATGCGCTCATCGGCCCGAACGGCGCGGGCAAGACCACGTGCTTCAACCTGCTCACGCGCTTCCTGCCCGCGACGCGCGGGCGCATCTTCTACAACTCGAAGGACATCACCGGCGCGCGCCCCGCGGCGGTCGCGCGCATGGGACTGGTGCGCTCCTTCCAGATCTCCGCGGTCTTCCCGCACCTCACGGTGCTCGAGAACGTGCGCGTCGCCCTGCAGAGGAAACGCGGCGAATCGTTCGACTTCTGGCGCGCCGAACGCCGGCTTACGTCGTACAACGGGCGCGCGCGCCAGCTCATCGAAGCGGTCGGGCTCAGCGCTTACGAGAGCACCGTCGCGGTGGAGCTTCCTTACGGCCGCAAGCGCGCGCTCGAGATCGCGACCACGCTCGCGCTCGATCCCGAGGTGATGCTGCTCGACGAGCCGACCGCGGGCATGACGCACGAGGACGTCGAGCGCATCGCGGCGCTGATACGCACCGCGGCGCAGAACCGCACGGTGCTCATGGTCGAGCACAACCTCGCCGTGGTCGCGAACCTCTGCCACTACATCACCGTCCTCGCGCGCGGCGAGATCCTCGCCCAGGGCGATTACGAGACCGTCTCGAAGAATCCCGAGGTGGTGCAGGCCTACCTGGGGCAAGGTCATGCGTGAAAGCGGTGCCATTCACGCATGCCGGGGGCGGGGGCATGCCTGATACTGCGCCCGGCGCTCCGCTGCTTGCCGTGCACGGGCTGCAGGCCTGGTACGGCGAATCGCACATCCTGCACGGCGTCGATTTCGAGGTGCGGCGCGGCGAGGTCGTCACGCTGCTCGGCCGCAACGGCGTCGGCAAGACCACGACGCTCAAGTCGATCATGGGGATGGTCGGCAAGCGCACGGGCTCGGTGCGCTTCGAAGGCGCGGAGACGATCTCGCTGCCGTCGAACCGCATCGCCAAGCGGGGCATCGCGATCTGCCCCGAGGAGCGCGGCATCTTCGCGAGCCTCACGGTGCGCGAGAACCTGCTGCTGCCGCCCAGGGTGAAGGACGGCGGCTTCGACGTCGAGCGCATCTACACCCTGTTCCCGAACCTGAAGGAGCGCGAGACGAGCCAGGGCACCATGCTTTCGGGCGGCGAGCAGCAGATGCTCGCGATCGGGCGGATCCTGCGCACCGGCGCGACGCTGCTCCTCCTCGACGAGCCGACCGAAGGATTGGCGCCGGTGATCGTGCAGCAGATCGGCGCGACCATCGCCAAGCTCAAGGAAAGCGGCCTCACGATATTGCTCGTCGAGCAGAACTTCCGCTTCGCGCAGTCGGTCGCGGACCGCCACTACGTCATGGAGAACGGCCGCGTGATCGACATGATCCCGAACGCGGAGTTGGAAACCCACATGGATCGCATACACGAATACCTGGGGGTGTGACAGCGACCTGCCCGTACACTCGTTCACCCGTTCACGCATTTACTGGAGGAGCAAGCGATGAGAGTTCTGAAACAGCTGGCCGTGGCCGTAGCCCTCGCATGCGGCGCCGTATCGGCGCACGCTCAATACAGCGACAACGCCATCAAGATCGGCGTGCTCAACGACCAGTCGGGCACGTACGCCGACCTCGCCGGTCCCGGGTCGGTCGTCGCGGCGCGCATGGCCGTCGAGGACTTCGGCGCGGCGAAGAAAGGCATGAAGGTCGAGATCCTCGTCGCCGACCACCAGAACAAGCCCGAGGTCGGCTCGAGCATCGCGCGCCAGTGGTTCGACGTCGACAAGGTCGACGTGATCGTCGACGTGCCCACCTCGTCGGTGATGCTCGCGGTCAACCAGATCGCGAAGGAGAAGAACAAGGTCCTGCTGGACTCGACCGGCGGCTCGTCGGATCTCACGGGCAAGGCCTGCACCCCCAACAGCATCCACTGGACCTACGACACGTGGGCGCTCGCGAACGGCACCGGTTCGGCGGTGGTCAAGACCGGCGGCAACACGTGGTTCTTCCTCACCGCGGACTACGCCTTCGGACACGCGCTGGAGAAGGACACCGAGGCGGTCGTTCTCAAGAACGGCGGCAAGGTGGTCGGCAAGGTGCGGCACCCGTTCCCGACCTCCGACTTCTCGTCCTTCCTGCTGCAGGCGCAGTCGTCGAAAGCGAAGATCATCGGCCTGGCGAACGCCGGCGCCGACACGATCAGCGCGATCAAGCAGGGCGCCGAGTTCGGCATCGTCAAAGGCGGCCAGCAGTTCGCGGGTCTGCTCGTCTTCATCACCGATGTGCACGCGCTCGGCCTCGACAAGGCGCAGGGCCTGCTGCTCACCGAGTCGTTCTACTGGGACCTCAACGCGCAGACGCGCAGCTTCTCGCAACGCTTCGCCAAGCTGCACAAGGGCGCGATGCCGACGATGGCGCAGGCGGGGGTCTACTCCTCGGTGCTGCATTACCTCAAGGCGGTCGAAGCGCTGAAGAGCGACGCCGACGGCGCGAAAGTCGTGGCGAAGATGAAAGAGCTGCCGACCGACGACCCGATCTTCGGCAAGGGCTCGATCCGCGCCGACGGCCGCAAGATCCACCCGATGTACCTCTTCGAAGTGAAGAAACCCTCCGAGTCCAAAGGCGCATGGGACTACTACAAGCTGCGCGCGACGATCCCGGCGGACCAGGCGTTCAGGCCGGTGAAGGAGGGTGGCTGCCCGCTGGTTAAGGGTTGACGCAAAAAAGGTGGCGGGTAAAACGGTGACGGATCAGACGGTGACGGATGAAGCGGTGACGCGGCAGTTCGTCACCAGCGATAGCGTCGTCACCAGCGCGGCAGCGCGTCGTCACCTTTTGCGATAGCCCGTCACCTTTTCCCAACCATGAGCGAGATCTTCGGAATTCCGACGCAGGCGTTATTCGGTCAGCTTTTGATCGGCCTGATCAACGGCTCCTTCTACGCGCTGCTCTCGCTCGGGCTCGCGGTGATCTTCGGGCTGCTCAACATCATCAACTTCGCGCACGGCGCGCAGTACATGATGGGCGCGTTCTGCGCGTGGTTCCTGCTGAACAAGCTCGGGCTGTCGTACTGGTGGGCGCTCGCGATCACGCCGATCGTCGTCGGCGCGACGGGCGTGGTGATCGAGCGGCTCATGCTGTCGCGGCTCTACAAGCTCGATCACCTGTACGGCTTCCTGCTGACGTTCGGCGTCGCGGTCGTGATCCAGGGGCTGTTCCGTCACGAGTTCGGCTCGACCGGCCTGCCGTACGCGATTCCCAAGGCGCTCGAAGGCGGGCAGAACCTCGGCTTCATGTTCCTGCCGAACTACCGCGCGTGGGTGATCGCGGTGTCGCTGACGGTCTGTATCGGCACGTGGTTCATGATCGAGAAGACCAAGCTCGGCTCCTACCTGCGCGCCGCGACCGAGAACCGCGAGCTCGTGCAGGCGTTCGGCGTCAACGTGCCGCGCATGGTGACGCTGACCTACGGTTTCGGCGTCGCGCTCGCGGCGTTCGCGGGCGTGATGGCGGCGCCGATCTACAGCGTGAGCCCGCTGATGGGCGCCGATCTCATCATCGTCGTGTTCGCGGTCGTGGTGATCGGCGGCATGGGCTCGATCATGGGATCGATCGTCACCGGCTTCATGCTCGGCCTGCTCGAAGGGCTGACCAAGGTGTTCTATCCCGAGGCGTCGAACACCGTGATCTTCATCGTCATGGCGATCGTGCTGATGTTCAGGCCGGCGGGATTGTTCGGAGCGCAGCGATGAACGAGGTCACGGCGCCCGCCAAAACCCACCCTCACCCTAACCCTCCCCCTGAGGGGGAGGGAATCGTGCGCGCGGCAAGCGCCGAACGAAAGACCCTTCGCATCGCGTTCGTCGCGATGATCGCGTTCTTCGCGATCGCGCCGATGTGGATCTACCCGGTGTTCCTGATGAAGGTGATGTGCTTCGCGCTGTTCGCGTGCGCGTTCAACCTGCTCATCGGCTACGGCGGGCTGCTCTCGTTCGGTCATGCGATGTTCCTCGGCGGCGCCGGCTACGTCTCGGCGTACCTCGCCAAGGAGGGCCTGGCGATCCCCGCGCTGGGGCTCGCGCTGCCGCCGTTCACGCCCGAGCTCGCCATCCTGTCCGGGGCGGTCGCGGCGGGCGTGCTGGGCCTGGTCGTGGGCCTGCTCGCGATCCGCCGCCAGGGCATTTATTTCGCGATGATCACGCTCGCGCTGGCGCAGATGGTCTATTTCTTCTGCGTGCAGGCGCCGTTCACCGGCGGCGAGGACGGGATCCAGGCGGTGCCGCGCGGCAAGCTGTTCGGCCTCGTCGATCTGTCGACGCCGGCCGGCATGTATCCGACGGTGTTCGCGATCTTCGTCGGCGGTTTCCTGCTCATCTACCGCATCGTCCATTCGCCGTTCGGGCAGGTGCTGAAAGCGATACGCGAGAACGAGTCGCGGGCGATCTCGCTCGGTTACGACGCCGACCGCTACAAGCTGCTCGCGTTCGTGCTGTCGGCCGCGCTCGCGGGGCTCGCGGGCGCGACCAACGCGCTCGTGTTCCAGCTCGCCGCGCTCAACGCGGTGCACTGGACGATGTCGGGCGAGGTGGTGCTGATGACGCTCGTCGGGGGACTGGGCACGGTATTCGGGCCGGTCGTCGGTGCGCTCGCGGTGCTCGCCATGGAGAACTATCTCGCGCAGCTCGGCCAGTGGGTGAGCATCGCCCAGGGCCTGATCTTCATCGTCTGCGTGCTCGCGTTCCGCCGCGGCATCGTGGGCGAGCTCGCGCGCTGGCTGAACAAGCCGCTCTGAAAGGCGATCGGGCGGCTCCGTTCACGGAGGCGCTCGATCGGGTAAAATCGGCAGCTTTCCCGCATTTCTCCCCCAGCAATTCACGAGGTAAACCGATGAAAGTCCTGGTCACGGTCAAGCGCGTGATCGACCCGTACGTGAAGGTCCGCGTGAAATCGGACAACACGGGCGTCGAGACCGCGAACATCAAGATGACGATGAACCCCTTCTGCGAGATCGCGGTCGAGCAGGCGGTGCGCATGAAGGAAGCCGGCACGGTGTCGGAGATCGTCGTCGTGTCGGTCGGCACGGCGCAGTCGCAGGAGACCCTGCGCACCGCGATGGCGATGGGCGCCGACCGCGGCATCCTGGTCGACGCCGGCCGCGCCGACGTCGAGCCGCTCGCGGTGGCCAAGCTGATCAAGGCGGTCATCGACAAGGAGCAGCCGCAGCTCGTCATCACCGGCAAGCAGGCGATCGACGACGATTCCAACCAGACCGGCCAGATGATCGCCGCGCTCGCCGGTTGGCCGCAGGCGACGTTCATCTCGAACATCACGGTCAACGGCGACAATGCCGACGTGACGCGCGAGATCGACGGCGGCCTGGAGAAGCTCAACATCAAGCTGCCCGCGGTGGTGACGACCGATCTGCGCCTCAACGAGCCGCGTTACGTCACGCTGCCCAACATCATGAAGGCGAAGAAGAAGCCGCTCGAGACGATCAAGCCCGACGCGCTCGGCGTCGACGTGACCCCGCGTCTGAAGACCCTGAAAGTGCAGGAGCCGCCGTCGCGCAAGGCGGGCGTCAAGGTCGCCGACGTGAAAGAGCTCGTCGAGAAACTCCGCAACGAAGCGAGGATCATCTAATGGCAGTCCTGGTCATAGCCGAACACGACGGCAAACAACTGAAGTCGGGCGTGACGAACGCCCTTACGGCCGCTGCCAAGCTGGGCGAAGTGACGGTGCTCGTCGCGGGCAAGGAAGCGAAAGCGGCCGCGGAAGCCGCGGCGAAAGTCGCGGGCGTCAAGAAAGTGCTGCTCGCCGAAGGGGCGCAGTACGAAGGCTCGGCGGCGGAGAACATCTCGGCGCTGGTGGTGGGTATCGCGAACGACTACACGCACATCGTCGCGACCGCGACGGCGTTCGGCAAGAACATCGCGCCGCGCGTCGCTGCCTTGCTGGATGTCCAGCAGATCTCGGACATCAGCGCGGTCGAGAGCGCCGACACCTTCGTGCGTCCGACCTACGCCGGCAACGCGATGGCGACGGTGCAGTCGAGCGACAAGATCAAGGTGATCACGGTGCGCGCCACCGCGTTCGATCCCGCGGGCGAGCAGGCCGCGGCGCCGGTCGAGAACCTCGCGGCCGGTCCGGACACCGGGCTCTCGCAGTACAAGGGCGCGGAGCTCTCGAAGTCCGAGCGTCCCGAGCTCACCGCCGCGAAGATCATCGTCTCCGGCGGCCGCGGCATGGGCAGCGCCGAGAACTTCAAGATCCTCGAAGAGCTGGCGGACAAGCTCGGCGCGGCAGTCGGCGCTTCGCGCGCTGCGGTCGATTCGGGCTTCATGCCCAACGAGTACCAGGTGGGGCAGACCGGCAAGATCGTCGCCCCCGAGCTCTACATCGCGGTCGGCATCTCGGGCGCGATCCAGCACCTCGCGGGCATGAAGGACAGCAAGGTGATCGTCGCCATCAACAAGGACGCCGAAGCGCCGATCTTCTCGGTCGCGAGCTACTGGCTGGTGGACGACCTCTTCAAGGCGGTGCCGGAGCTGACGAAAGAGCTCTCGAGCTCCTGAGGCTCTTCGCGGTGCGCTTGCGCGCACCCTACGGACGTTTCGCGTAGGGTGCGTGATAACGCACCGCGCCGTTCAAGACTCCCTGCCCGGGCGACCGCGCGGGGAGTTTTCTTTTGTGCGGGGTGGTACGCGGTGCGTTACGCTATCGCTAACGCACCCTACGGTTTCGATTCGCACTATGTCCACCTACACCGCTCCCCTCAAAGACATGCGCTTCGCCCTGCACGAGATCGCAGGGCTCGACGAAGTCCTCGCGTTACCCGGCTGGGAGGAAGTCACCCCTGAGCTCGTGGACGAGGTGCTTGCACAAGCGGGCAGGTTCGCGCAGGAAGTGCTCGATCCGCTGAACCGCGTCGGAGACGAGATCGGCGCGCAGCACTCGAAAGGCGTGGTCACGCCGCCGCAGGGTTTCCGCGAGGCGTACGCGAAGTTCATCGAGGCCGGCTGGAACGGCGTCGCTGCCGATCCCGAGTACGGCGGGCAGGGACTGCCGCACGTCGTGCAGGTCGCGGTGCAGGAGATGTGGAACAGCGCGAACATGGCGTTCTGCCTGGCGCCCATGCTGACCTCGGGCGTGCTCGAAGCGCTGTCGCACCACGGCTCGCCCGAGCAGCACGCGCTCTACATGCCGAAGCTCGCCGCCGGCGAATGGAGCGGCACGATGAACCTGACCGAGCCGCAGGCGGGCTCGGACCTGTCGGCGGTGCGCACGCAGGCGGTGCCCGAAGGCGATCACTACCGCATCCGCGGCACCAAGATCTTCATCACGTGGGGCGAGCACGACATGTCGAAGAACATCGTGCACCTCGTGCTCGCGCGCACGCCTGACGCGCCCGAAGGCGTGAAAGGCATCTCGCTCTTCATCGTTCCGAAGTTCTTGCCGAACGCCGACGGCACGCCGGGCGAGCGCAACGACGTCAAATGCGTGTCGATCGAGCGCAAGATGGGCATACACGGGAGCCCGACGTGCGTGCTCTCGTACGGCGAGGACAAGGGTGCGATCGGCTGGCTCGTCGGCGAGGAGAACCGCGGGCTGGAGTACATGTTCACGATGATGAACCACGCCCGCCTCGGCGTGGGCGTCGAAGGCGTGGGCCTCGCGGAGCGCGCATTCCAGCACGCGCGCGAGCACGCGAAGACGCGGGTGCAGGGCCGGGCGATCGGTCAACGCAGCGGCGACCGCGTGACGATCATCCATCACCCGGACGTGAAGCGCATGATCCTCGCGATGAAGTCGCAGGTGGAGGCGATGCGCGCGCTCGCGTTCACCGCGTGCGCCGCGTTCGACCGCGCGCGCAGGCATCCGGACGAGCAGGAGCGCCGCCGCAACCAGGCGCTGGTCGATCTCCTGACGCCGATCGTCAAGGGCTGGTGCACCGAGCAGGGCGTGGAGGTCGCGTCGATCGGGGTGCAGGTCCACGGCGGCATGGGTTTCGTCGAAGACACCGGCGCGGCGCAGTACCTGCGCGATGCGCGCATCACCACGATCTACGAAGGCACGACCGGCATCCAGGCCAACGATCTCGTCGGCCGCAAGATCGCGTTCGAGCGCGGTGCGACGGCGATGGCGGTGATCGCCGAGATGCGCGCGCTCGACCGTTCGCTGGGCGATCTCGGCGACGATTTCCGCGCTTCGCGCGCGAACTTCGCCCAGGCGGTCGCCAGCCTCGAAGCCGCGACGAAGTGGGTCGCGGACACCTACGGCGGCGATCCCAATGCCGTGGCCGCGGTCGCGGTGCCGTATCTGAAGCTCTTCGGCGCGGTCGCCGGCGGGTGGATGATGATGAAAGCGGCGACCCGCGCGCACGCCATGCGGGGCAACGTCGAGAGCGACGCCGAATTCCTCACCGCCAAGCTCGCGTCCGCGCGCTTCTACGCCGAGCACATCCTGCCGCAGGCGCAGGCGCACGCCGGCACCGTCATGAACGGCTCCGCGAGCGTGCTTGCGCTGAGCGAAGAGCAGCTCTAGTCACCTCGTCCGGGATCGGCGGCCCCTGCCGGCTCGGATTGGCGCGCGTCCACGACGCGAGGCCCGCGAGCAGCAGCACGAGCAGCGCGATCAGCAGCGAAAGCGCCGCGGCCACGACCGGCGATCCGGTCTCCAGCGCGCCCGGCCGGTTCTCGGTGAGCCCGGTCGCCTTGATGGCGGCGAGCGCACCGAGCGGCACCAGCAGGTTGTCGAAGCCGCGTCCCATCGACGCTTCCAGCACGGTGGTCGCCAGCGCGACGAGCACCGCGACGGCGGCGCTCTGGGCGGGCGACGCCTCGGTGAAGAACGCGAGCGGGAAGTAGATGCAGGCGGTCGCGACGACGAAGAACGCGGCGCTGCCTTCCAGCGTCTTGTAATCGTCCCACGTCTGGTAGCGGTGGCGTCCGTATGCGGTCCCGACGAGCGCCGCCGCCGCATCGGCGAGCGCGAGCACGAGCATCGGTATCGAATAGAGCACCGGGTCATTCTTCGCGATCAGGAATACGATGCAGGTCGCGGTGATGAAGCAGAACTCTCCCAGCGACACCCGCGTGATACCCGCCAGCGAGTGCGCGAGCCGCCGCAGCACCGGCAGTCCCACGCGCACGCCCACGAAGCCGCCGATGCTCCCGGCGCCGAGCAGCATCACCGGCCACACATCGTCGAACAGCCACGGAAAGGACAGCGCGGTCAGGCCGAGACTGACGTGCAGTCCCTTGCGCAGCACCTCCGGGTGCAGCAGGTGGCCGATCACGGTGAAGATCGCGAGCAGCACGCCGAACGTCGCGAACACCAGCGTGAGTCCCAGCCATGGCTGCGTCATGCTCGACTATCCTTCGCCACAGCGCCGCGCGCTAGCCGCGCGGCGCTCGTCGCACCAGGGCGCTGCGCGCAGCAGCGTCCTGTCGTCACGATGGGGCGCCACGCGCAAAGCGCGTACAATTCGCAGCGAGCGTAGCGCAGACCGCGCTTCACGGCTAAGGAGGGTAGGTTTGAGCGTCGCTTTGTTCGTTGCCGGCATCTTCGTCGCGGTCTGGGCCCTCGCGTATCTGCGCGCGCCGGCGCTCGTCTCGACGCTCGTGCTTGCCGCGATCCTCGGCGGCGCGACGCTGCTCGCGCGATGGCCGCAGCCCGCGCTGATCGCGCTGTGGTGCGCGTTCGCGGTCGCGGCGCTCCTGCTCAACCGCAGCCCCATCCGCCGCGGTCTCGTCTCGCGTCCCCTGCTCGGGGTGTTCCGCCGGGTGCTGCCCGCGCTCTCGCGCACCGAGCGCGAAGCGATCGAAGCGGGAACGGTGTGGTGGGACGCGGAGCTCTTCAGCGGCGCGCCCGACTGGAAAAAACTCCATTCGTATCCGAAACCGACCCTGTCCAAAGAGGAGCAGGCCTTCCTCGACGGCCCCGTCGAGACCCTGTGCGGGATGCTCGACGAGTGGGAGATCACCCGCGAGCGGTACGACCTTACGCCTGAAGCCTGGCAGTTCATCAAGGACAACGGTTTCCTGGGGATGATCATCCCCAAGCAATACGGCGGCCTGGGATTCTCGGCGCTCGCGCATTCCGCCGTCATCGTGAAGCTCACCACGCGCAGCGGCACCGGCGCGGTGTCGGTGATGGTGCCCAACTCGCTCGGCCCCGCCGAACTGCTGCTGCACTACGGCACGCCCGAGCAGAAAGAGTATTACCTGCCGCGCCTCGCCAAGGGCCTGGAGATGCCGTGCTTCGCGCTGACGAGTCCCGAAGCCGGCTCGGACGCGGGCAACATCCCCGATTTCGGCGTGGTCTGCCGCGGCGAATGGCACGGCAAGGAAGTGCTCGGCATCCGGCTCACGTGGGAAAAGCGCTACATCACGCTCGGCCCGATCGCGACGCTCCTCGGCCTGGCGTTCAGGCTCTACGATCCCGACCACCTGCTCGGCGAGCGCGAAGACCTCGGCATTACGCTCGCGCTGATCCCCACCAGCACGCCCGGCGTGCACATCGGGCGGCGCCACGTGCCGCTCGCCGCGGTCTTCATGAACGGGCCGAACTGGGGCCGCGACGTCTTCGTGCCCATGGACGCGGTGATCGGCGGCGTCGATTACGTCGGTCAGGGCTGGAAGATGCTGATGAACTGCCTTGCGGCGGGCCGCTCGATCTCGCTGCCGGCGAACTCGGTGGGCTCGGCGAAGCTCGCGACGCGCGTCACCGGCGCGTACGGGCGCGTGCGCCGGCAGTTCGGACTCTCCATCGGGCGTTTCGAAGGCGTCGAGGAGGCGGTCGCCCGCATCGCCGGCAATCTCTACATCATGGACGCTGCGCGCACCATGACCGCCGGCGCGATCGACCTCGGCGAGAAGCCTTCGGTGATCTCGGCGATCGTGAAGTATCACCTGACCGAGCGCGGCCGGCAGGTGGTGAACGACGCGATGGACGTGCACGGCGGCAAGGCCGTGTGCATGGGGCCGTCGAACTATCTCGCCTTCGCGTATCAGAACATCCCGATCGCGATCACGGTCGAAGGCGCGAACATCCTCACGCGCTCGATGATCATCTACGGCCAGGGGGCGATCCGCGGCCATCCGTATCTGCTGCGCGAGATCGAAGCCGTGGGGGAGAAAGACGACGCCGTCGCGTTGAAAGCGTTCGACGCCGCGTTCTTCGGGCACGCCGGATTCGTCGTCTCGAACAAGGCGCGCGCGTTCTGGATGGGCCTGACGCGCGCCGTGTTCGTCGGCGCGCCGGGCGATGCCGCGACTCGCCGGTACTATCGCCGGCTCACGCGGCTGTCGAGCGCGTTCGCGCTCGCATCGGACGCGGCGATGTTCGTGCTCGGCGGATCGCTGAAGCGCCGCGAGCGCCTGTCGGCGCGGCTCGGCGACATCCTGTCGCAGCTCTATCTCGCCTCGTGCGCGCTCAAGCGTTATGAGGACGACGGCAGACCCGCCGACGACGCGCCGCTGCTCGCGTGGTCGGTGCAGGACGCCCTGCATCGCGCGCAGGAAGCGTTCTACGGCCTGTTCGCGAACATGCCGGGATTCGTGGGCGGCATGCTGCGCTTTCTCGTGTTCCCGTTCGGCCGCGAGTTCGAGCCGCCCGCGGACGACCTCGGCCACCGCGTGAGCGCGTCGGTGCAGGTGCCGGGGGGCGTGCGCGATCGGCTGACGACCGGCATGTTCATCGGCGAGGATGACGGCCGCAACCCGGTGGCGGGCCTCGAAGCCGCGTTCGCGGCGACGATCGCAGCCGAGCCGCTCGAGCAGAAATTGCGCGGCGTGAACCAGGACGGCGCTGTCGACGCTGCCGCCCTCGGCCACGAAGTGCAGCTCGCGGTCACGCGCGGCGCCATCACCAAGGGCGAAGCCGCCGTCATCGAGCGTGCGCGTGCGCTGCGCCGCAGGGCGATCATGGTCGACGATTTTCCGAAGGACCTCGGCAAGACCGAGATCTATCAGACCACCGAGCCGGTCTTCGCGAGCGAACTACAAAAAGGAGGAGCGCCTTGAACGCCGCCGCAGGGGAGGGTGCTGGAGACGTCATACCGGTCGAGGCCGCGGTTACGCTCGACGGGCTGTTTCGCGAGCGCGTCAGGCGCACGCCCGATCTCGTCGCCTACAGATACTTCGACGAAGGCTCGAACGAGTGGCGCGGCTATACCTGGCGCGAGATGGACGCTCACGTCGCGCGCTGGCAGGCCGCTTTGGAGCGCGACGGCCTGCAGGCCGGCGACCGCGTCGCGATCATGCTGCGCAACTCGCCCGAGTGGGTGATGTGCGACATCGCGGCCTTCGGGCTCGGCCTGGTCGTCGTGCCGCTGTATACCCAGGACCGCGCCGACAACGTCGCCTACATCATCGGCGACGCGGGCTGCAAGGCGCTGTTGCTCGAAGGCGCGCCGCAGTGGAGCGCGCTGCGCGAGGGCGACGGGCAGCTCGCGTCGCTCGTGAGGGTGATCTCGGTCAAACCGGTGCCCGACGCGGGCGACGCGCGCGTGCAGTCGATCGCGGAGTGGCTGCCGCAAAGTGCAGGCGAGACGCGTCGCGAAGCGCGCGATCCTCACGCGCTGGCGACGATCGTGTACACGTCGGGAACGACGGGCCGGCCCAAGGGCGTGATGCTCTCGCACCACAACATCCTGTCGAACGCGCACGCGTCGCTGATCGGCGTGATGGCGACTCGGCACGACGACGTGTTCCTGTCGTTCCTGCCGCTGTCGCACACGTTCGAGCGCACTGCCGGCTATTACCTGACGATGATGTCGGGCTCGACGGTCGCCTACGCGCGATCGATACCGCAGCTCTCCGAGGACCTGCAGGCGATCAGGCCGACGGTGCTGGTTTCGGTGCCGCGCATCTACGAGCGCGTCTGGAGCGCGATCCGCGCCAAGCTCGACGAGGCGCCGCCGGCGCGCAAGCGCCTCTTCGAGCGCGCCGTCGACGTCGGGTACGCGCGATTCGAGCACAAACAGGGCCGCGGGCCGTGGAAGGCGTCGTTCCTGCTGTGGCCGGTGCTGAACGCGCTCGTCGCGAAGAAAGTGCTCGACCGCCTCGGCGGGCGGCTGCGGGCCGCACTCTCCGGCGGCGCCGCGCTGCCGCCGGACGTCTCGCGTGTCTTCATCGGCCTGGGGCTGCCCATCATCCAGGGCTACGGCATGACCGAATCGTCCCCGGTCGTCTGCGCCAATCCGCCGTACGACAACATTCCCGCGAGCGTCGGCAAGCCGATTCCGGGGGTCGAGGTGAAGCTCGGGGCGAACGACGCGCTGCTCATCAAGGGCCCGAACGTGATGCTGGGCTACTGGAACAATCCCGAGGCGACCCGCCAGGTGATCTCGGACGACGGCTGGCTCAACTCCGGCGATCGCGCACGCATCGACCCGAGCGGGCACGTCTACATCACCGGTCGACTGAAGGAGATCATCGTCATGTCGAACGGCGAGAAGATCTCGCCGGTGGACGTCGAAGCCGCGATCTGCCAGGACCCGCTGTTCGAGCAGGTGATGCTGCTCGGTGAAGGCAAGCCCTATCTCTCGGTCATCGCGGTGCTCAGCGCCGAGCAGTGGAAGAAGGCTGCGGAAACCGCCGGGCTATCGCCCGACACGACCGGCGCGGCGAGCGAGGAGGGCCAGACGCTGATCCTCGCGCGCATCGCCGAGCAGCTCAAATCCTTTCCCGGGTACGCGCAGGTCCGGCGGGTGTGCGCCACGCTCGACCCGTGGACCGTGGACAATGGTCTGATGACGCCGACGCTGAAGCTGAAGCGCGCGCGGGTGATGGAGCGCTTCAACGCGGAGATCGACTCGATGTACGCGGGGCACTGACGTGCCCAGTGTTTAGTGTTAAGTGTTTAGTTACAAAGCGAAACCCCAGGCATCGCGACGCTCAACTCAACACTCAACACTCAACACTGTTTTCATGCCCGATCCTCGTCCCGTCACGACCCTGCCGAATCGCGAGGCGACGCTGCGCGTCATTCCGATGCCGGCCGACGCCAACCATACCGGGGACATCTTCGGCGGCTGGATCATGGCGCAGGTCGACTTGGCCGGCGCGGTACCCGCGATGCGCGTCGCGCAAGGCCGCGTCGCGACGGTCGCAGTGAACTCGTTCGTGTTCAGGCAGCCGGTGTTCGTCGGCGACCTCGTGAGCCTGTACGCCGACGTCGTGCGCATCGGGCGCACTTCGATCACCGTGAGCGTCGAAGTCTACGCGCAGCACCGCGGCTCGCCGGACGCGGTCAAGGTCACCGAGGCGGTGCTCACGTACGTCGCGGTCGACGCGAATCGCCGGCCGCGTGTTGTATCCGCGCAACAGTCCGGGGACCGACCGGCGGACACAGCGTAAGATGCGACGCGTTATGCACTCGAAAACAAGAGGGGAGAGATGAGAACACTCAAGCTGATCACGTTGTCCGTCGCGGCCGCGACGGCGGGTTTTGCTGCGAACGCGATGGCCGGCGGTTTCGCGATCGGCATCCAGAGCGGCAGCGCGACGGGCAACGCCGTCGCGGGCGGCGCCGCGGTCGCGGAGGACGCGAGCGTCGTCTGGTCGAATCCCGCCGGCATGATGCACCTTGCCTCGCCGCGCCAGGTCACCGTCGGCTTGAACGTGTTCAAGCCGTCGTTCAAGTTCGAGAACACCGGCTCGACCGGCCTCTTTGCCCTGCCGGGCACCGGCGAGGGCGGCGACGGCGGCGACTGGGCGTACGTGCCGAACGCTTTCGGCACCTACGAGATCAATCCGCGGCTGCGCGTCGGCCTCGCGCTGAACGTGCCGTTCGGCCTGGTCACCTCGTACGACCAGGGATGGCGCGGTCAGCTCACCGCGCTCAAGTCCAAGATCGAGACGATCAACATCAACCCGGCAGTCGCGTTCAAGATCAACGACATGTTCTCGGTCGGCGCCGGCGTGAGCGTGCAGCGCCTCAAGGCGGAGCTCTCGTCGTTCTCGGGCGTGGCCGCGCTCGGCAACGCGAACCTCGCGGCCGACGACACCGCGTGGGGCTGGAACGTCGGACTCACTTTCCAGCCGCTGCAGCAACTGCGCTTCGGCGCGACCTACCGCTCGGCGATCGACTACAGCCTCGACGGCGACGTCAGGTTCACCGGCGTGGCGGGCGGACCGTTCGGCGGCAACGTGAGGGCGGACCTGAAAGTGCCCGATTCGGCGTCGTTCAGCGTGCTGTACGCGCTCAATCCGAAGTGGGAGCTGATGGGAGACATCACGTGGACGGGCTGGGACCACCTGCAGCAGCTGGTCGTCACGCGCACGACCACCTCGGCAGGCGGCGCGGCGGGCTCGACGTTCACGACGCTGCCGTTCAACTGGAAGGACACGTGGCGCTACAGCGTCGGCGCGAGCTACCGCGTCAACGACGCCTTCAAGCTGCGGTTCGGCTTCGCGTTCGACGAGACGCCGACCAACGACACCACGCGCACGCCGCGGCTGCCCGACCAGGACCGCAAGTGGGTCGCGTTCGGCGTCCAGTATCGTGCGCCGTGGAAGGGCGTGTTCGAGATCGGGTACGCCCACGAGTTCATCAGGGACGCCAGCGTGAACGTGAGCGTGCCGCCGGCGCCCGGCGCTCTCATCGGGCGCTTCGAAAACAAGGCGGACATCCTCTCGGTGCAGTACTCTCATCCTTTCTGACGCGCGACGGCGGCGCCTGCGGGCGCCGCTCCGCGCCCGGCCGTCTTCTTCGTCTCAGCGGGTGAACCATGCAGGGCCAGAGATTCATCGTTCGCAAGGCCGCCGTGCTCGGCGCCGGCGTGATGGGCGCGCAGATCGCGGCGCACCTCGCGAATGCCGACGTGCCGGTGATGCTGTTCGAGCTCGCGGCGAAGGAAGGCGACCCCAGCGCCAACTCGCGGCGCGCGATCGACAACCTGAAGCGCCTCGAGCCCAGCCCGCTCGCGGTGCCGTCGCGCGCGGTGCACATCGAGCCCGCCAATTACGACCAGCATCTCGCGGCGCTCGGCGAGTGCGACCTCGTCATCGAGGCGATCTCCGAGCGCATCGACTGGAAGGCCGATCTCTACGGCAAGGTCGCGCCTCACCTCGGGGCGGCCACCGTGTTCGTGACGAACACCTCGGGTCTTTCGATCAACACGCTCGCGGACGCGCTGCCCGCGGACGTGCGGCGGCGCTTCTGCGGCGTGCACTTCTTCAACCCGCCGCGCTACATGCAGCTCGTCGAGCTCATCCCCGCGGCGAGCACCGATCCTGCCTTGCTGGATCAGCTCGAGACTTTCCTCGTCACGACGCTCGGCAAGGGCGTGGTGCGCGCGAAGGACACGCCGAACTTCATCGCCAACCGCGTCGGGGTGTTCTCGCTGCTCGCGACCATCCATCACGCGCAAGCGTTAGGTATCCCGTTCGATACGGTCGACGCGCTCACCGGCTCGCTGATCGGCCGACCGAAGAGCGCGACGTTCCGCACCGCCGACGTCGTCGGGCTCGACACGTTCAGGCACGTGGTCGACACGATGAAGGACACGCTGCCGTCCGATCCGTGGCATCGCTACTACGACGTGCCGGCGTGGCTCAAGACGCTGATCGAGCAGGGCGCGCTGGGACAGAAGACGCGCAAAGGCGTGTACCAGAAGGTGGGGCGCGACATCCACGTGCTCGACGCGGCGACCGGACAGTACCGCTTGTCCGAAGGCACGGCGGATGAAAAGATCGTCGACGTCCTGAAGGAGACGGACGTCGCGAAGCGCTTCGAAGCGCTGCACGCGTCCGATCACCCGCAGGCGCAGTTCCTGTGGTCGGTGTATCGCGACGTCTTCCATTACTGCGCGGCGCTCCTGGCCGAGATCGCGCACAACGCGCGCGACCTCGACCTCGCCATCCGCTGGGGTTTCGGCTGGGATCGCGGGCCTTTCGAGATCTGGCAGGCCGCGGGCTGGCAGCGCGTCGCGGGATGGATCGCCGAGGACATCGCAGCCGGCAAGGCGATGGCCGCGCTGCCGCTGCCCGAGTGGGCGATGGGCGGCCGCACCGGCGTGCACACCGCGCAGGGCTCGTGGTCGGCGGCGAGCGGCACCTACGAGCCGCGCTCGACGCTGCCGGTGTATCGCCGCCAGCCGTTCCCCGCCGCGCTGCTCGGCGAGCCGGTGCGCTACGGCGAGACGATCTTCGAGACCGACGCGGTGCGCTGCTGGCACACCGGCGACGACATCGCCATCGTGTCGTTCAAGTCGAAGATGCACGCGATCGGCGGCGACGTGCTCGAAGGCGTTACGCGCGCGATCGATGAAGCCGAGCGCAACTATCTCGGGCTCGTCATCTGGCAGACCGAGCCGCCGTTCTCGGTCGGCGCGAACCTGAAGAAGACCCAGACCGGGGGAGAGCGGCGCAAGCCCTCGGGTCTGTCGCGCTTCATCCGCAACGTGAAGAAGGAAGCGGAGTCGCTGGCGCTCAAGGCCGCGCGCCAGCTCGGCGTCGCCGACCAGCTCATGGCGGGGCGGCTTGCCGAAGTCGAAACGCTGGTCGAGCAGTTCCAGGAGACGACGCAGGCGCTGAAATATTCGGCGGTCCCGACGGTCGCGGCGGTCGAAGGCTTCGCGTTCGGCGGGGGCTGCGAGTTCATCATGCATTGCGACCGCGCGGTCGCGGCGCTCGAGAGCTACATCGGCCTCGTCGAGGTCGGCGTCGGGCTGCTGCCCGCCGGCGGCGGCTGCAAGGAGTTCGCGCTGCGCGCCGCGGCGGAAGCGAAGGGCGGCGACATCGGGGCGCCCATCCAGCGTTACTTCAAGGCGGTGGCGATGGCCGAGGTCGGGCGCAGCGCCGAGCACGCGCGCGAGCTCGGTTACCTGCGCCCGACCGACACGATCGTGATGAACCGCTACGAGCTCCTGCACGTGGCGAAAGCGCAGGTGCGCGCGCTCGCGGAAGCGGGCTACCGTCCGCCGCTCAGGCCGAAAGCGATCCCCGTCGCCGGCCGCAACGCGATCGGCACGATCAAGGCGTTCATGGTGAACATGCGCGAAGGCGGCCAGATCTCCGAGCACGACTACCTGATCGGCTCCAAAGTCGCCGAAGTGCTGTGCGGCGGCGAGGTCGAAGGCGGCAGCCTCGTCGACGAGAACTGGTTCCTCGAGCTCGAGCGGCGGCACTTCATGGAACTCCTCGCTACGGAAAAGACCCAAGCCCGTATCGAGCACATGCTCAAGAACGGCAAGCCGCTGAGGAACTAGCCATGAAAGACGCCTACATCGTCGCAGCGACCCGCACGCCGGTCGGCAAAGCGCCGCGCGGCATGCTTCGCAACGTGCGCCCCGACGACATGCTCGCGCACGTGCTCAAGGCCGCGGTCGCGCAATGCCCCGGACTGCCCGCGGGCGACGTCGAGGACGTGATCGTCGGCTGCGCGATGCCCGAGGCGGAGCAGGGCATGAACGTCGCGCGCATCGCCGCGCTGCTCGCGGGCTTTCCCGCGAACGTCTCGGCGATGACGATCAACCGTTTCTGCTCGTCGGGCGTGCAGGCGGTCGCGCTCGCGGCCGACCGCATACGGCTCGGCGAAGCCGACGTGATGATCGCCGCCGGCACCGAGAGCATGAGCATGGTGCCGATGGGCGGCAACAAGCCCGCGTTCAACCCCGCGATCTTCGAGCGCGACGAGAACGTCGCGATCGCGTACGGCATGGGCATCACCGCGGAGAAAGTCGCCGCGCAGTGGAAGGTGACCCGCGAAGCCCAGGATCTCTACGCCGCCGACAGCCACCGGCGCGCGGTGCACGCGATCGACAGCGGCGAGTTCCGCGACGAGGTGACGCCGTACAACGTGGTGGAGCGCGTGCCCGATCTCGAGAGCGCGCAGGTCAAAGTCGTCTCACGCGAAGCGCTGAACGACGAAGGTCCGCGCCGCGACACCTCACCCGAAGCGCTTGCGAAGCTCAGGCCCGCGTTCGCGGCGAAAGGCAGCGTCACCGCCGGCAACAGCTCGCAGATGTCGGACGGGGCAGGGGCGGTGGTGCTGATGAGCGAAGGTGCGGTGAAGCGCTACGGCGTCACGCCGCTGGGCCGCTTCGTCTCGTATGCCGTTGCCGGTGTGCCGCCCGAGATCATGGGCATCGGCCCGGTGAAAGCGATCCCGAAAGCGCTGGCGCTCGCCGGGCTCAGGCAGGAGGACATCGGCTGGATCGAGCTCAACGAAGCGTTCGCCGCGCAGACCCTCGCGGTGATCCAGGAGCTCGGTCTCGACCGCGAGATCGTCAATCCGCTCGGCGGCGCGATCGCGCTCGGGCACCCGCTGGGGGCGACCGGGGCGATCCGCACCGCGACCGTCATGCACGGCCTCAGGCGCCGCAACAAGAAGTACGGCATGGTGACGATGTGCATCGGCACCGGCATGGGCGCCGCGGGCATCTTCGAAGCCTTCTGAGCTCAGGACACCCCGAGCTCTTTCAGCACCTCCAGCACGCGCGGCACGTCGACGCCGAAGTCGTCGTGCTGATCGACGGCCGCCTCGTGCGATTCGCCCGCGAGCGGTACGTAACGCATCCCCTTGGCTGCGGCCAGCTCCGCGTAGAACGGCTGGTGCACGGTCGTGTAGAGCTCGACGAACGTCGCACCGCGCGGGGCGAACAGCACGTTCGTGAGGGCCGCACCGTGCACGCCGACGATCACGCGCGCATCGGCGAACGTCGCGACCTGCTCCTCGAAACCGAGCGCGCCCGGATCGACCGCCGTGAAACCGATGCGCGCCAGCGCCTCGACCAGCGCATCCTCGTTGACGAGGCGCCGCATGCGCGCGGCGCGCCTCACGAACAGGCGCTCGATGCCGCGGCGCGGCCGCGCCGCCGCCGGATAGAGCATCTCGTCCCACAGCGCCGTCGCCGAGTAGCGGTCGATGTAACCCGGGCAGGCGGCCTGCGCGATCGGCTGCAGGGGATGTGCGGCGGGCACGAGCCGGAGCGCCTCCATGCCGACCTGCGCCGCGGCGCGAGCGATGACCTCGCGCTCGGTCGCGGTCGCGCCGGCGTCGACGAGCAGCGCCCGTTCGCGCAGATCCGGCATCACGGCCGCGAAGCACAGGCGCGGCACGCAATCCATGATGAAGTGCCAGTAGTTGCGGGGCGCGGAGAGGACGAAGATATTCTCGACCGAGGGCACGGCGCATGCGTCCAGAGCCTCGGCGAAGGCGTCGGTGTAGACGACGTCGTACTTGTCGCGCGAGTACACCCTGTGCAGGTCGAGGGTCGTGCAGCGCTCCGCGCCGATCGGCACGCAGAGCGGCGTGTACAGCCAGCCCGATTCGAGATCGAGAAGCTGGGCCTGCGTCCTGGTCGCGGCGATGCGGAGCGAGCGCAGGGCGCCCGGCGTGCCGCGACGCTCGACGTAGTCGCGCGCGGGGACGTCCCGCACGCGTTTCGAGCTTCGCCGTTTGAGCAGCCGGCCGAGGAGCATCGGTCAGCCGCCGCCGTTACATGTTCGGGTAGTTCGGCCCGCCGCCGCCTTCGGGCGTGACCCACACGATGTTCTGCGTGGGATCCTTGATGTCGCAGGTCTTGCAGTGCACGCAGTTCTGCGCGTTGATCTGCAGCCGCGGCGCTTCGCCTTCGGTCACGATCTCGTACACGCCGGCCGGGCAGTAGCGCTGCTCGGGCGCGTCGTACAGCGCGAGGTTCACCTTGATCGGCACGCTCGGGTCCTTCAGCGTGAGGTGCACCGGCTGGTCTTCGTTGTGGTTGGTGTTCGAGATGAAGACCGACGACAGGCGATCGAACGTCAGCACGCCGTCGGGTTTCGGATAGGCGATCGGCTGCACGTCCTTCTTGGGCTTGAGCGTCTCGTGGTCCGAATGATGGTGGCGCAGCGTCCACGGCGCCTTGCCGCCGAAGAGCACCTGGTCGATGCCGACCATGACCGTGCCGGTGTACAGGCCCTTGCTCATGAACGGCTTGAAGTTGCGCGCCTTGTACAGCTCTTCGTGCAGCCAGCTCTGACGGAACGCTTCGGGGTACGCGGTCAGCTCGTCGCTTTCGCGATTGGCCTGTAGCGCATCGGCGATCGCTTCGGCGGCGAGCGCGCCCGATTTCATCGCCGCGTGGCTGCCCTTGATGCGAGACGCGTTGAGGAAGCCGGCGTCGTCGCCGATCAGCGCGCCGCCCGGGAACACGAGCTTCGGCAGCGACTGGAGGCCGCCCGCGGTGATCGCGCGCGCGCCGTACGCGATCCTTTTGCCGCCTTCGAGGAAGCTGCGGATGGCGGGGTGCGTCTTGTAGCGCTGGAACTCTTCATACGGCGAGAGATAGGGATTGGTGTAGCCGAGACCGACCACGAAGCCGATCGCGACCAGGTTGTCTTCCATGTGATAGAAGAACGACCCGCCGTAGGTATCGCTCTCGAGCGGCCAGCCCGCGGTGTGCATCACCAGGCCTTTCTGGTGTTTCTCGGGCTTGATCTCCCACAGCTCTTTCAGGCCGATGCCGTAGACCTGCGGGTCGACGCCGTCACGCAGGTTGTATTTCGCCTGCAGCCGGCGGCCGAGATGGCCGCGGCAGCCTTCGGCGAACAGCGTGTACTTGCCGTGCAGCTCCATGCCGGGCTGGTAGGCGTCGGTCGGCTTGCCTTCGCGGTCCACGCCCATGTCGCCGGTGACGACGCCTTTGACCGCGCCGTTGTCGTGATACAGCACGTCGGCCGCCGGGAAGCCGGGGAAGATCTCCACGCCCAGCGCTTCGGCCTGCTGACCCAGCCAGCGGCAGACGTTGCCGAGGCTGATCACGTAGTTGCCGTGATTCTTGAAGCACGCCGGCAGCATGAAGTCCGGCACCTTGTACGAAGAATCCTTGGTGAGGAACAGGAAGCGGTCCTCGGTGACCGGCGCATTGAGCGGCGCTTCTTTCGCCTGCCAGTCGGGGATGAGCTCGTCGATCGAGCGCGGATCCATCACCGCGCCCGACAGGATGTGCGCACCGACTTCCGATCCTTTTTCGAGCACGCAGACGCCGATCTCGGTGTTGCGCTCGGCGGCGAGCTGCTTGAGACGGATCGCCGCGGCGAGGCCGGCCGGACCTGCGCCGACGATCACCACGTCATACTGCATCGACTCGCGTTCGATTTGATCGACCTCGGCCATTACGCTGCCGCCTTCCGGGTTTCGTCCACCTTGCCCGCCCACACGTGCGACGGCACGAGAATGTTGCCTTCGAACACGCGGCGCGCGGTGCGCACCAGCGCCGCGCGGCGGAGCTCCTGTTTGCCGCCGGTGAAATCGGCGTCGAGGTCGATGGCGATCTTGCCCGACGGGTGCTCGATCTCGATGATGCCCTGCGGCGCGGGTTTCACCTGCGCGATCTGCGACGCGATCGTGCCGGGGATGGCGCACGCCGACGCGAGGCACACCGTGCCGGTGACCGCGAGCGCCTTGTGACAGGCGTCGGGCACGAAGTAACGCGTCGCGATCGCACCGCCGTCTTTCGGCCTGGCGAGCAGCGCGACTTTCGGCGTGACGCTCTTCGAGACGTCGCCCATGCCCATCAGCACGCCGGCCTTCAGCCGTATCGCTTCCATGCGCGCCGTGAACTCCTTGTCCGCGTCGAGCTCGGCGGCGGTCTCGTAACCGGTCTTGGCCAAAGCTTCGGCGCGCACGAACATGGTCGGCATCGCGACGTCGACGCACGAGACTTCGATGCCGTCGATCACGTCGAGGGGCTTGCCGGTCGGCAGGAGCTTGCCGGTCACTGCACCGATGCCGCCCTTGAAGTTGATGCCGACGGGGGCGGCGGTGCCGGGCACGCCGTCGATCGACGCGCCGCCTTCGTAGGTCACCTTGCCGCCGGGCGTCTGCACGATCGCCTCCACCAGCGTCCTGGTGTTGACGTTGTAGATGCGCACCGTGGTCTCGCCGTCTTTCGCGGGAACGAGGCCCGCTTCGATCGCGAACGGCCCGACCGCGACGAGCATGTTGCCGCAGTTGGGCTTGGTGTCGACGAGCGGCTGGTCGATCAGGACCTGCGCGAAGAGATAGTCCACGTCGGCGCCCGCCTGCTTGGAGCGCGAGATCATCGCGACCTTGCTGGTGAGCGAGCGCGCGCCGCCGATGCCGTCGACCTGATAGTCGTGCGGCGAGCCCATCGCGGCGAGCAGGACCGCATCGCGCGTGGGAATGTCGGAAGGCAGGTCGGTCTGGAGGAAGAACGGACCGCGCGACGTGCCGCCGCGCATGATGACGCAGGGGATCTTGGTTTGCATGGTGGGAATCCTTCGCTGGAGCGGTGCCGAATTATACGACCGGGGCTGTCATTGCGAGGAGCGCAAGCGACGAAGCAATCTCGGAGCGTCCGCTCCGCGCGTCGCGAGAGCGCCACGGCGCCCTTGCTGGCGCCTCGCGATGACAGCGCCGTCAAAACGCGTACTTTTTTAGTCCGCCGTCGACGGGCATGACCGTGCCGGTGATGTAACGGGCGAGGGGGGAGCAGAGGAATACCGCCAGTGCGGCCAGCTCTTCGGGCTCGCCGTAGCGTCCGACCGGAATCTCCTCGGCCGACTGCTTCGCGCGGAAGTCCTCCGAGTACTTGCGCCGGATCTGCTCGCTCATGATGCGACCCGGCGGGATGCAGTTGACGGTGACGCCGTGCTTGCCGACCTCGCGCGAGAGTCCTTTGGACCACGCGTGCACCGCGGCCTTGGACGGCGTCGCGGCGATCAGCTTCTCGGGCTCGGACTTGCCGGTGATGCTGACGATGCGGCCCCACTTCTTCTCGACCATGCCGGGCAGCACCGCGTGCGTGAGCTGGCGCACCCGCACGAAGTTGAGCGTCATCGCGTACTCCCACGCGTCGTCGGGCGCGTCGATGCCGATCGGCGGCTGGCTGCCGCCCGCCGAATTGATCAGGATGTCGATGCCGCCGAGCGCCTCGCGCGCATCGTTCGCCAGCTTCTTCACCGCGCCTTGGTGCATCACGTCGACTTCGAAGATCGCGGGCTCGATGCCGCCGGCCGAGACGATCTCGTCCGCCACGCCTTCGAGCAGGTTGCGGCGGCGCGCGACGATCGCGGTCTTTACGCCTTCGGCCGCGAGCGCTTTCGCGATCGCGCGGCCGATGCCCATGCTCGAGCCGGTGACGAGCGCAGTTTTATCCTTCAGTTGTAAGTCCATGATTGATTCTCCCTAGAGCAAACCGGGGTCAGACCCCAAAAAGGCCGGGGTCTGACCCCGTCAGCGGGTACGCATCGAAATCCATAACATGCGCAGCGGCGTGAGCGATGTGCGCTGCGTCAGGACCCGGCAGCCGTCGGCCTCGATCTCTCGCAGCAGCGCGCGCTCGATCGCCGCCATCACGAGCCCCGGACGCTGCGATTTGCGATCGCCGGGCGGCAGGAGCGCCATCGCGCGATCGTAACGCGCATCGGCGCGCGCGATCCCGGCTGCGATGAGGCGCCGGAAAGCGTCGGTCTCGCGTGCGTGCGCGAGATCGTCGGAGGTGACGCCGTGCTCGGCCATGTCGTGCAGCGGCAGGTAGACGCGCCCGTGCCGCGCGTCTTCGCCGGCATCGCGCACGATGCGCGTGAGCTCCAGCGCGATGCCCAGCTCTTGCGCATGCTCGAGTGTCTTCGCGTCGTCGAACCCGAAGACGCGGGACAGGAGCCGCTGCGGCACGCCGCGCACGCGCCGGCAGTAGACCTCGAGCGCGTCGACATCGGGATACGCGTTGTATTCGAGATCCATCGCGGCGGCCTGCAACACGTCCTCGAGCGCGCCGCGCTCGATACCGTGAGGCGCGAGCGCGGCGGCCAATGCGCGCGTCACCGGATGGTGCGGTTCCCCCGCGTAGAGGCTCTCGATCTCGCCGTGCCACCACGCGAGCTTGGTGCGCGCGACGCCCGGGTCGCGCACTTCGTTGGCGATGCCGGTGACCTCGCGCCGAAACGCTTCGAGCGCGACCGCCGCCCGCTGCAGGTCCGGCGGCAGCACGCGAACGCTGTAATAGAACGCGGAGCCGGGCGGAGCACACCTCTGCCGGCAGTATTGATGCGGGTCCAACGCTAAGGAAGGCTTGGCTTTTCAGGCGCTTAAACAGGCCGGACGTGGACGGGTTCGGGCGCGGTAGGGCACTCGAAATAGACGGGCGAGTATATTACAATCAATGGGTTGCGCTCCGGAGCTCCGGCCTACCCGCTGGTCCCGAGCCCGAGGGCTACACGCCCGTGCGAAAGTGGCGGAATTGGTAGACGCACCAGATTTAGGTTCTGGCGCCGAAAGGCGTGTGGGTTCGAGTCCCTCCTTTCGCACCAGATCATCGACGTAGTAAGGCTTCTTCCCCCTCAATTTCCTTTTCTCAAATGCAATCAAACCTCGAAAACCTGAGCACGCTCGAACGCCGTCTTTCAATCGCGGTCCCGATGGCGGAGATCGATCAGGAAGTCGACACGCGCTTGAAGCGCCTGTCGCGAACGGTCAAGATGCACGGCTTCCGGCCGGGTAAAGTGCCGATGAAGGTCGTCGCCCAGACCTACGGGCCCCAGGTCCGGCAGGAAGTGCTGGGCGATACGCTCCAGCGCACGTTCGGCGAAGCGGTGCGCGAGCAGAACCTCAAGGTCGCGGGCTATCCGAAATTCGAGCCGAAACCGGTCGGCGAAGGTGCGAGCGATTTCGAGTACAGCGCGACGTTCGAGGTCTACCCCGAAGTGCAGCTCGGCGACATCTCGGGCACCAAGATCACGCGGCCGCAGCTCGCCGTCGCGGATGCCGAAGTCGATCGCACGATCGAGATCATGAAGAAGCAGCGCGTCACCTTCGACAAGGCGGATCGCGCGGCCGAGAACGGTGATCGCGTCACGATGTCGTACCGCGGCACGATCGACGGTGTCGAGTTCCAGGGCGGCAAGGCGGAGAACCAGCAGGTGGTGCTCGGCGAAGGCCGGCTGCTCGCCGACTTCGAGAGCGCGCTTGCCGGCATGAAAGCCGGCGATTCCAAGTCGTTCGAGCTGAAGTTTCCCGACGACTACCACGGCAAGGACGTCGCGGGTAAGACCGCGACCTTCGAGGTGAGCGTGTCGGAAGTCGGCGCGCCGAAGCTGCCCGAGGTCGATGCCGAATTCGCGAAAAGCCTCGGCGTCGCCGACGGCGACATCGGGAAGATGCGAGGGGAGATCAAGGCGAACCTCGAGCGCGAAGTCGCGAGCCGGCTGAAGTCGCGGGTGAAGGACCAGGTGATGCAGGCGCTGCTCGACGCGACCAAGGTCGAAGTGCCGAAGTCGCTGGTCGCCAGCGAAGTCGATCGCCTGCGTGAGCTGACGAGGCAGGATTTCGCTGCGCGCGGGCTGCCGATGAAAGACGATATGGTGCTGCCGGCCGAAATGTTCGAAAACCAGGCGCAGCGCAGGGTGAATCTCGGCCTCATTCTTGCCGAGGTCGTCAGGGCCAACCAGCTCCAGGCCAAGCCCGAGCAGGTGCGGGCGATCGTGGAGGAACAGGCGCAGTCGTACGAGAACCCGCAGGAAGTCGTGCGCTGGTACTACCAGTCGCCCGAGCGCCTGCGCGAGATCGAGTCGATGGTGCTCGAGGACAACGTGGTCGAGTGGGCGCTCCGGACGGCGCAGGTCGAGGACACGCCCGTCGCATTCGACGAACTGATGGGGAACAAGCAATGAGACACTACATGCAACCGCAAGCGATCGGCGGAATGATGGAGCCGCAAAGCCTCGGGCTGGTGCCGATGGTCATCGAGCAGAGCGGCCGAGGCGAGCGCGCCTACGACATCTACTCGCGCCTGCTCAAGGAGCGCGTCGTGTTCCTCGTCGGTCCGGTGACCGAGACGACGGCGAACCTGATCGTCGCCCAGCTCCTTTTCCTGGAGTCCGAGAATCCCGACAAGGACATCTCGTTCTACATCAACTCGCCGGGCGGGTCGGTGTCGGCCGGGCTCGCGATCTACGACACGATGCAGTTCATCAAGCCCGACGTGTCCACATTGTGCGTGGGCCAGGCGGCCAGCATGGGCGCGTTGCTCCTCGCGGCCGGCGCCCACGGCAAGCGCTTCGCGCTGCCCAATTCGCGCGTGATGATCCACCAGCCGATGGGCGGATTCCAGGGCCAGGCATCGGACATCGAGATCCACGCCAAGGAGATCCTGTTCCTCAAGGCGCGGCTGAACGAAATCCTCGCCAAACACACGGGACAGAAGATCGAAACGATTGAAAAAGACACGGATCGTGATAACTTCCTGTCTGCGACCCAGTCGGTGAGCTATGGTCTGGTCGATAAAGTGCTTTCGAGTCGAACCGAAGCGGTCGTTTAACGGTCGAACGTAGCCTTTTTGCCCGATTTCGGCGGTCGCTTTTCACCGCTTTTGCTCGCTTTTGCGCTACGGGCCCCGAAATCGCAGCAAATGCACTGAGGAAGGACTGGAAAAACCGTGGGGAAAGCAGGTATGTCTGACAAAGTTGGCGGCGAGAAACTCCTGTACTGCTCTTTCTGCGGAAAAAGCCAGCACGAGGTGCGCAAGCTCATCGCCGGCCCGTCGGTCTTCATCTGCGACGAGTGCATCGAGCTCTGCAACGACATCATCCGCGAGGAAACCCAGGGCGAGCAGGGCGCCAAGGGCACCAAGTCCGACCTGCCGGTCCCCCACGAAATCCGCAAGATCCTCGACCAGTACGTCATCGGGCAGGACACGGCCAAGAAAATCCTGTCGGTCGCGGTCTACAACCACTACAAGCGGCTGAAGACGATCACCAAGACCGACGACGTCGAGCTGGCCAAGTCGAACATCCTGCTCGTCGGCCCGACGGGCTCGGGTAAAACGCTGTTGGCGCAGACACTTGCGCGGCTGCTGAACGTGCCTTTCGTGATGGCCGACGCGACGACGCTGACCGAGGCCGGTTACGTCGGCGAGGACGTCGAGAACATCATCCAGAAGCTGCTCCAGAAGTGCGACTACGACGTCGAGAAGGCGCAGCGCGGCATCGTCTACATCGACGAGATCGACAAGATCTCGCGCAAATCGGACAACCCGTCGATCACCCGCGACGTGTCGGGCGAAGGCGTGCAGCAGGCGCTGCTCAAGCTGATCGAGGGCACGATCGCCTCGGTCCCGCCGCAGGGCGGCCGCAAGCACCCGAATCAGGAGTTCGTGCAGGTCGACACGACGAACATCCTCTTCATCTGCGGCGGCGCTTTCGACGGTCTGGACAAGATCATCCGCGCCCGTTCGGAAAAAGGCGGAATCGGCTTCGGCGCCGAAGTGCGCTCGAAGGACAACCGCAAAGACATCGGCAAGGCATTGCGCGATGTGCAACCCGAAGATTTGATCAAGTACGGCCTCATCCCCGAGTTCGTCGGCCGTCTCCCGGTCGTGGCCACGCTCGAAGAGCTCGACGAGGCCGCGCTCATCCAGATCCTCACCCAGCCGAAGAACGCGCTGCTCAAGCAGTACCAGAAGATGTTCTCGATGGAGGGCGTCGAGCTGGAAGTGCGCGAGGCGGGCCTGAAAGCGGTCGCGCACAAGGCGCTCGAACGAAAGACCGGCGCGCGCGGTCTACGCTCTATCCTCGAGAACACGCTGCTCAACACCATGTTCGACCTGCCGTCGCTGGAGAACGTGGTGAAAGTCGTCGTCGACGAAGGCACCATCGTAAGCGACGCGCCGCCGCTGCTGATCTACTCCGACCAGCCCAAAGTGGCCGGGTCGACGGTTTAGTTCCGGAAGGAATCCGGGGTCAGGTCCGATTTTTCGTCACAGCCCGGAAAATCGGACCTGACCCCATTTCTTCCATCCCCGCTTGCAATAAGCCGGGTGCTCCCTCATATCAGTACGTTGCAAGACGTCACATAAGGAACCTCGATGTCCCTTCCTGAAGAATCCGTAACCAACCCGTCGCAACTGCCGCTGCTTCCGCTGCGGGACGTGGTTGTGTTCCCCCACATGGTGATCCCGCTGTTCGTGGGTCGCCCGAAGTCGATCAAGGCCCTCGAGGCCGCGATGGAGTCCGGGAAGAGCATCGTGCTGGTCGCGCAGAAATCCGCCGCCAAGGACGATCCGGCGCCGGAGGACCTCTACGAGATCGGCAGCATCGCCAACATCCTGCAGATGCTGAAGCTTCCCGACGGCACGGTGAAAGTGCTCGTCGAAGGCAGCCAGCGCGCGCGCATCAAGGAAGTCGTCGACGTCAAAACGCACTTCGCCGTCGGTATCGAGCCGCTGCCCGCGGACAGCGACACCGACCACGAGACCGAAGCGATGCGCCGTACGATGATCCAGCAGTTCGATCAGTACGTGAAGCTCAACAAGAAGATCCCGCCCGAGATCCTGACCTCGCTGGCGGGCATCGACGAGGCCGGCCGTCTCGCCGACACGATCGCCGCGCACCTTCCGCTCAAGCTCGAGCAGAAGCAGGAGGTGCTCGAGATGTTCGACGTGAAGCAGCGCCTCGAACACCTCCTGAAGCTCGTCGAAGGCGAGCTCGACATCCTCCAGGTCGAGAAGCGCATCCGCGGGCGCGTGAAGCGCCAGATGGAGAAGAGCCAGCGCGAGTACTACCTCAACGAGCAGGTGAAGGCGATCCAGAAGGAGCTCGGCGAGCTCGAAGAAGGCGCCGACCTCGACGAGATCGAGAAGAAGATCAAGCTCGCGCGCATGCCGAAGGACGCGCGCAAGAAGGCGGAAGCGGAGCTGAAGAAGCTGCGGCTGATGTCGCCGATGTCGGCCGAAGCGACCGTCGTGCGCAACTACATCGACTCGATCGTCTCGCTGCCGTGGCGCAAGAAGAGCAAGGTCAACCCGGATCTGACGAATGCCGAGAAAGTGCTCGACGAGGACCACTACGGCCTCGAGAAGGTGAAAGAGCGCATCGTCGAGTACCTCGCCGTGCAGCAGCGCGTCGACAAGCTCAAGGCGCCGATCCTCTGCCTCGTCGGCGCCCCCGGCGTCGGAAAAACGTCGCTGGGCCAGTCGATCGCGCGCGCGACGAACCGCAAGTTCGTGCGCATGTCGCTCGGCGGCGTGCGTGACGAAGCCGAGATCCGCGGCCATCGCCGCACGTACATCGGCTCGATGCCCGGCAAGATCCTGCAGAACATGACCAAGGTCGGCGTGAGGAACCCGCTCTTCCTGCTCGACGAAGTCGACAAGATGGGCATGGATTTCCGCGGCGATCCCGCCAGTGCCTTGCTGGAAGTCCTCGACCCGGAGCAGAACCACACGTTCGTCGACCACTACGTCGAAGTGGAGTACGACCTCTCCGACGTGATGTTCGTCGCGACCGCGAACACGCTCAACATCCCGCCGGCGCTGCTCGACCGGATGGAAGTGATCCGCCTGTCGGGTTACACCGAGGACGAGAAGGTCAACATCTGCCAGCGGCACCTGCTGCCCAAGCTCATGAAGAACCACGGGCTCAAGCCGGAGGAGCTGACGGTATCGGAGAGCGCGATCCGCGACATGATCCGCTTCTACACGCGCGAAGCTGGCGTGCGATCGCTCGAGCGCGAGATCTCCAAGATCTGCCGCAAGGTGGTGAAAGAGCTGGTGCGCGCAGGCGAGACCAAGAAGATCACGGTCACCTCGCGCAACCTCGACAAGTACCTCGGCGTGCGCCGCTACACCTTCGGGATGGCGGAGAAGAACAACCAGGTCGGCCAGGTCAACGGCCTCGCCTGGACCGAGGTCGGCGGCGAGCTTCTGACGATCGAAGCCGCGACGATGCCGGGCAAAGGCAAGATGACGACGACGGGCAAGCTCGGCGACGTCATGAAGGAATCGGTGGAGGCCGCGCTTTCGGTGGTGCGTGCGCGCTCGCGGCGTCTCGGCATCCTCGACGACTTCTATCAGAAGAACGACATCCACATTCACCTGCCCGAGGGCGCGACGCCCAAGGACGGCCCGAGCGCGGGCATCGGCATCGTCACCGCGATGGTTTCCGCCCTCACCGGCATCCCGGTGCGCGCGGACTTCGCGATGACCGGCGAGATCACCCTGCGCGGCGAAGTGCTGATGATCGGAGGCCTGAAGGAGAAGCTCCTCGCGGCGCACCGCGGCGGGATCAAGAACGTGCTCATCCCCGAGGAGAACGTGAAGGACCTCGCGGAGATCCCCGACAACGTGAAGAATCGCCTCGAGATCCATCCGGTCAAGTGGATCGACCAGGTGCTCGAGCTCGCGCTAGAGCGCAAGCCCGAGCCGCTGCCCGAGCAGGCGGATGCCGCGGCGCTGCCCGCTTCATCCGAAACGCCGGCTCCGGCGCCCATGAAGCATTAAGCAGAGCTAGAAAAGCGCGGACCTGTGCGGTAGAATCCCGCTCCGGATTGCAGCAGAGGTCTCGCGCGCATCGGGGGTGCTTAGCTCAGTTGGTAGAGCGTCGCCCTTACAAGGCGAATGTCGGGAGTTCGAGCCTCTCAGCACCCACCACAGTGGAACCGATCAAAAGTAAAAACCTACTTTTGATCGCAAAGGCAAGTTAGCGCCAAAACCTTCGGGCGGCCGGGCGGTTTTGGCGAAGTAAAGGCAACGAAGAAACGGTGGCAGGTCAGCGGTTGGTTCTTCGTGGCAGTTGCAAGCTGAATCGTCTGGCTCCGCCAGCGATTCAGTTCTGAATAGAAGTTGCGGTCGAAAGTAGGCTTTCACTTTCGACCGGGTACATTCTGGAGTGGTAGTTCAGTTGGTTAGAATACCGGCCTGTCACGCCGGGGGTCGCGGGTTCGAGTCCCGTCCACTCCGCCAACGTTTTAGAAAAAGGCGAACCGCGGTTCGCCTTTTTTCGTATCTGTGAGTTCGTCCATGTTCGATTTCGTCCACCGCCACAAACGCATCCTCCAGGTCGTCCTCGCGATCATCTTCCTGCCGTTCGCGTTCTTCGGCGTGGATTCGTACTTCCACGACAGCGGCAGCGGACGCTCGGTCGTCAAGGTCGGCGATTACGAGATCCACGAGCAGGAGATCGCGAACGCGCTGCGCGAGCGGCAGGACCAGCTTCGCAACCTCTCCGGCGGCCGCATCGATCCCGCGCTGCTCGACAGCCCCGAGCTCAGGATGTCGGTGATCGACGCGCTGGTGCGCCAGCGCGTGCTGATCGACCACGCGCTGCGCGTCGGCATGACCGTGCCCGAAGACCAGCTTCGCGGCTACATCGCCCAGGTGCCGGCGTTCCAGGACGACGGCAAGTTCGTGATGGCCAAGTACGAGCAGTTCCTGAAGGCGCGCGGCGAGAACGTCACGAGCTTCCAGAACCGCGTCCAGCAGGAGCTGCTGCTCGGTCAGCTCGCCGAGTCGTATACCGCGACCAGCATCGTGCCGCGCACCGTCGCCGAGCGGCTGCTGCACATCACCGAGCAGAGCCGCGAGGTGAGCCGGGCGGTCGTGTCGCCGGACAAGTTCGTCTCCCAGGTGAAGCTCGAGGACGACGCCGCGAAGAAGTACTACGACTCGCACCAGGACGAGTTCCGCACGCCGGAGCAGGTCCGCATCGAGTACGTGACGCTGTCGATCGACGGGTTCGCGCCCGAGGTCAAGCTCGATCCGGCTAACGTCAAGAAGTTCTACGATGAGAACCAGCGTCAGTTCGGCGTGGGCGAGACGCGCCAGGCGAGCCACATCCTGATCGCCGCGGACAAGAGCGCCGGCGAGGACGCGAAGAAGAAGGCGCAGGCCGAAGCGGAACGGATCTACAACGAGCTCAAGAAGAACCCGGCCGCGTTCGGCGAGCTCGCCAAGAAATATTCGCAGGACCCGGGCTCTGCCGCGAAGGGCGGCGACCTCGGCACGTTCGGCCGCGGCACGATGGTGAAAGCGTTCGACGACGCGGTGTTCGGCATGAAGCCGGGCGAGATCTCGCAGCCGGTCGAGACCGAGTACGGCTATCACATCATCCGAGTGACTGCGGTGAACCCGGCGCAGATGAAGAGCTTCGACGAGGTCAGGCCCGCGATCGAGAAGGAGCTCAGGAAGCAGCAGGCGCTGCAGCTCTACGCCAAGGCCGCCGACGAGTTCAACAACAAGCTCTTCGAGCAGTCCGAGAGCCTGAAGGGAGCGGCCGACGTCGCGAAGGTCCAGCCCAAGACGAGCGGCTGGATCAGTCGCCAGGGCACGGACGACCCCGTCCTCAACAATCCGAAGCTCATCCAGGCGGTCTTCAGCGAGGACGTGCGCGTGAACAAGCGCAACACCGAGGCGATCGAGCTCGCGCCGGGGACGATCATCGGCGCGCGCGTGGCCGAGCACAAGCCGTCCGCCCTGCAGGCGTTCGCGGACGTGAAGGCGGCGATCGAGAAGAAGGTCGTGCAGACCCGCGCCAACCAGCTCGCCGCACAGGAAGGGCGCAAGCTCCTCGAGCAGTTGAAGAAGGGCGAGTCGGCCGATGTGTCGTGGGACGCGCCGCAGCTGGTCAGCCGCAAGGACACCAAGAGCCTGCCGGAGCCGGTCGTGCGCCAGGTGTTCAAGGCGGACACCCACAAGCTGCCGTCGTATACCGGCGTCGAGGCGCCCGGAGGCGGCTTCGTGCTCCTCAAGGTGACGCGCGTCGTCGATTCGGACAAGACCGACCGCGCGCAGGCGAAGTCGCTGAACGAAGGGCTCGCCCAGGTCCTGGGCGAAGAGCAGTTCAACGCCTACCTCGCGAGCCTCAAGGCCAAGGCGAAGGTGAAGATCGACAAGGAGCAGTTCGAGAAAAAGCAGTGATGAGTGTTTAGTGTTGAGTGTTTAGTGAAAGCGCGTTGCGCTCGAAACGACCACTTACAACTCAACACTCAACATTTAACACTCAACACTGGCGGAGCCGCCGTCAGGCGGTTCCGCCTACGACTGCGTTGAACCCGCCGTCGACGTAGGTGACTTCGGCGGTGATGCCGGCCGCCAGGTCGGAGAGCAGGAACGCCGCGGTATTCCCGACGTCGTCGATCGTCACGTTGCGCCGGAGCGGGGCGTGGTCTTCCACCGCTTTGAGGATCTTGCCGAAGCCGCTGATGCCGGCGGCCGCGAGCGTCTTGATCGGGCCCGCCGAGATGCCGTTCACGCGGATGCCTTTGGGCCCGAGATCCGCGGCGAGATAGCGCACCGTCGCTTCCAGGCTCGCTTTCGCCACGCCCATCACGTTGTAGTTCGGCACCGCACGGATCGCGCCGAGGTAGGACAGCGTCAGCAGCGCGCCTTTGCGGCCCTGCATGAGCGGCAGCGCCGCCTTGGCGAGCGCGGCGAAGCTGTAGGCGCTGACGTCCTGGGCGATGCGGAATGCGTCGCGCGTGAGCCCGTCGAGGAAGCCGCCTTTGAGCGCTTCGCGCGGGGCGAACGCGATGGAATGGACGACGCCGTCGATGCCGTCCCATTCGCCCTTCAGCGACTCGAACAACCGCTCGATCTGCCCGTCGTCGGAGACGTCGCAGGGCAGCACCGGCGTCGAGCCGAAATCCCCTGCAAGCTGCGTGACGCGGTCCTTCAGGTCGTCGTGCTGGTAGGTGAAGGCGAGGGTCGCGCCTTCGCGGTGGCACGCGGCCGCGATGCCGTACGCGATCGACCGATTCGAGAGCAGGCCGGTGACGAGTATTTTCTTGTCCTGCAGGAAACCCATGTAGCGTCCTTGTCGGTAGCGTGCGGGCCGATTATAGCGCCCGCGCTACGCGTAGCCGGCCTTGATCAGCCTGCGCGTGTATTCGGACTTCGCGCGGGTGAGCACGTCCTCGACCGCGCCGGTCTCGAGGACCTCGCTGTCCTTCATCACGATCACGCGGTGCGCCATCGCGCGCACCACGTCGATGTCGTGCGTGACCAGCACGTACGAAAGCCCGTACTTGCGCTGGAGCTCGCCGAGGAGCTCCAGCACCTGCTTCTGTATCGTCACGTCGAGCGCGCTCGTCGGCTCGTCGAGCACGACGATCTTCGGCCGCACGATGAGCGCGCGCGCGATCGCGATGCGCTGGCGCTGTCCGCCCGAGAACTCGTGCGGATAGCGGTCGAGGAGCGGCTCGGCGGCGCCGTCCTCGGTCAGGCCGACGTCGAGCAAGGCGGCGACGATGCGCGCCCGCCGCTGCTCCCTGCTCAGCTCCGGCTCGTGGATCTCGAGGCCTTCGCCGACGATGCCTTCGATCGTCTGACGCGGCGAGAGCGACGACAGCGGGTCCTGGAATACGACCTGGATCTCGCGCCGCAGCGCGCGGCGCTCGGCGCGGTCGCCGTTCCAGGTGCGCCCGTCGATGCGGATGTCGCCTTCGGCGCGGATCAGGTTCAGCAGGGCGAGCGCGAGCGTGGTCTTGCCCGATCCCGATTCGCCGATGACGCCCAGGGTCTCGCCCGGCGCGAGATCGAAATCGGCCTTCTTCACCGCGGTGAAATGACCGCTCTTGAACCAGCCCACGATGCCCGGTCGCTGCGTCGGGTAGTCGACGCGCAGATTGCGCGCTTCGACGACGCGGCCTTCACCGGGAGCGCCGACGGCGCGCTCGGGGCGGCTGTTGATGAGCTTGCGCGTATAAGGATGCTGCGGGTTCTCCATCACCTCGCGCGTCGCGCCCTGCTCGACGATGACGCCGCGCTCCATCACCGCCACGCGGTCGGCGAAGCGCTTCACGATGTTCAGATCGTGGGTGATGAGCAGCAGGCTCATGCCCGATTCCTGCCGCAGCCGATCGAGGAGCTCGAGAATCTGCAGGCGTATGGTCGCGTCGAGCGCGGTGGTCGGCTCGTCGGCGATCAGCAGCCTGGGATTGCAGGCGAGCGCCATCGCGATCATCGCGCGCTGGCGCTGGCCGCCCGAGAGCTGGTGGGGAAAGCTGCGCGCGCGCCGCTCCGCATCATCTATCCCGACACGCTGCATCGCCTCCACCGCGCCCCTGAACGCCTGCTCGCGCGTCACGCGTTCGTGGATCTCGAGCGACTCGGCGATCTGGTCGCCGATCCGCATCAGCGGATTGAGCGCGGTCATCGGCTCCTGGAACACCACCGCGATGTCGCGGCCGCGCAGCTGCCGGAGCTCGTCCTCGCTCATGGCGAGCACGCTGCGGCCCTCGTACAGGATCTCGCCGGAGAGCTTCGCGCTCTCGATCAGCCGCAGCAGCGACAGCGCGGTGACCGTCTTGCCAGAGCCCGATTCGCCCACGAGCGCTATACGCTCGCCGGCTTCGATGTCGAACGAGACGCGGTCGACGACGCGTCGCGAGCCGAAGCTCACCGAGAGCTCGCGGACCTCGACGCGCTTCATGCGTCGACGCCTTCCAGCACCTTGCGCGGATCGAGCGCATCGCGCAGCGCATCCCCGATCAGCACGAGGAGCAGCAGCATCACGAGCAGGACGCCGAACGTGGTGAACGAGATCCACCACGCGTAGAGGTTGTCCTTGGCCTGGAGCAGGAGCTCGCCGAGGCTCGGGGTGCCCGGCGGCACGCCCAGGCCCAGGAAGTCGAGGCTCGTCAGCGCGCCGATCGCGGCGGCGAGCTCGAACGGGATCAGGGTGACGACCGGCGTGAGGCTGTTCGGCAGGATGTGCCGGCGCATGATCGCGCGATTGCTCTGCCCGAGCGCTCGCGCCGCGCGCACGTAATCGAGCGTGCGGTTCTTCAGGAACTCGGCGCGCACGTACGCCGCGATGCCGAGCCAGCCGAAGAGCGACAGGAGCAGCACGAGCAGCCAGAAGCTCGGCGCGAACATCGAGGACAGGATGATGAGCATGTAGAGCTGCGGCATCGAGCCCCAGATCTCGTTGAAGCGCTCCATGCCGATGTCGGTCCAGCCCGCGAAGTAACCCTGGATCGCGCCGTAAAGCACGCCGAAAATAGTGCACAGCCCGGCGACGAGCAGCGCGAACACGATCGACACGCGAAAGCCGTAGATGAGGCGCGCGAGGATGTCGCGCCCGCGGTCGTCGGTGCCTAGCACGTTGTCGGCGTTCGGTGCGGCCGGGTAAGGATCCTTTGCGAAGTAGTTGATCGTCTGGTGGTGATACGGGTTCGGCGGGAACACCGCGAAGTTGTCGCCTTTCCTCAGGTTCTCGCGGATGAACGGATCGAGGAAATCGGTGGGCGTCGGGAAGTCCCCGCCGAAGGTCGTCTCCGGCAGCGTCTGGAAGAGCGGGAAATACCACTCGCCGTTGTAGCGCACCACCAGCGGCTGGTCGTTCGACAGCACCTCGGCGAACAGGCTCACTGCGAACAGCACGCCGAAGATGACGAGGCTGATGAAGCCCAGGCGGTTCGCGCGGAACCGCCGCCACGCGCGCCCGCCGGGGCTGCGCAGCCGGCGCGGCCCCGCGGGCGCCGACGGCATGACGCCCGTCGCAGGCGCCGGAACGACGACGTCAGCCGAAGTATTTGACACGCGGGTCCACCCACAGATACGACAGGTCGCGTAAGAGCGTCGCGACGAGCCCTATGATGGTGAAGAAGAAGAGGCTGCCCATGACCACCGGATAGTCGCGGCGGATCACCGACTCGTACGAGAGCAGGCCCAGCCCGTCGAGGGAGAACAGCGTCTCGATCAGGATCGAGCCGGTGAAGAACGCGCCGACGAACGCGGCGGGGAAACCGGTCAGGATGGGGATCATCGCGTTGCGAAAGACGTGCTTCCACAGCACTTTCTTCTCGTCCACGCCTTTGGCGCGCGCGGTGAGCACGTACTGTTTGCGGATCTCTTCGAGCACCGAGTTCTTGGTGAGGATGGTGATGACCGCGAAGCCGCCGAGCACCATGGCCGTGACCGGCAGGGTGATGTGCCAGAGGTAATCGACGATCTTGTGCCACAGATCCATGTCGGGCCAGCTGAACGAGGTCAGGCCACGCAGCGGGAACCACTGTACGAAGGTCCCCCCGGCGAACAGCACGAGCAGCACGACCCCCATCACGAACGCCGGGATGGAATAGCCGAGGAGCACGATGAACGTCGTCGCGGTGTCGAACTTGGTGCCGGCCCGCACCGCCTTGGCGATGCCGAGCGGGATCGAGATGAGATAGACGAGGAGGAACGTCCACATCCCCAGGCTGATCGACACCGGCAGCTTCTCCAGGATGAGCTGCCACACGTCCTTGTTGTGGAAGAAGCTCTTGCCCAGGTCGAACCGGGCGTAGCGCGAGAGCATGAGCAGGAAGCGCTCGTGCGCCGGCTTGTCGAAGCCGTAGAGCTTCCTGATCTCTTCGACGCGTTTGGCGTCCACGCCCTGGCGGCCGCGATAGCCGCCGGTGCTCGCCGGCCCTTCACCGCCGCCCTCCCGGCCCTTGAGCTGCGCCACCATCTGCTCCACGGGGCCGCCGGGCACGAACTGCGTGATGGTGAACGTGATGAGCAGGATGCCGAGGAGCGTCGGCACCATGAGCAGGACTCGTTTAAGTATGTATGACCACATCGCCTATTGCTTCCGCCACCAGGTGGAAACGACCCAGTCTTCCGCGCGGTAGTACGACGGCGCGACCGCGGGGCGCTCGAACTTCCCGCTCTTGTACGCGATGCGATAGGCGCGGCTGTAGTACTGCGGCACGACGTAGAAGCCGAACCGTAGTACACGGTCCAGGGTGCGCAGGCGCGCCACGAGCTCCGGGCGCGTCGTCGCGGTCGCGACGAGCTCGACCAGCGCGTCGACCGCCGGATCGCGTATGCCCATCCAGTTGCTCGATCCCTCGGTGTCCGCCGACTTCGAGCTGAACTGATCGATGAGATCGGTGCCCGGCGCTTCGCGTCCCGGGATGCGCACGATGAACAGATCGTAGTCGAAGACGTCGAGGCGCTTCTGAATGAGCGCGAAATCGGCCCTGCGGATGGTGCCCTGGATGCCGAGCTTGGCGAGCTGCTGGAAATAGGGCGTGACGATGACTTCGCCGCGCGCGCCGTCGGACAGATACTCGATCGTGAACGGCTCGCCTTTCGCGTTACGCAATGCGCCGTCGCGGTAGGTCCAGCCCGCCTGCGCCAATAATTCGCGCGCCTTGCGCAGATTGCCGCGCAGGCTGTCGGGCGGCTTGGTCGTCGGCGGCATCGGTACCGGCTGGGTGAAGATCTTCTCGGGAATGAGCTTCCGAAGCGGCTCCATTACCGCGAGCTCGTCGGGTCCCGGCAGGCCTTTCGCCTCGAAATCGCTGTCGTTGAAGAATCCGCGAACGCGCGTGTGCGCATCGTAGTTGATCATGTGGTTGATCCACTCGAAGTCGAACGCGAGCCCGATCGCCTCGCGCACCCGCACGTCCTTGAACTTCTCGCGCCGAGTGTTGATCAGGAACCCCTGGAAGTCGCCGGCGTTCTTCGGCTTGAGCGACTCCTTGATGATCTCGCCCGAGGTGAATTTCTTGCCGACGTAAGACCGCACCCAGTCCTTGGCCGAGAACACCTGGATGTAATCGAACTCGCCGGCCTTGAAGCCTTCGGTCTGCGCCGTGTTGTCCTTGTAGATCTTCTGCGTGATGCGGTCGAAGTTGTACGTTCCGCGGCGCACGTTCAGGTCGCGTCCCCAGTAGTTCGGATCGCGGTTGTAGCTGATGTCGCGCCCGAAGTTCACGCGCCCGATGCGATACGGGCCGCTCCCGATGGGAATGTCGGTGATGACCTGGTCGAACGGCTTGCCCGCGCCCCAGTCGCGGCTGAAGACCGGTATCCCGCCGACGAGCAGCGGCAGCTCCGCGCTCGCTTTCCTGAAATCGAAGCGCACGGTCAGGGGACCGGTCACGGTGCAGCCGGCGACGTCCCCGAACACCACGCGATACTGGGGGTGAGCCTGCTTGCTCATCAGGGTGTCGAAGCTGTGCTTCACGTCCGCCGCGAGCACCGGTTTGCCGTTGTGGAAGCGGGCCGCCGGGTTGAGCCGGAACGTCACCGACATCTTGTCGGGCGGAACCTGCACATCCTCGGCGAGCAGGCCGTAGGCGGTCGTCGGCTCGTCGAAGTTACCGGTCAGCAGCGTTTCGAAGACGAGATCGCCGAGGCCCGGCGCAGCAGTCCCCTTCAGAGTGAACGGGTTGTACTTGTCGAAGTTGGTAATGCGCAGCGGCGGCACCAGGTCGATGGCTCCGCCCTTGGGCGCCTTCGGGTTCACGTAATCGAAGTGATCGAAGCCCGGCGGATATTTCACGTCGCCGAACTGGGCATAGGCGTGTGCCGCCCATGCGTCGCCGGTCGCGGCCAGCGCGAGCGCCGCGGCGGCGGCGCGCAATGTCCTTGCGGTGCTGCCGAACGTCATGCGCGGGTCGATGCGGCGACGCCTGCCGGGACGCGCGGCTGTGACGCGAGCAGCTTCTGCGTGTACGGGTGCCTCGGAGCGCGGTAGATCTCGTCCGAGCCCGCGATCTCGACGATCTCGCCTTCGCTCATCACCATGACCTCGTCCGCCATGTAACGGACGACCGCGAGGTCGTGGGAGATGAAGATGTAGCTCATGGCGTACTCGTCCTGTAGGTCCTGCAGCAGATTCAGCAGCTGTGCCTGCACCGAGACGTCGAGCGCCGATACCGACTCGTCGCAGATGAGGACGTCGGGCCTCATCGTGAGGCAGCGCGCGATGGCGATGCGCTGGCGCTGCCCGCCCGAGAACTCGTGAGGATACTTGAAGAAGGCGCTCCGAGGCAGGCCGACCTTGCCGAGCAACTCGTACGCCAGGTTCCGCCGATCGCGCGCGCCCGCGCCGATGCCGTGGATCTTCATGGGCTCGGTGAGGATCTCGCCCGCGGTGAAGCGCGGATTGAGCGACGCGTAAGGGTTCTGGAAAACGATCTGGATCTTGCGCTTCATCTCCAGCGTGCGCTCGCGCGCAAGCGTCACGAGATCGCGCCCTTCGAACAGCACTTCGCCCGCGGTCGGCTCGGTGAGGCGCATCAGCATCATCGCGAGCGTCGTCTTGCCCGAGCCCGATTCGCCGACGATCCCGAGCGTCCTTCCGCGCTTCAGGGTGAACGAGGCGTCCCTGACCACGTGCGATTCGGCCTTGCGCGTGAGGCCCACCCGCCGGTAATAGCTCTTCGCGAGGTTGCGCGCTTCGAGCACGACGGCATCACGGTCCGTAATGCCGCGGGTCCGCTCGACTTCGGTGCGCGCGTTCGCCGCGGCGCTCCCGTCGAGAAAATCGTCGATGACCGGCAGCCGCGCGGGCCTCGAATCGGCCGGCGGCCGGCACGCGAGCAGCGCCGCGGTGTACGCGTCTTTCGGCGCGCTGAAGACGTCCGCGACTGCGCCTTCCTCGCGCACCACGCCGTCGCGCATCACGACCACCCGATCCGCGATCTCCGCGACGAGCGCGAGGTCGTGGGTGATGAAGAGCACCGACATGCCGCGGCGTTGCTGGAGGCTGGCGATGAGCTCGACGATCTGCTTCTGCACCGTCACGTCGAGCGCCGTGGTCGGCTCGTCCGCGATGAGGAGCTTGGGCTCGCACGCGATCGCCATCGCGATCATCACGCGCTGCTGCTGCCCTCCGGAGAGCTGGAACGGATAGGCGTCGATGCGCGCGTGCGGCTCCGGTATGCCGACTTCGTCCAGGAGCTCGATGGCGCGCTTCCTCGCCGACCGCCGGCCGAGCTTCAGGTGCTTGCGCAGGACTTCGACGAGCTGGAATCCGACCGTGAAGACCGGGTTCAGCGAGCTCATCGGCTCCTGGAAGATCATGCCGACGTCACGGCCGCGGATCGCCTGCCGCTCGGCTGCGCCCAGGGCGAGCAGCCCGCGCCCGTCGAACTCGATGCGGCTCGCCGGATCGACGCGCGCGTTCGGCGGCAGCAACCCCATCACCGCGAGTGCGCTGACCGACTTGCCGCTGCCCGATTCGCCGACGAGCGCGACGGTGCCGCCGCGAGGGACGTCGAACGAGACGCCGCGCACCGCCGCGACCGCACCGCCGTCGTCGGTGCTGAAGGCGACGCCGAGAGCGTGGACGGCGAGCAGCGGAGCGCTCATGTCAGCCTCGGATCGAGCGCATCGCGCAGCGCGTCGGTGAACAGGCTGAACGTCGTGACCAGCGCCGCCATGGCCGCCGTGGCCGCGGCGAGCTGCCACCATTTGCCGATGAGCAATTCGTTCTGCGCTTCGCTGAGCATGCTGCCCCACGACACCGTGTCCACCCCGACGCCGAAACCGAGGAAGGAGAGGATCACCTCGGACTTGATGAACAGCACGACGTGCAGCGAGAGCTGCACCAGCACGACGTGGCCCACGTTGGGCAGGATGTGCACGAACATGCGGCGCGCGCGCGAGGCGCCGATGGCGTCGGCGGCGACGACGTACTCGCGCACCTTGTGCTTGAGGTATTCGGCGCGGACCAGCCTGAAGATGCCGGTCCAGCCGGTGAGCCCGAGGATGAGCACCACCGTCGCGGTGCCTTTCTGGCCGAGCACCGCGGCGATGGCGAGGATGAGGAGCAGGTAGGGAATCGAGGTGAGCACGCTGTACAGCCAGTTGAAGATCGCGTCGGTGCGCCCGCCCATGAAGCCCGCCGCCGCGCCGAACAGCGTGCCGAGCAGTGTCGCGACCAGCGCCGACGCGAGACCGACGAGGAGCGAGGTCTGCGTGCCCTTGATCGTCTTGGCGAGCACGTCGCGGCCCCACTTGTCCGCGCCGAAAGGCAGCGTCGCCGCGCGTTGTGCGCCCGCGCCGGTTCCGGTGAGCGACTTTGCGATCTCCGCGAGGTCCTCGGCGAGCGGGTCCGGAATCGCGATCGCTTCGGGCGAGGATCGGTCGATCGCCGTCTGCGCGGCGGTGACTGCGTCCGGCGCGGCGGCGCCGCGGCCGAGAAACGAAGGCGGCGCGTAGCTCACCCCGACCTCGTCCTGCCAGTCCTCGGCGACGACGCCCAGCGCCGCGGCGACGCTGACGAGCACGAAGAGCAGCACGACCACGAGCGAGATCGAGCCGACGCGGTCGCGGCGCAGACGGCGCGTGGCTAGCTGCCACAACCCCGGCGAAGTCGGGTCGGCGGCGGGCAGGGCGGCGGTGTCTGCGGTCATTTGAGCTGCACCCGCGGATCGACCGCTTTGTAGAGGAGGTCCGCCAGGAGGTTGATGACCATCGTCGCGATCGCGATGTACACCGTCACCGCCTTGATGACCGGAAAATCGCTGCGCTCCACCGCGAGGATCACCTCGCGGCCGATACCGGGGATGGAGAAGAAACGCTCGATGAGGAATGCGCCCGCGAGCAGGCCGGGAAGCTGGATCAGCACGTGAGTCACGATGGGGATCGCGGCGTTGCGCAGCACGTGTACGCTCATCACGCGCGGCTCGCTCATGCCCTTGGCGCGCGCGGTGCGCACGTAATCCTGGTTGATCTCCTCGAGGAAGAAGCTGCGGTAGAGGCGGATGTCCGGCGCGAGCGAGACGATGACGCCGACGATGACCGGGAGCGCGCTGTAGAGGAGCAGGTTGTCCCGGAAGTCGCGGCTCCAGCCCTGCACCGGGAACCAGCCGAGCTGATAGCCGAGCACGTACTGGAGCACGATGATGTACACCAGGATGCTGATCGACTGGCCGACGGTGCACGCGATCATGATCGCGCGGTCGGTGACGCTGCCGCGCACGTAGGCGACGATCATCGCCGCGGCCATCGCGAGCAGCGTGCCGATCAGCAGCATCGGCACGAGCACCATGAGCGACGGGCCGATGCGCGTGGCGAAAATGCTCGACACGTTCTCGTTGGTCGCCCAGCTCGCGCCGAAATCGCCCGTCGCGATCTGCTGCACGAAGATCCAGAGCTGCACGTAATACGGCCGGTCGACGCCGAGCTGGCGGCGGATGTTCTCGATGTGCTCGGGGTTGGAGATCTTGCCGGCGAGGATGTAGGCGGGATCGCCGCCGACCCAGTTGAACAGGATGAAGACGAGCAGCACCACGCCGAGGAGCGTGGGAACGAACTGCCAGACGCGGCGCAGGATGTAGGCGAGCAACGCTTACTTCCCGGGCGTGCGCTCGAGGTCGAGGTACAGCCACTCGGTGTGGAACACCGGGTGCTTGCGGTAGCCGACGACGTAGGGCTGGAGCAGCATGTTGCGATAGCGGCTGTCGCCCATGATCCACACCGTGTGCACCTCCATCAGCCGCGTCATCTCGTGGTACAGCTTGTCGCGCTCCGGACCGTTCGGCAGCAGGCGCGATTTCTCGTAGCGCTCGTCGAACTCCGGCGACCGGTAGCATGCGTTGTTGCTCTGCTTCGAGTTGGGACCGTAGAGGAGCTGCATGAAGTTGTCGCCGTCCGGATAGTCGGCGATCCACGCCGCGCCGCGCATCATCAGCCGGCATTCGTTCTCGAGCTTGATGAGCTCGGCAAAGCGGTCCTTGTGGATCTGCAGCCGGATGCCGATCGAATCCAGCGAGCGCTTCATGAGCTCGTCGAACTGGCGGTCGCGCTCGCTCGGCGTCGACGAGTAGCGGATCGTCAGCGGCTTGCCGTCGGGCAGGGTGCGATAACCGTCGGCGCCCCGCTTGTAGCCGTAGCGGTCGAGGAGCGCGTTCGCGAGCTGGGGCGAGTACGGTATCGGATTCCTGTGATCGGGGTCGTGTCCGGCGACGCCGGGCGGGATCGGGTAATGCGCGCGCACCGCCTGGCCCTTGCGGATGATGCGGATCTGGTCGTCGACGTTGTACGCCATCGCGATCGCGCGCCGCAGCGCGATCTTGTCCTTGGAGAAACCGGCGACCGGGTTGGGCACGTCGCCGAGCATCGGCGACATGTTGAAGTAGGTGTAGATGATCTCCGGGTCGATGCTGCGGTCGAGCTGGATGCCGCGCTTTACGAGCTCGGGCTTGAGCTTGCCGTCGCCCGTGAGGAACAGCGGCGCGACCTCGGCGAGCTGATATTCCATGTCGGTCGCGCCCGAGATGAACGCGAGCCAGCGGCTCTGCGTCTCTTCGATGATCGATACTTCGACGCGCTCGATCTGCGGCAGGCGCTTGCCTTTCATGCGCTCGGCGATGCGCCGGCCCACGTCGTCGTGAGGCGTGAAATCCCAGATCTTGCCGCGGTAGAGCGGATTGGCTTCGAGGACGATCTTGGACGAGCGCGTGTAGCTCTTGAGCAGAAACGGACCGGTGCCGACCGGATGCGCGGCGGTCTCGTCGCCGTAGGCCTCGATCGCCTCGCGCGCGACCGCCCCCGACAGCGAAAACGCGAGCAGGTGGGCGAAGTTGTAATCGGTGGTCTTGAGCCGGATGCGCAGCGTGTAGCGGTCGGGCGTCTCGAGGCCCTCGACCTTCGCATCGTAGTCGAAGCGGTGGGTCTTCTTCGCCCGTGCCGCGAGCTCGTCGAGGCCGACGATCTTGCCTTCGAAGATGAAGGCGTACGGCGAGCGGTTCTTCGGGTCGAGGAAGCGCTTGATCGAGTACGCGTAGTCGTGCGCCGTGAGCTCGCGCGGCCGTCCTTTGAAGGCGGGGTCGTCGGCGAAGCGGATGCCGCGCTTCACGCGAAAGGTATAGGTGCGCCCCTCGTCGGTGACCTCGGGCATCGCCTCCGCGGTGTTCGGCACCAGCGTCGCGGGGCGAGCGAGGTAATCGTAGGTGAGGAGCGGCTCGAAGATCGCCTCGATGATCGTCCCGGAGTAGTAGTCCGAGATCTTCACCGGGTCGAAGCCGGTCTCGGCGACCTGGAACGTGGCCCGCAGGGTCTTCGGGGGAACGGCGGCGTGGATGCAGACCGGAGCCAGCAGGAGCAGCGTGAGCGCGACAGCCGTGAACCCGCGGGCTTTGTTCATCGCGGAAAGTATAATCGAGCAATGAAATCATTATGGAACGACGCCGAGGCCGCACAGTACAGCGGGGACCTCGGTTTAAGGGTTTACACGTCGCGCCTGCTCGGCCGCGATCACACGCTGGTGCTGCACGGCGGAGGCAATACTTCGGTCAAGGTGCGCGAGCGCGGCGTCACCGGCCGCGAGGAAGACCTGCTCTACGTCAAAGGCAGCGGCTGGGACCTCGAGACGATCAAGGAGGAAGGCTTTACGCCGGTGCGGCTGCCGCCGCTGCTGGAGCTCGCGAAGCTCGAGGCGCTCTCCGACCCGCAGATGATGAACGAGCTCTCGACGCAGTCGATACGCGCCGGCGCGCCCGCGCCTTCGGTCGAGACCATCCTGCACGCGATCCTGCCGCACAAGTTCGTCGACCACACGCACGCCGACGCGGTGCTGGCGGTGACGAACACCGCCGACGGCGAGCGGCACATCCGCGAGATCTACGGCGACGACGTCGTCGTGATCCCCTACATCATGCCCGGCTTCGATCTCGCGGGGCTCTGCGCCAGGCTGTATTCGAAGCACTCGCACGCCGGCACCATCGGCATGGTGCTCATGAACCACGGCATGTTCTCGTTCGGCGGCACCGCGAAGGAATCGTACGAGCGCATGATCGCGCTCGTCTCGCGCGCCGAGCGCTTCGTCGAGCAGCGCGCCGGCAGGCGGGCGGTTCAGTCGAGCGCCTCGCCGGCCACCGCGCAGCGGCTCGACCTCGCGCGGCTGCGCCGGGAGCTGTCCGATCTCGCAGGCACGCCGTTGGTGATGACGACGCATTCGGACGGGAAGTCGCTCGCGTTCGCGCAGCGCCCGGACCTCGCGGCGCTCTCGCAGCAGGGCCCGGCCACGCCGGATCACGTCATCCGCACCAAGCGCGTGCCGATGATCGGCACCGACGCGGCCGCCTATGCGCGCGCATACCGCGAGTACTTCGAGCGCATCGCTCCGACCGCGAAGCAGGCGAAAACGATGCTGGACGCCGCGCCGCGCGTGGCGATCGATCCCGCGTTCGGCATCGCGACGCTGGGGCGTACGGCGAAGGACGCGAAGATCGTCGGGGACCTCTACTCGCACACGATCGACGTCATCCTCGCCTCCACCGCGCTCGGCGGCTACCGCGCGCTGCCCGAGAAAGACATCTTCGACGTCGAATACTGGGACCTCGAGCAGGCGAAGCTCAAAAAAGCCGGCAAGCCGCCGGCGTTCGCCGGGGAGGTGGCGCTGGTGACCGGCGCGGCTTCGGGCATCGGCAAGGCGTGCGTGCAGTCGTTTCTCGCGCGGGGCGCGGCGGTGGTCGCGCTCGATTTGAGCGCCGACGTGCAAACCGCGCTATCGCGACCCGATTACCTCGGCATCACGTGCGACGTGACGTCGCCCGAAGCCGTGCGCGACGCGATCGACCGCGCGGTGCGGCGCTTCGGCGGTATCGACATGATCGTGCTCAACGCCGGCGTATTTCCCGGCGGGCGCAAGATCGAGGCGCTCGCCGACGACGAGTGGCGCCGCGTGATGAGCGTTAACCTCGACGCGAACCTGGGCCTCCTGCGCGAGTGCCATCCGCTGCTCAAGCTCGCGCCCGGCGGCGGCCGCGTGGTCGTCGTCGGCTCGAAGAACGTACCCGCGCCCGGACCGGGTGCGGCGGCGTATTCGGCGTCGAAGGCGGCGCTGACGCAGCTCGCGCGCGTCGCCGCGCTCGAATGGGGCGTCGACGGCATCCGCGTCAACGTGGTGCATCCGAACGCGGTGTTCGACACCGGGATCTGGACCGAAGAAGTCCTCGCCTCGCGCGCCGCGCATTACGGCATGAGCGTCGCGGACTACAAGACGAACAACGTGCTCAGGACCGAGGTGAAGAGTGCGGATGTCGCGGAGCTCGCCGCCGAGCTGTGCGGTCCTGTTTTCGCGAAGACCACCGGCGCGGGCATCCCCATCGACGGCGGTAACGAGCGGGTGATCTAAAAGAGCTTGTCTCGGAGAATGGACAGCAGGTACTGGCCGTAGGCGTTCTGCGCGAGCGGCTGCGCGAGCCGTTCGAGATCGCTGTCGGCGATCCAGCCCATGCGCCACGCGATCTCCTCGGGGCACGACACTTTGAGCCCTTGGCGCTTCTCGATCGTGGCGATGAAGGTCGAGGCTTCGATGAGCGAATCGAAGCTGCCGGTGTCCAGCCACGCGTGGCCGCGGCCCATCACGATCACGTCGAGCGCGCCGTCTTCGAGATAGCGCCGGTTGACGTCGGTGATCTCGAGCTCTCCGCGCGCGGACGGCGTCAGTTCTGCCGCGATGTCGAGCACGCGGTTATCGTAGAAATAAAGCCCCGTCACCGCGTAGCGCGACTTCGGATGGGCAGGTTTCTCTTCGAGGCTCTTCACCTTGCCCGCGGCATCGAACTCGACCACGCCGTAGACCTCGGGGTTCTGCACCGGGTAGGCGAAGATCGTCGCGCCGCGCTCGCGTCCGACCGCCGCGCGCAGGTCGCGCGGCAGGTCGTGGCCGTAGTGCACGTTGTCGCCGAGGATGAGCGCGCAACTGCCGGCGCCGACGAAATCGCGACCGAGGACGAATGCCTGCGCGATGCCTTCCGGCCGGGGCTGGACCGCATAGGAAAGATCGAGCCCCCACTGGCTGCCGTCGCCCAGGAGCTGCCTGAAGCGCGGCGTGTCGTCGGGCGTGGAGATGACGAGGATGTCGCGTATGCCCGCCAGCATGAGCGTGCACAGCGGGTAGTACACCATCGGCTTGTCGTGCACCGGGAGCAGCTGCTTGGAGACCGCGACCGTGACGGGATACAGCCGCGTGCCCGAGCCTCCCGCGAGGATGATGCCTTTTCTGCTGGTCACGCCAAAGAGTTTAACGCGCGGCGACTTTCACTTTGCCCGCGGGCTTGGCGGCGGGTTTCTTGGCCGCTGCGACCACTTTCACGCGCTTGCCCGCTTCGGCGCGCAGATGCGGCGCGGGCTTGCCGGCATGCCGCGTCGGCGTGCGGTGCGCGACGCGCGTCGAGGCGCGCTCGACGACCACCTTGCGGCCGTGTCCGGGCTGCAGCTTGCGCGAGTGCGCGCTGGTCTTGGCCGCGATGAACGCCTTCTGCAGCGGGACCGGGTTGACCGGGAGATCGGGCAGCGACGGGTTCTCGACCCCGCCCTTGACCGGCACGAGCAGCGGCTGGCCGATGACCAGCCTTTTCTGGTTGGCGAGCCCGTTGACCTGCTTCAGCTCCGCCAGCGTCATGCCGTGCTCGGCGGCGACCTTCTCGGCCTTGTCGCCTTTGCGGAAGGTGACCGCCTGCCACGACACCAGCGGCTTGTCGTGCTTCTCGAAATTGGCGAGGAAGGTGACGACCTTGTGCTTGGGCAGCACGATGCGCTCCGCTTCGCCCGCCTTGATCACCGGTTTGTTGTGGCCGGGATTGAGGAACTTGAATTCCTCGATGGACAGCTCGGCGAGCTTGGCAGCGACCTTCAGATCGATGTGTTGCTTCACCGTGACCGTCTCGAAATACGGCTCGTTCGGCACGTCGGCGATCGTGAGCCCGAAGCGCGCCGGGTTGCTGATGATGTTCTTCACCGCCATCAGCTTGGGAATGTAGCCCCGCGTCTCGGGCGGCATCGTCAGATTTTCGTAATCGGTCGGCAGGCCTTTGGCGCGGTTCTTCTCCATCGCGCGGCCCACCGCGCCTTCGCCCCAGTTGTAGGCGGCGAGCGCGAGCTGCCAGTCGCCGAACATGCCGTAGAGCTTCTGCAGGTAGTCGAGCGCGGCGTCGGTCGCTTTGAGGATGTCGCGGCGGCCGTCGTACCACCAGTTCTGGCGCAGGCCGTAGTCCCTGCCGGTCGACGGGATGAACTGCCAGATGCCCGAAGCGTGCGACCTCGAATACGCCACCGGGTTGTAGGCGCTCTCGATCATCGGCAGGAGGGCGACTTCCATCGGCATGCCGCGCTTTTCCACCTGCTCGACGACGTGAAAGAGGATGCGGCTGCTGCGATCGATCATGCGCGCGACGTAGTCGGGGCGGCTCGCGTACCAGTTCTCCCAGTCGCGCACGAGGTCGGTCTCGAAAGGCGGCATCGCGAAGCCGTTGCGCACGCGCGTCCACAGGCTCTTCGCCGCGAGCTCGCGGGCGGCGGCTTCGGCGGCAGCGGCTTCGGCCGCCGCAGCATCCGCCGCTGCGGTCTGCGACGGTACGCGCTTCGCCGCGGGGGCGGCAACGGACGCTTCGGTTATGGCCTCGACAGGCAGCTGAGGCGAGAGCGGCGACGCGGCGGCGCGCATGGCGGCGGCCTCCCCGGCTGCGGTATCACCGCCGACCGGCACCTGAGCACAGGCGGAGGTGAGCAGTACGACCGCCGGAAGTAGTGTTTTTGCCTGCATCTTGCCCCCTCCCGTACAAACGAGCGCATGGTAACTTTCGCCCGGGACTCGAGTCAAATGTTGAAATTGCTTAAAAATCAGGCAGTAGCGCCCGACTTCAAAAGGCTAATTGTGCGGTAGGCGCAGGCTGAGGCAGGCGCGGAGCAGCCGCGGTTTCCCGCCTTTTTTCAATGTTTTCAGCGCTGCGCGGGCCGTGGGCCGTCCGCTAGAACTTGTTTTTCCACTCGCGGATCGCGGCGAGGACCTCCACCGGATCGCGCACCGGCGCGCCTTTATAGCGGCTCGCCGCCTCGGCCACTGCGGATTCGGTCACACGGATGAACGGATTGGTCGCCTTTTCCTGTCCGATCTCGGTCGGGAGGGTCGGCTCGCCGCGCTCGCGCTGGCGCGTCGCCCGCGCTTCGAAGTCGGCGAGGGCCGCATTGCCCGGCTCGACCGCCCTGGCGAAGCGGATGTTGGCGAGCGTGTACTCGTGACCGCAATAGACGCGCGTCGAGTCGGGGAGCGCGGCGAGGCGCGAAAGCGACGTGTGCATCTGTGCCGGCGTGCCTTCGAAGAGACGCCCGCAGCCGGCGGCGAACAGGGTATCGCCGCAGAACAGCAGCCCGTCGCCCGTGAACGCGATGTGACTCCGGGTGTGGCCGGGTATCTCGAGCACGTCGAGCTCGATGCCGAAATGCGGCAGGCGTACACGGTCGCCGTCGCCGACGCGGTTCGTGACCTCGGCGATGCGCTCGTCGCGCGGTCCGAAGACCGGCACTTTCCAGCGCGCCAGCAGCTTCGCGTTGCCGCCGACGTGGTCGGCGTGATGGTGGGTGTTGAGGATGGCGGCGAGGGTGAGCCCCTCGCGGTCGAGGTATTCGATGACCGGCGCCGCGTCGCCCGGATCGACGACGATGGCGTGGGTCGCATCGCGCACCGTCCACACGTAGTTGTCGTTGAAGGCCCGCACCGGTATCACGTCGTATCGGCTCATCGTCGTCCTCGTTCTTTTTCCCCGGCCATTCTAAACTTGCGCCATGTCAGACGTGGGCGCACCGAACGGCGTCGCCGAGTGGATCGCGACCCCTCTGGGGCAGCATCTGTTCGAGCGCGAGCAGAAGTATTTCGACGAGGCCGTCGCCGATATCTTCGGCTACAACGCTTTCCAGCTCGGCATGCCCGAGCTCGATCTGTTGCGCGGCAGCCGCATACCGCTGCGCTGCCGGGTGGCGGCGAGCGGACGCGCGGATCTCTTCACCGATTTTCGCGACCTTCCGATCGCGAGCGGCAGCGCCGACCTCGTGATCGTGCCGCACGTGCTCGAGTTCGCGGAGCACCCGCACCAGATCCTGCGCGAAGTCGAGCGAGTATTGATGCCGGAAGGGCAGGTCGTGCTGTCGGGTTTCAATCCGTGGAGCCTGTGGGGCTGGCGCCGCGCTTTCCACCGCGGCGGACAGTATCCGTGGCGCGGGCGCTTCATCCCGCTCATGCGCGTGAAGGACTGGCTCGCGCTGCTGGGCTTCGAGATCGTGGGCGGGCAGATGTCGTGTTACGCGCCGCCCGCGCGGCAGCAGAAATGGCTGGAGCGCTTCCGCTTCGTGGAGGCCGCCGGTGACCGCTGGTTACCGTTCGCGGGAGGGGTCTATTTCCTCCAAGCAATCAAGAAGGTGCGCGGGGTGCGCCTCATTATGCCAAAATGGAGCGATCGTCTTGCGCCGGCCAAAGCGCTCGCCGCCTCCCCGCAACGCGTGGGAGATGAGGAAGAAGTGCTTACCGTCAAAACACGCGATCCGTGATATTCCTCGTCCGACCGATCACTCTTCAAACTCTCCAAGGATTTAGATGGCACCTGAATCAGCCTCGATGCGCGCTGCCGCATCCGGCAAGGACGCGCTCGTCGCGAAGCTCAACGACCGTACCGCGCGCATCGGCATCATCGGCCTCGGCTACGTCGGCCTGCCGCTCACCTTGCGCTTCGCCGAGCTCGGTTACCGCGTCACCGGTTTCGACATCGACGAGCGCAAGGTCGTCCGCCTGAGCAAGGGGGAAAGCTATATCGAGCGCATCACCGGGGACGTGATCGGGCGTGCGCTCGAGCAGGGCTTCGAGGCGACGACCGATTTCTCGCGCTGCTCCGAGGTCGACGCGCTGATCATCTGCGTGCCCACGCCGCTCAACAAGTTTCGCGAGCCCGATCTGTCGTTCGTCGTCGACACGACCGAAGCGATCGTCCCCCATCTGCGCGCCGGCCAGGTGGTGTCGCTGGAGAGCACGACGTATCCGGGAACGACCGAGGAGGAGCTGCGTCCCCGCATCGAGGCGCGCGGGCTCAAGGTCGGATCCGACGTCTTCCTGGTGTTCTCGCCCGAGCGCGAAGATCCTTCCAACCCCGATTACGAGACCAAGACCATCCCGAAGGTGTGCGGCGGCACGACCCCCGCGTGCCTCGAGGTCGGTCTCGCGCTGTACGGGCAGGCGATCGAGCGCGTGGTGCCGGTGAGCTCGACCCAGGCAGCGGAGATGACCAAGCTGCTCGAGAACATCCACCGCGCGGTCAACATCGGCCTCGTCAACGAGATGAAGATCATCTGCGAGAAGATGGGCATCGACGTCTACGAGGTCATCCGGGCGGCGGCCACCAAGCCGTTCGGCTTCGTGCCGTACTACCCCGGTCCCGGGCTGGGCGGCCACTGCATTCCCATCGATCCGTTCTATCTCACGTGGAAAGCGCGCGAGTACGGCATGCACACGCGTTTCATCGAGCTCGCGGGCGAGATCAACAGCGCCATGCCGAAGTGGGTGATCTCCAAGGTCGCCGACGCGCTCAACGACCGCGGCAAGGCGCTGCGCGGCAGCCGCATCCTCGTGCTCGGCGTCGCGTACAAGAAGAACGTCGACGACCCCCGCGAGTCGCCGTGCATCGAGCTCATGGAGCTGCTGCAGGAGAAGGGCGCGAAGATCGCGTACTCCGATCCGCACATCCCGGTCTTCCCGCGCATGCGCGAGCACTACTTCGACCTGTCGAGCGTCAAGCTCACGGCGGAATCGCTCGCGCAATACGACTGCGTCGTCGTCGGCACGAACCACGATCTGTTCGATTACGCGCTCATCAAGAAGCACGCGAAGCTCATCGTCGACACGCGCGGGGTCTACCAGGAGCCGGCGGCCAACGTCGTGAAAGCGTGACGGAGGTCGATAACGCCGACTGCGTCGTCGAGATCTACGCCGACGGCGCGTGCAAAGGCAATCCCGGCATCGGCGGCTGGGGCGCGATCCTCACGAGCGGCGAGCACACCCGCGAGCTTCACGGCGGCGAGGCGAACACCACCAACAACCGCATGGAGCTGACGGCGGTCATCCGCGCGCTCGAAGCGCTGAAGCGGCCGTGCCGCGCGCGCGTGCACACCGACTCGCAGTACGTGCAGCTCGGCATCAGCAAGTGGATCCACGGCTGGAAGAAGAACGGCTGGAAGACCGCCGACAAGAAACCGGTCAAGAACGCCGAGCTCTGGCGCGAGCTCGACGAGCTCGCACGACAGCACGAGGTCGAGTGGGTGTGGGTCAAAGGCCACGCCGGCGATGCCGGCAACGAGCGCGCCGACGCGCTCGCTAACCTCGGGGCTGCTTCGGCGCGTCCGCGCTGAACGTCTCAGCGGGAGCGGCGGGCGCGCGGCCGGTCAGGCGCCGCCATGTATTGCCGATCCGCTGTTCGGCGAGGGTGAAAGGCAGCACGTACATCCTGCGCACGTTGTGCCACTGCCCGTCGGTGCCGTCGCCCAGTCCCATCCTGAATTCGGTCTTCCTGCCCGGCACGCACAGCGTGCCGTAGAGCCGGTCCCACACCGCCAGCTCGAAGCCGCGGTTCACGCCGCCGGCGTGCTCGGGCTCGCGACTGTGGTGGAGCTGATGGTGAGCGGGGCTGATCAGCCACTTGCCCCATGACGGCCCGTAATGCAGCCACACGTGCGAGTGCCTCAGTATGCCGATGAGGTTGAACGCGAAGACGAGCACGTGCAGGCCGAGGAAGGTGTACAGGCTCACCGGCGCCGCCAGCTTGTTGAAAGTCCACGTCGCGAGCCCGGTCATCAGCACCGGCACCCACGCCATCACCGCGAGATCGACCGGGTGCGCGCGGAAGGTCGTCATCGGATTGAGCGTCTCCGCGGAGTGGTGCACCTTGTGGAACTCCCACAGCAGCGGCACGTCGTGCAGCAGCGTGTGCGCGACGAAGCGCCCGAAGTCGTAGGCGAGGAAAAAGACGATCGTGAACGCGACACGCGACGCGATGCTCGCGTCCGCCGCCGCCGCGACGTCGGTGGCGCCGCCCGTGATCGCGTCGAGCCAGCGCACGACCTGCTTCTCGCTGAAGAGGACCATCCCGAACACGACCGGCAGCAGCAGCGCGTTGGCGAAGTAGAGCCGGTAGTCCGCGCGCGCGGAGGCATTCCACCAGAGCTCGCGGCTGAGACTCGCGCGTAGCCTCGACGCGAACGATCCTGCGGGCCGTGCGCGATGCGCGGCGTATGCCACGGCGATCGCGATCAGCAGCGCCGACAGCGCGAACGGCCAGTAGAGGAAGGAATCGCGCTGGATGAACGCCGTCACCGCTTTGGTGAGGTGATAGGCGAGATAGGTCAGCGCGTGGTAGGCGCTCTGCAGATCGAAGCTCATGCTTCGGCGGATTGGCGACGGATCGCGTCCATTCTATCCGCGAAGCGCTCAAAGCGCGCCGCGCGTGGCAGAATTCGTGCTGTGGCGGCAACAGCGGAGAACCAACAAGAATGCGGCAGATCATCCTCGATACCGAGACCACGGGCCTCGATCCCACGCAGGGCCACCGCATCATCGAGATCGCCGGCGTCGAGATCCACAACCGGCGCCTCACCGGCAACCATTTCCATCGCTACGTCAATCCCGAGCGCGCGAGCGACGACGCGGCGCTGCAGATTCACGGCCTCACGACCGAATTCCTGAGCGACAAGCCGAAATTCCGCGAGATCGTCGAGGAGTTTCTCGAGTTCGCGGGCGGCGCGGAGCTCGTGATCCACAACGCGGCATTCGACGTCGCCTTCCTCGATTACGAGCTGAAGCTGCTCGGCCGCCAGCCCATCGCCTCGTGCTGCCCGAGCGTCGTCGACAGCCTGAGGCTCGCCAAGGACATGTACCCGGGCAAGCGCAACGGTCTCGACGCGCTGTGCGACCGCTACGAGATCGACCGCTCCGCGCGCTCGCTGCACGGCGCGTTGCTCGACGCGCGGCTGCTCGCCGAGGTCTATCTCGCGATGACGCGGGGCCAGGAAAGCCTGGTCATCGACGTGGACACTGTCGAGATCAAGGTCACCGCGGTCACGTCGCTGCCGCTCGCGGGTGGGCTGACGGTGCTCAAGGCGAACGAGGACGAGGAACAACGCCACCTGGCTTACCTCGGAGATCTCGACAAGGCGAGCCGCGGCGCGTGCCTGTGGATGCAGTACGCGGCCGCGCAACAACCCGTCGGCGCCGCTGCCTGAGAGCGACCGACGCGCCTTTTGATGGGGCGCCGTATATAATCCGCCGTATATCAGCGGGTAGCCTCTTGCATACCCGGCAAAGCTCGCATCCCCTGTGGCACGCACCCGATCGGACATGACGTCTCTGATTCAGCTTTTGCGCCTCGCGATCGTATTCGCGCTTTGTGCCGTTTCAGTTGCGCACGCGCAGCTCCTGTGCGGCCCCAACGGGCTGAATGCGATGGGGCAACCATGCGACGCCGCGCAGCTCGCAACACCGGGGACAGCCGGCGCGAGCACCGGGGCGTCCGCAGGCGCCGTCGACAGCTCGTCGCTACCTGTCATCACGAATCGACCGCCTTCCGGCACCGCGCGAGGCGCGCGACAGCCGCAGATACGCCCTGGCGCACAAACGGGCTCGCGCGAGCCGACCGACGTGGCGCGCCCGCCGCGCGAACGCAACGACTTCCAGGATTTCGTGTTGCAGTCGGTCGGCAAGGACCTGCCGATGTTCGGCTACAACCTGTTCGACGGTGTGCCTTCGACGTTCGCGCCGCTCGAAGGCGTGCCGGTTACGCCCGATTACGTCATCGGTCCCGGCGACGAGCTACTCATCCGCGGGTGGGGTGCGGTGGACATCGACTATCGTGCGACCGTCGAGCGCGACGGCACGATCAGCATCCCGCGCGTGGGCACGATGAATGTCGCCGGCATGCGCGCGCACGACATCCAGCCGTACCTCAAGCAGCAGATCGGCCGGGTGTTCCGCAACTTCGACCTCAACGTCTCCCTGGGACAGCTGCGCTCGATACAAATCTTCGTCGTCGGCCATGCTACGCGGCCCGGCGCGTACACCGTGAGCTCGCTCAGTACGCTCGTCAACGCCATCTTCGCGTCCGGCGGCCCGACTTCTAAGGGCTCGATGCGCAGCATCCAGTTGAAGCGCCGCGACAAGCTGGTCACGCAGTTCGACATGTACGACCTGCTGCTCAAGGGCGACAAGTCCAAGGACGTCCAGCTGCTGCCCGGCGACGTCATCCACATTCCGCCGATCGGACCTCTCGCGGCCGTGTCGGGCAGCGTCAACAACCCCGCCATCTACGAGATCAAGAACGAGAAGACGCTCGCGGAGCTCATCCAGGTCGCGGGCGGACTCACGACGACCGCCGACGGCCAGAAAGTCACCGTCGAGCGCATCGTCGAGCGCCGCGCGCGTCGGGTCGAGGAGTTCACGCTCGACAACGCCGGCCTCGCGCATCCGTTGCGCGACGGCGACCTCGTGACCGTGCTGCAGCTCTCGCCACGCTTCGACAACACGGTGACGGTGCGGGGCAACGTCGCGGTGCCCGCGCGGCACCCGTACCGCGCCGGCATGCGCGTGAGCGATGTCGTCCCCGACCGCGAAGCGCTGATCGTTCCCGACTACTGGGTGAAGCGTAACCTCGCCGTCCGGCCCGACGTGACGGGCCGCGAAAGCTACGGCCTGCGGCCGGAGCTCGCAACCGATCTGCGCTCGGGCATCTCCGCGGAGGCGAGGCGCGCTGACGCCGCGCCACACGAGCGCGATCCGCAGACCGGCATCGAGGCGGCGGCGCGCCGTACCCAGCAGGTCCGCAACGAGATTCGCCAGCAGTTGCCGGAAGTCAACTGGGAATACGCGGTGATCGAGCGCCTGAACCGGCAGGATCTCACGACGCAACTCATCCCGTTCAATCTCGCCAAAGCGGTACTCGACCGCGACGCGCAGAACAACCTCGCGCTGCAGCCGGGCGACGTCGTTACCATCTTCTCCAAGGACGACATTCAGGTCCCCGTTGCGAAGCAGACCAAGTTCGTGCGGCTCGAAGGCGAGTTCCTGACGCCCGGCGTCTATCAGGTGCTGCCCGGCGAGACGCTTCGACAACTCGTCACGCGCGTTGGGGGCTTCAGTCGCAACGCTTACGTGTATGGCTCGCAATTCACGCGGGAGAGCGTGCGGGCTCAGCAGCAGGCGAGACTGCAGGAAGCGCTCGACCGATTCGGACAGGAAATCGAACGGACGGCAACTCTACAAGCCCAGCGTGCCGTCGATCCCCTCGATGCGGGGCGGGCGCAGACGCAGGCAGACAGCAACCGCAGGCTGCTCGAGCGCATGCGCAACATACAGGCCTCGGGCCGCGTCGTTCTCGACGTCGCGCCTACCGCGCAGCTCAAAGATCTTCCGGACATCGCGCTGGAAGACGGCGACCGCTATGTTGTCCCGTCGAAGCCGTCAACGGTTGGCGTGATCGGTGCGGTATTCAACCAGAACACCTTCATCTACGACGGCAGCAAGAGAGTCTCGGAATATCTGCTGCAGGCTGGCGGCGCCACACGCACCGCCGATTCGGACAGGATCTACGTCCTGCGCGCAGACGGCTCGGTCACCAGCAAGGCGCAGGGCTCCGTGTTCCGGTTGTCCAGCGACTCCGAAGTCATGCCAGGGGACACGATCGTCGTGCCGGAGAATCTCGACCGGTTCCAGCTCACGCGCGAGCTGAAGGACTGGTCGCAGATTTTCTACCAGTTCGCTCTCGGGGTCGCAGGATTGAAAGTGCTGAGGGACCTATAAGGGTGGAGGAAGATCGCTCGCTGGCGCCGACGGCACCCAATTCCCGCACCGAGATCAGCATGCTGGAAGTCTTGCTCATGCTCGCAAGACACAAGCGCGTGATGCTGGGGGTGCCGCTCGCCGCGATCCTCGTCGCCATCGTGTACAGCCTGATCCTGCCGAACATCTACACGGCCTCGACGCGCATCCTGCCGCCGCAGCAGAACCAGTCGGCCGCCGCGGCCCTGCTCAGCCAGATCGGCGGCGCGGCGCCGCTGCTCGGCGCGGCCTCGGGGATCAAGAACCCGAATGAGCTGTACATCGGCATGCTCAAGAGCCGTACCGTCGCGGACAATTTGATCCAGCGGTTCGGCCTGATGCAGATCTACGAGGTGAAGCTCGCGTCTGACGCGCGCAAGCGCCTGGAGGCCGACACCAACATCGCGACCGGAAAGGACGGCATCATCACCGTCGACGTCGACCAGAAGGACGCGAAGCTCGCGGCCGAGATCGCCAACGGGTACATCGACGAACTGATGAAGCTCACGCGCATGCTCGCCGTGACGGAAGCGTCGCAGCGCAGGCTTTTCTTCGAGCACCAGCTGCAGCAGGCAAAGAGCAGCCTCACGAAGGCGGAGGTCGCAGCGCGCCGCGGCCTGCAGGCAGGCGGCCTCGTCAAGGTTGACGAGCAAGGCCGCGCGATGGTCGAGACTACCGCGCGGCTGCGCGCGCAGATGTCCCTAAAGGAAGTGCAGATCGGGGCCATGCGCACCTTCGCCGGCGAGAGCAACCCCGAGTTGCGGCTTGCCCAGCAGGAGCTGGAGTCGATCAAACGCGAGCTCGCCAAGATCGAGGGGGCCGCCGGCGGGGCCGCAAGCGACACCCCTGCCGGCGGACAAGGCCTGCGCAATCTCGGCCTGCTGCGCGACCTTCGTTACAACGAGACGCTCTACGAGCTGCTCGCGAAGCAATTCGAGCTCGCCAAAATCGACGAGGCGAAGGACTCCGCCGTCATACAGGTGCTCGACAGAGCGATCGAGCCCGACCGCAAGTCCAAGCCGAAACGCAGCATGATCGTGTTACTCTTTGCGGCCGCCGGCACTTTCGCGGCACTGCTCTGGGTTTCCATCAGCGAATCGATCCTGCGCTCCAGCGCCGACCCGGAGCAAGCCGAGCGGCTACGTCTGCTCCGGCGACACCTGTCGTTGCGCTGAATGGCATCAACGGATCACCGGCACGCTGAAGAGGCGCGGCTTCGCCTCTAGACGGCCGCATTCCCAAAACCGCACCAGGACTCAAAGTGTTCAACGACAAGTCGATACTCATCACCGGAGGCACCGGATCGTTCGGCCGTCAGTACGTGAGGACGTTGCTCGAGCGCTATCGTCCCAGGAAGATCATCATCTTCTCGCGAGACGAGCTCAAACAGTCGGAAATGCAGGAAGAGTTTCCGCACGAGTGCATGCGGTACTTCCTCGGGGACGTGCGAGATAGCGATCGGCTCGTGCAAGCCACGTCCGGCGTCGACTACGTCATACACGCCGCGGCGCTCAAGCAAGTGCCGGCGGCGGAGTACAACCCCATGGAGTGCATCAAGACCAATATCCATGGCGCAGAGAACGTCATTCGGGCGGCACTTACGAACGGCGTCGAGAAAGTCATCGCGCTCTCTACGGACAAGGCGGCGAACCCGATCAATCTGTACGGCGCGACCAAGCTCGCTTCGGACAAGCTGTTCGTGGCTGCGAACAACATCGTCGGCCTGCACCGCACCCGTTTCGCCGCGGTCAGGTACGGCAACGTCGTCGGATCGCGGGGCTCGGTCGTGCCGCTGTTCCGCAAACGCATCGCCGAGGGCGCCGATCACCTTCCGATCACCGATCCGCGTATGACGCGTTTCTGGATCACGCTGCAGCAGGGCGTAGATTTCGTGCTCAAGAACTTCGGCCGCATGTTTGGCGGCGAGATCTTCGTGCCCAAGATTCCTTCGGTGCGGCTCGTCGATCTCGCCAAGGCCATGGCTCCGAATCTGCCGCACAAGGTCATCGGCATACGACCGGGCGAGAAGCTGCACGAGGTCATGTGCCCGGCCGACGACTCCCATCTCACGCTCGAATTCGAAGATCATTTCGTGATACGCCCGACCATCCAGTTCGTGGGGCCGGTCGATTACAGCGTCAACGCGCTCGGAGAAAGGGGGCGCTCGGTCGAACAGGGCTTCGAGTTCAACTCCGGCCGTAACTCGCGCTTTCTGACGGTACCGGAAATCGTTGCCTGCAACCGCTCGGCTGGATACGCGTGATTCCGTACGGCCGCCAGGACATCACCGCTGCGGATGTCGACGCGGTGCTGGCCGTGCTCCGCTCGCCATTCCTCACCCAGGGTCCGGCGGTGCCTCATTTCGAATCGCTGGTCGCGGCGCGCGTGCAGGCGCGCCATGCCGTAGCCGTCAACAGCGCGACGTCCGCGCTGCACATCGCATGTCTCGCGCTCGGTGTAGGCCCGGGCGACCGCCTGTGGACGGTGCCCAACACCTTTGTCGCGTCCGCCAACTGTGCGCGTTACTGCGGCGCCGATGTCGATTTCGTGGATATCGACCCGCGCACGTGGAACATCAGCGTGCCGCACCTGCAGGAAAAGCTCGTGCGCGCGCGGCGCGACGGGACGCTGCCAAAGGTAGTCGTGCCGGTGCATTTCGCGGGTGCGCCAACGCAGCAGGAGGCGATTCGCGAGCTTTCGCGCGAGTTCGGCTTCCGCGTCCTCGAGGACGCAGCTCACGCCATCGGCGCTGCGCACCGTGGCGAGCCCGTAGGCAGCTGTCGCTGGTCCGACGTCGCCGTGCTGAGCTTCCACCCGGTCAAGATCATCACTACCGCCGAAGGCGGCATGGCGCTGACGAACGACGACGAGATTGCCGAGCGCATGCGGCTTTTCCGCAGTCACGGCATCACTCGTGATGTTCGCGCTCTGCGGCACGCGGCGGACGTTTCCGGAACCGGGGAGGGCGACGCGCCCGGCTGGTACTACGAGCAGCAGGTGCTCGGTTACAACTACCGCATGACAGACCTGCACGCGGCGCTCGGCTCGAGCCAGATGGCGCGCCTCGACGACTACGTCGCCCGCCGCAACGCGCTCGCGTGCCGCTACGATGCGATGCTCCAGGGGCTGCCCCTGCAGCTTCCGTACGTGGGCGAGGGCGACACCTCTGCCTTCCATCTGTACGTGGTGCGCTTGGAGGTCGAAGCTTCGGGCAGGACGCGGCGACAGGTCTATGACGACCTGCGCGCCGCCGGAGTCGGTGTCAACGTTCACTATATGCCCGTGCACCTGAATCCGTACTATCGCGAGCTCGGCTTCTCGGCGGGCATGCTGCCGAACGCGGAAGCCTACGCGGCGGCTGCGATCACCTTGCCGCTGTACCCAACGCTGGCCGAGAATCAGCAGGACGAGGTCGTCGCCGCGCTGCGGCGCGCGCTGGGTCGATGAGCAGCCGTCTCGCGCTCGGCACGGCGCAGTTCGGGCTGACCTACGGCGTCGCAAACCGCAGCGGACAAGTGGCTTACGAGGATTCGCAAAGGATCCTGGCGCGCGCGCGCCAAGCCGGGCTCGACACGATAGACACGGCGGTCGGCTACGGCGAAAGCGAGCAGCGCCTCGGCAGCATTGGCGTCGCGGCATGGCGCGTGATCTCGAAGCTGCCGGCGATTCCCGAGAGTTGCCCCGATGTTGCGCGATGGGTCGACGAGTCGGTCGAGTCGTCGCTGCGGCGCCTGCGTCTGAGGCGGTTGGGGGGGCTGCTGTTGCATCGGCCAGCCCAGCTCATGGGCGAGCGCGGCGTCGAGTTGTATACCGCGCTGGACGCTCTCAAGCAGCGCGGGATCGTCGACAAGCTCGGCGTGTCTATCTACGACCCGCATGAGCTCGACGCCTTGTGGCCGCGCTTTGCTCTTGATATCGTGCAGGCGCCGTTGAATCTGCTCGACCGGCGTCTCGCGTCTTCCGGCTGGCTCGCCAAGCTGCACGCGATGGGCGTCGAAGTGCACGTGCGCTCGGTGTTCCTGCAGGGGCTGCTGTTGATGAGCGCGGCCGCACGGCCGGGCTATTTCAACCGCTGGTCGTCGGTATGGCGCAAACTGGACGAATGGTTGCGGGATGGCGGAGCGAGCGCTCCCGCAGCGTGTCTTGCATTTGCCGCCGCGCACCCGGAAGTCGCGCGTATCGTCGTCGGCGTCGACAATCCGGCACAGCTCGAAGATCTGCTCGCCGCCGCGTCGGGAACTGCCCCCGCGCCGCCGCCCGACATCGCGAGCGACGATCCCGATCTCATCAATCCGTCGCGCTGGAGGGTTCATTGAAAACCGTGGCGATCGTCCAGGCTCGGATGGGCTCGATGCGCTTTCCGTCCAAAGTGATGCGCACGATCGCCGGAACGCCGCTGATCGGGCTGCTGCTTGAGCGTCTGGCCGGATCGAAGCTCATCGATCAGATCGTGCTCGCGACGTCCGAGGACGTGCGCAACGATGCGCTCGCCGACTATGTGCGCGGCCTCGGCTACAACGTCTACCGGGGTAGCGAGAAGGATGTGCTCGACCGGTACAATTTCGCGGCGGGCAGCGCCGAAGCCGACGTGGTGGTCCGCATAACCGGCGATTGTCCCCTCATTGATCCCGAACTCGTCGATGCGGTGATAACGAAGTTTCGCGACGCCGGTGCGGACTATGCGAGCAACTCGTTGCCGCCGACGTACCCCGACGGTCTCGACACCGAAGTCTTTTCGTATACCGCCCTGCACACGGCCTGGCGCGAGGCGAAGGCCGACTACGAGCGCGAGCACGTGACGCCGTTCATCCGCGAGTCGGGCAGATTCACCGTCGCGGCGGTACAGCACGCGTCGGACGAGTCGCGCGAGCGCTGGACGGTCGACGAACCCGAGGATTTCGAGGTCGTCAAGAACGTGTTCGAGCATTTCCAGCCGCGCCGCGACTTCGGCTGGCTCGAAGTGCTCGCTTTGCGCAACAAACAACCGGAATTGTTTATGGCCAATCAGAATTTCGCGCGTAACGAAGGCCTGCAGCTGGGCACGGGCCAGAAGTTGTGGAAGCGGGCAAAGCGGCTCATCCCCGGGGGCAGCATGCTGCTTTCCAAGCGTGCGGAGATGTTCCTACCCGACCAGTGGCCCGCGTACTTCAGCAAGGCCTCGGGCTGCACGGTGTGGGACCTCGACGGCCGGGCCTACACCGACATGTGCATCATGGGAATCGGCACCAATACGCTCGGCTACGGCGACGCCGAGATCGATGATGCCGTCCGCGCGACGATCGACAGCGGCAACATGTCGACTTTCAACTGCCCGGAAGAAGTGTACCTCGCCGAGCGGCTCGTCGAGCTGCATCCCTGGGCCCAGATGGCGCGCTTCGCGAGGTCGGGCGGCGAGGCGAACGCGATCGCGATCCGGATCGCGCGCGCGGCGGCGGGCCGCGAGAAAGTGGCGTTTTGCGGCTACCACGGCTGGCACGACTGGTACCTCGCGGCGAATCTCGGCGACGAGCAGACGCTCGCCGGACACCTGCTGCCGGGGTTGGAACCGAACGGCGTTCCCGCGACGCTACGCGGCAGCGTGCTGCCTTTCAGGTACAACGACTACGCCGCGGTCGAAGGGCTCGTCCGGGATCACGACGTCGGCGTCATCGTCATGGAGGTCTCGCGCAACAATGGCCCTGTCGACGGATTTCTCGAAAAAGTGCGCGCCCTGGCGACGAGTCGCGGGATCGTGCTCGTATTCGACGAATGCACCTCGGGTTTCAGGCAATCGTTTGGCGGCCTGCACAAGGTCTATGGGGTCGAGCCCGACCTTGCGATGTTCGGCAAGGCGCTCGGCAACGGCTACGCGATCACTGCGACCATCGGGCGACGCGAAGTCATGGAGGCCGCGCAGAGCACGTTCATCAGCAGCACCTTCTGGACCGAGCGCATCGGGCCGACGGCCGCGTTGAAAACGCTCGAAGTCATGGAGCGGGTCAAGTCGTGGGAGGTCATCACGGCGGTCGGTAACGACATCAAGCGCCGCTGGCAGGCGCTCGCGGACCGCCACTGCATCGAGATCGAGCAGTGGGGCCTGCCGGCGCTCGCCGGCTTCACCGTGAAGAGCCCCCATGCGCTCGCCTACAAGACGCTGATCACACAGGAGATGCTCGCGAAGGGCTACCTCGCCAGCAACAGCGTGTACGTCTGCACCCGGCATACCAAGGATGTGGTCGACGGATATTTCGACGCCCTCGACGGCGTGTTCGCGCTGATCGCCGAATGCGAGAACGGCCGCGATGTCATGAGCCTGCTGAAGGGCCCGGTCTGCCACGCCGGCTTCAGCCGGCTAAATTGAGGTTTCCACCATGTCCTCGGTTCGCCGCCACGCCCTCGGTTTCCTTCAACTCGATCCCATCCCCGATGACGCGAGGCTGAGCGCATTCTATGAAAGTGAGTATTACGATCTCATCCGCAAGGGCGGCCGCGCCCAGGAGCTGGGCCGCATGCTGCGCGGCGGCAAGGAGGCTGAAGACGAGCTGCACTGGCTGAGAACTACGCTGTACAGCGACTGCCTGGATGCGATCGTCGAGACCACCGACCCCGGTGCGCCCGTGCTGGACATCGGCTGCGGAGTCGGCCACCTGGTGCAGTACCTGTCCGCCAACGGCGCGTCCGCCGAAGGCATCGAACCTTCGTCCGACGCTGTCCAGGTCGCGCGCGAGCGCGGGCTCAAGGCCGAGCAATCCACGCTCGAGGGTTGGGCCGGTAAACCCGAGAACGCCGGCCGCTACCGAGCGGTGACGCTCCTCAACGTGCTCGAGCATGTCCCGGATCCCGTCCGATTCCTGACGCTTGCGCGATCGCTCGTGCAGCCGGGTGGCGTTGTCGTGTTCAGGGTCCCCAACGACTTCTCCGAAATCCAGGAGGCCGCGCAGCGCGTCACGCAACGGCAGTACTGGTGGGTCGCGGCGCCGGATCACATCAATTACTTCTCCCCGGAGTCGGTGGGCACCACGTGCGACGCGGTCGGGCTCGAACCGCTCGAGATCACCGCCGACTTCCCGATGGAGGCTTTCCTGCTGTTCGGCGTCAATTACGTCGACGCCGCGGAGCGCGGCAAGGAAGCGCATCGCATGCGCTGCAACTTCGAGCTCAACCTGCCGAAGGCGCTGCGCCGAAAGATCTACAGGGCGCTTTCCGCGGTCGGCGTCGGACGTGATCTCCTCGTCGTCGCGCGGCGGCCACGATCCGATCGTTGATGAGAGAGTACGTCTGTCTCGCACGCCAGTGTTACGAGCGCGCGGATTATTCGGTGTGCCCGGTCCAGGCCGAGCACGTTGAAGCGATCCGCCAATGGCGCAACGCTCAGCGTGACGTGCTGAGGCAGCGCGACGAGATCACGCCGCAACAGCAGCAGCGGTACTACGAAGCGCAGATCTGGCCGGACATGGCGAGGCGGCAGCCCTCCAACGTGCTCTTCGCCTATTCCGAGCGTGACACGCTCATCGGATATGGAGGCCTCGTGCATATAGCCTGGGAGCACCGCCGCGCGGAGCTCTCGTTTCTCCTCGATCCGCGGCGCGCCGGCGATCGCGAAGGCTACGCGCGCGACTTCGCCGCGTTCCTCGAGCTGATGAAGCAGGTCGCTTTCCGCGCTCTCGCGCTCAACCGGCTTTTTACGGAGACGTTTGCCATTCGCACTCACCACATCGAGATTCTCGAATCGTGCGGCTTCAGGCCCGAAGGCGCGATGCGAGAACACGTGATCATCGACGGGATGCCCATCGATTCCCTTCTGCACGGTTGCCTCGCGAGCCATGAAGCTTAATCGCGTGTTCGTCAGCGGCGGGGCCGGCGTGATCGGGCTCGAAATCGTTCCCCGCCTGGTCGCGCGCGGTGCGGCGGTCCTCGTCGGCGATCTCAAGCCGCGGCCGGCCGCGTTCGGATCCGAGATCGTCTACCGTCAGGGCGATCTGAACCACATGACGCCCGGGGAGCTGGAGGATTTCGCGCCTGATGCGTTCATCCACCTTGCCGCGACGTTCGAAAGGTCCGTCGAAACGTACGGTTTCTGGGCGGAGAACTTCAGGCACAACGTTCAGCTGAGCCATCAACTGATGTCCATTGCCCGGGACATCGCCAGCCTGCGCCGGGTCGTCTTCGCCTCGAGCTATCTCATCTACGACCCGTCGCTGTACCAGTTCGACGCGCCGCGCGAGACGCCGCGACCCCTCGTCGAGACCGATCCGGTGTCGCCGCGCAATCTCACCGGCATGGCGAAGTTCGCACACGAGATGGAACTGCGGTTCCTGAACGGTTTCTGCGCCGACCGCTTCAGCAGCGTGTGCGCGCGCATCTTCCGCGGCTACGGTCGCAACTCGCGCGACGTGATCTCGCGCTGGGTGCGGAGCCTGCTGAAGGATGAGACGATCACGGTCTATCGTCCCGAAGGCATGTTCGACTACGTCTACGCGGCGGATGCGGCGGAAGGCCTCGTGCGTCTCGCCGAAGCGGCGGATGTCACGGGCATCGTGAACCTCGGCACCGGCCGATCGCGGCGGGTGCAGGACGTGCTCGATACGCTGGGGCGTCACTTTCCCGGCATGCGCACCGAGCTTCACGAATCCGATCTTGCTTTCGAAGCTTCCCAGGCGGATGTGTCCCTTCTGCAGGCTGGTATCGGCTGGCGGCCGGAATACGACCTCGATACGGCCATCCCCGAGATCATCGAGCACGAGCGGGTGGCCGCGAGCGAACGCCGCAGCGCGCCGGTCCCGCTGGCGGTACTAGTGACCAGCGCCTCGCGCAAGACGCCACTGCTTTACGCGGTGCGCGAGGCGGCGAGACGCATCGGTACCGACGCCAAAGTCATCGCCGGCGACGCCAATCCCCAAGCGCTTTGCGCCTATGTCGCGGACGAGTTCTGGTGTATGCCGCCGACGAACCCGCAGCACATCGCCGAGGTGCTGGACGGATGCCGCGCCCGCGACATCTCGGTGATCCTGCCGACCCGCGACGGCGAGCTTTCGTTCTGGGCCGAGAACAGCACGGCTTTCGAAGCCGCCGGTATCTCGATCGTCGTTTCGCCCGCGGCCTCGCTGCGGCTATGTCTCGACAAGCTCGCTTTCGCGCAGCATGGGCGGACCCTCGGCCTGCCTTTCATCCCGGCGGCTCTCGACATCGACGAGATCGATGCCGTGCGCTACGTCGTCAAGGAACGTTACGGCGCGGGTTCTCGCGCGCTCGGCCTGGATCTTGACCGGGCGGCCGCCCTCGCTCACGCACGTACCCTCGAGGCGCCGATATTCCAGCCCTTCGTCACCGGCCGCGAGATCAGCATAGACGCTTGGCTCGATCGCTCGCACCGCGTCAAGGGGCTGGTGCTGCGCCGCCGCGACCTGGTGGTGGGTGGCGAGTCCCAGGTGACGACGACATTCCGCGACGCCGCGGTCGAAGCGCGTGCTGCGGCCATTCTGGATACGCTGCGCCTGCGCGGACCCGTGGTCATGCAGGCGTTCGTGGATGCCGCCGGCGCGGTGCACGTGATCGAGTGCAATCCGCGCTTCGGCGGCGCTTCGACCACCGCCATTGCCGCGGGACTCGATACGCTATATTGGTCGGTGCTAGAAGCCCGCGGGGGCGATGTCGGCGGCTGTCGCTTCCGTCGCATAGACGGCGAGGTGCGCCAGATCCGGGTCGCGCAGGACAGTTATTCCTATGGTCGTGATTTTTGATCTCGACGATACGCTCTACCCCGAATTGACTTACGTGACCAGCGGTTTCGGAGCCGTCGCGGCGTGGGCTCGCGAGCGTTTCGGCTGGGACGAGACCGCCAGCGTCTCGATCATGTCGGAGGTGTTGGAGCGCGAGGGCCGCGGGCGTATCTTCGACCAATTGCTGGAGCGCCACGGCGTGCGTACGCGGGGCCTCGTCGCCGAGTGCGTGAAAGTGTACCGGCATCACAAGCCGGACATCCGGCTGTTCCCGGCCGCGGCGGCCCTGCTGCGAACGCTCGTATCGCCGCTGTATGTGGTGACCGACGGACACAAGATCGCGCAGCAGAAAAAGGTCGAGGCTCTCGGTATCGCAGGGCGCTGCAAGCGGGTGTTCATCACCCATCGATACGGCCTGAAGAACGCGAAACCGTCGACTTATTGTTTCGACCGTATTCGGCAGCTGGAGCGGTGCGCGTGGTCGGACATGGTGTATGTGGGTGACAATCCCGCGAAGGACTTCGTGAAACTGAATCCGCTCGGCGTGTTGACGGTGAGAGTGCTTTCCGGCAACCACCGCGCGGTGGCGGCGTCGGCGGGATTCGATGCCGTGCGCACGATCCCGTGTCTCGAAGAGCTGCCTCGTCTACTGGAAAAACATTCACATGCAACAGCCTAACGATCGCGAATTGCGCATCGCCGAACGCAAGATCGGCTGCGACGAGCCACCGTTCATCATCGCGGAGATGTCGGGCAACCACAATCAGTCGCTCGATCGCGCGCTCGAGCTCGTCGATGCCGCGGCCGCGGCGGGCGCGCACGCGCTCAAGCTGCAGACGTATACCGCGGATACGATCACGCTGGACGTGTCCGGCGGCGAGTTCTTCATCGACGACAAGCAAAGCCTGTGGCACGGCAACAACCTGCACGCTCTGTATCAGGCGGCTTATACGCCCTGGGAGTGGCACGAGCCGATCCTCGGCCGCGCGGCCAAGCACGGCATGATCGCGTTCAGCACGCCGTTCGACGAGACGGCGGTCGACTTCCTCGAGACGTTGCGCGTTCCCGCGTACAAGATCGCCTCTTTCGAGAACGTGCACCTGCCGCTCATACGCAGGGTGGCAGCCACAGGCAAGCCCATGATCATCTCCACGGGGATGGCGACGCTTGCCGAGATCGACGAAGCCGTGCGCGCCGCGCGAGGAGCGGGTTGCCGCGATCTGATCCTGCTCAAGTGCACGAGTACATATCCGGCGAACCCGTGCGAAAGCAACGTGCTCACCGTCCCGCATCTGCGCGCGATGTTCGACTGCGAGGTCGGCCTGAGCGATCACACGATGGGCGTCGGAGCCGCCGTGGCCGCCGTGGCGCACGGCGCCTCCGTCGTGGAGAAGCACTTCACCCTGAGCCGGGCGGACGGCGGTGTCGACAGCGCTTTTTCCCTCGAGCCGCACGAATTGCGGGCGCTCGTCGTGGAGACGGAGCGTGCATGGCAGTCGTTGGGACGAGTCGCTTACGGCGCCGCCGGCGCCGAGGAAAAATCGCTGGCGCACCGGCGCTCGATCTACATCGCCGCCGATCTGAGTGCGGGCGAAGTGCTCACGCGCGAGAACCTGCGCTGCGTCCGTCCCGGCCTGGGCCTTCCGCCCAAGTTCTACGAGGATCTGCTCGGCCGCCGCGTCAACAAGGACGTGAGCAAGGGCACGCCGATGTCTTGGTCGCTGCTCGCGTGAGCGGTGCCGACGCGATGAGGCGGGCGCGTCTGTGGCGCGGAGAAGCGCCCCTGAAAGTGCTCGGGTTCGACAACTGGACGGGGGGCGCCCATCTGTTCGAACGCCTCGTGCCCGCATTCTCTGAAACCGGACTCGATCTGGCGTTGCTGCATCTCGGGTCCTGGGGCAATGATCCCGGAAGGCCGACGGAAGAGACTCTCGGCGGCCTGCGTATTCGCGACATCGCGTATTACGATCGCGCCGGCTATGCGCAGATCCTCGACGTCGAGCGACCGGATGCCGTGCTGTTCATGTCGACGGATACGTTCGCGCACCGCGCGTTCAACCGCTATTGCCGCTTGCGCGGCATACCGACGGTCCATGTTTTTCATGGGCTGGTACAGGTGCAGGCGGTCGACGGCGGCACGCCGTACCGCGTCAATGCGCTCGCCCAGGCCAAATACGCCGTGAGCAAGCTGTCGAAGGCGCTCACGCACGTGTGGCCCGCTTACGCGGGCGCGCTGCGCGATACGGGAGCGGCTGCCACAGACTGGCTGCGGTTCGGCAGCGATGTCTTCCGCGGTGCGCTCGGGCGTTGGACTACGGTCTCGGCCGACGACGCGCGCACCGACCGCTGCTGTGTGTATGTCGGCGCGGACGTGGACTATGCGCTGGGTAAATACGGCTTCGTGGCCGAGGATGTCATACCCGTGGGCAATCCGGACCTTGCGCGGTTCGGGCTGACCGCCGAGCGCGTCGGCGCTGGCATCGCGCGTACGCACGCTCAGGCCGCGGACGTCATGTACGCGGACACCGGTCTCATGTTCACTGGCTGCGTTTTCACCTCGGCCGAGGAATTCGTGCGGCACATGCTCGACACCCGCGACGCGTTGGCGGCGCAGGGCCGAAAGCTCGTGTTCAAGCCCCATCCGGATCATCGGAGGAGCAACGTGCTGGGGACGCTCGCGGAGGCCGGCGTCGACATCTGCGGCAACGATGAATTCGTGCCTCGGCTCGAGCGCTGCTGTGCATGCATCGTCGAGCCTTCGACCGTGGCGGTGATACCGGCGCTGCTGGGCATGCCGGTCGCGCTGGCGAAGTACGGCAGCCTGCGCGATCAGAGCTTTGGCCCGGTGATGACGAGCTATCCGCGGGCGCGCGAGTTGCGCGACGTCCGCAAGCTCGACGCGCTGGTGCACGACGTCGATGCCCGTCCGCAGCGGGAGGCCGCCATGGCGTGGATCAGGGAGAACGCGGGTCCCTTGCCGGCGGAGGACATGCCGCGGCGCGTTGCGGGGGTCTTCGCTTCGCTGCTCGGCGCGCCGCTGCCGCGCGCGGGCCGGCCGAATGACGAGGCATGTCTGACCGGATGAGCGGAGGGGCCGGGTGACAGCCTACGCACCCGCGGCGATCTACCCGCGCGCTTCCCTCCTGTCCGTGAGGGCGCTGCGGCTCTGCGCGTTCTTCGTGATCTCGCTGTATCCGATCGTGATCGGCGACTCGGGCATCGGGGCGAACTATTCTTTCGTGCTGCTGCCCCTCGCGGTCGCCATGGTGCATGGCAGCGTCCGCCGTCCGCCGTCCGGCTTTCTCTACCTGATAATGATGTACACGGCGATCTTCGTGATCGCCGCCGTCTATCAGTACGAGTTCTATCAGGACGGAGGCAGGCGCCTCGCCAGCTTCATATTGTTCATGACGATGTTCGCTTACGCGTTCGTCGACATCGACGAGGTCATGGTTCGCTCGTTCGCCGCTGCCGTAGTGATCATGTCGATCCTGCTGTCGCTGTCGAGCGTCGTCATTTTCTTCGTCGCCGGAGGATCGAGCTTGGGCTTCGAGGCGAAGAACGTGGTGGGCAGCCAGCGTGTCGGGTTCCTGTATCTCTTCGCGTTGTGGATCGTCTACCTGCAGCCGGTGTCCGGCATCGCACGTCGTGTTGCGAAGCAGGGGATCGCCATCGTGCTGCTCGTCGGTCTATTCCTGACGTTCTCACGAAGCTCGGTGATTGCGCTGCTCGGCAGCATGGGCCTGTTCTGGTTGGTCGGCTTCGGCGATTGGCTGCGCAAGCCGCGGCTGCGCGCCGTGCTCGTCGCCGTCGCGATCCTCGCCGCGACCGTGCTTGCGCTGGGGCTCGTGTGGTGGCTGGTGCCCGTCGTGTTCGACTTCTTCGATACGCGCCTGTTCGAGTACGCCCTGAACTCGGACGTGGTCGACCAGGACCTGTCGAACGAGCATTCGTCAGGGGGTACCCGCATCTTCCTGTGGCGGCACATTCTCGACTTTGTCGCCGACAACCCGCTAACGGGAACGGGCTATCTCGGAGTGTGGAGCATCGTCGGCAGCTTCAGCGGTTCGGCTCACAATCAGTACGCCGACGTCCTCCTGAGAACCGGCGTCCCGGGTCTGCTGGCGTATCTCGGGCTGCTCGCCGTGCTGCTGCGTTACCTGCGGCGCGTTCATCGCGGGTTCTTCTGGGGGCTCATCGCCGTGCTCATCTACGGCATGCTGCACGAGACGTTCAAGGAGACGCACGGCACTTTCATGCTGGCTTTTCTGCTCGGAATGATGGCCGGTTCCCCGCGAAGGCGCCTCCCGCCCGGCACCGATGGCGTCCCGAGACCGCCGTCGTGACGCGTCTCGGCGTCGCATCGGTGCCTGCAATAGGATTCCGCACGGTGCAGCCTTGAAGCTGCTTAAGCGCCTCGTGCTCAACCCGCTCGCGTTCTACGCCGGACTTTATGCAGCATCGGCGGCGGCGCTCAAGTTTGCCGGCTTCGTCTATTTTCTCTGGCTCGCCCGCACCTTGCCCGTCGAAGAATACGCGCAGTGGGGGCTGCTCTACGCGCTGCAGACCGGCGTGTCTTCGCTCGCCGCCGTCGGCATCGTGGAGGCGGTGATCGGCCTGCTCAAACGCCACCGCATGCCCGACGAGCAGAAGCGCCTCTTCGCGGCCGCGAACACCGTATTCGTTGCAAGCGCGCTATGTTCCGCGGTCGGGGCCGCGGCAATCTTCGCGCTGTTCGTGGGGCGACAGGATGCGTCGCCGCTTGCCGTCTTCTACGTCGTGCTGTCCGGGACGCTGCTCGCGTACGCGTCTCTTCAGGCGCAGATCGTCAGGTTGGACGAACGCCACGCCGCGGCGTTGTGGTTCAACTTCCTCGTACCGCTGACGGGCCTGGCCGGCAGCATTGCCGCGTTCGCCGTTCAATCGACCGTTCTCGCGTTCTTTGCGGGATCCACCGCTGGCCTTATGCTCGGGCTCGCCGCCGCGTGGCTGAAAGGGCTCGGCATGTACGCCTTCACCACGTCTACGGCGGAGTGGCGGCCGATCGTGTCGCGCGTGAGTCCGTTCATTGCGGTCACGTTTCTCGGGTGGCTGAGCGGCTACGGCACGAACTACATCGTGAAGTTTTTTTTCGATTCCCCCGAGGTGGCGAAATTCACGCTCGTCTTCATGCTGTCGACGCTGATGCAGCTCGTCGCGTCGGCGACCAACCAGGTGTGGGGGCCGCGCTTCTACCGGATCGTCCACGACCTGCCGATAGACGAGGTCGAGGTACGCAACCGCCGCTTCTACGATGCGCAGGGCTTCGCGTTGGGCGTGGCAGGAGGGCTGCTGATCGCGCTCTATCCGCTCGTCGCGCGGATCGTGGGCGGAAACCTCACGGAATACGGCTCGATCGCGCCGGAGTTGTTTCTACTGATCGTATCGTACGTGATCCTCGTTCCGTACTGGCACTGTCAGAACTATCTGCTTGCGTACGATCGCGGTCCGAGCGTGATGCGGATGCATCTCGTCACGAGCGCCGTTGGTTTCGTGCTCATGTTGGTGCTCATCTACGCACTGGGCCCGATCGGGGTTTACGCGGGATTCGGCGTGCAGATGGTTCTGCGCACCGCCGGAGCCTACGTCATCGCGCGCGCCCACTGGCCCGTGCGCGTGAGCTGGTGGGGCATCGCCGCAGGCTGTGCCTGCACGGCGCTAGGGTTCGCGGCAGCCGAAAGCGGTCTCGGCGGCGCGCTGTTGGCCGGCGTCGCTGCGATTTAGTACTATCGGGGCTTTCCGTTCAAACACCGGTGCGGGGCGAGACCTCAGGCGAGAAAGACCCGCAGGGCCTGCTCGCGCCGATGGGACGATTCATCCCGACGCACCCGACTACGAAGCGCGCCGCCGAACGCATTCTGCGGCCGTGCGCGAAACCAACGATGCATGAGTTGAAAGAGTTTTACGAGCAGGATGCCGAGAGATTCTGGAATCCGCGCGAGGGTCTGCAGGGCAGGGACAGGACCATCTATCCGCTGCTCGACGGGCTGTCGGGAAGCGTTCTCGAGTACGGCTGCGGGGCCGGTTCGCTGCTTCTTCACCTGGCGCGCGAAGCGCGTTTCCAGTCGCTGACGGGCGTCGATATCAGCGAACGCGCGTTGGAACGCATCGAGACGGCTGCGCGGGACCTCGGCGTGTCCGCCAAGGTGTCACTTACCGCGCCCGCGCGCGATACCCTGCCTCAGATTCCGAGCGGATCGATCGACGTTCTGCTGTCGCTGGACACCATCGAGCACGTGCTCGATCCGTATGTCGTGCTCGACGAACTCAGCCGCATCGGCTCGCGCGACTCGGTGTTCGTGATCAGCGTGCCGAATTACGGCTACATCAAGCACGTCGTGAAGCTTGCGATGGGTCGCCAGCCGATAACCGGCGGCGGCGAGCCGGTCGAGAACTGGCGCACTGCGGGCTGGGACGGCTGGCACCTGCACACCTTCACGAAACAATCCCTGCGCGCGCTGCTGCTCGATTGCGGTTGGGAACCGGTGCGCTGGACCGGATATGGGGACAAGTTCAAGCTGATCGAGCCGTTGCGCACCCGCTATCCAGCGTTCTGGTCGGGCGCGCTGACCGTCGTCTGCAGGAAATCCAGGTGACGAGCCCCCTCCTGACCCTCGCGATCCCGACGTGGAACCGCGCGGGCTTTCTTGCCGCCAACCTGGCGCAGATCGAGTCCGAACTGAGCGGCGTGGCGCCGGGGCTGGTCGAGGTGATCGTGTCCGACAACTGCAGCCCCGACGAGACTCCCGAGGTCGTGCGCGACGCGGCCGCGCGAGGGCTTCCCGTCCGCTATGTGCGCAACGAGCGCAACCTTGGATGGGCGCTGAATTTCGCACAGGCGTTCGATCTGGCGCGAGGCAAGTACGTGCTGCTGCTCGGAGACGACGATCTGTTCGTCGACGGCGCGCTGCGGCTGGTCGTCGAGCGGCTCTGCGCGCGCGAATACGGTGTCGTGATCATGCGACCATTCGGATTCGATGAGGACTTCAGGGCGGAGAATCCCGGCGGGGTGGGACGCGAGCGCATCTTCTCGGATCCGAACGCCTTCCTCATCGCAACCAGCCGTTGCTTCACGCTGACCTCGGCGTGCGTCATCAACAAAGCGCTGTTGGGGGAGGTCGACAGTCACCTGTTTTCCACAAGCAATCTTGCGGCGTTTCACTTGATGCTTCGCGCTGCGCTCGCGGGTCGCGAGAATCTGTATCTGGACAAGTATCTGATGGCGAGCAAGCGCCAAAACTCGTTCTCCTACGATTACAGCGAGGTGTTCGTGGGAGAGTTGTGGAACATCCTCGACTCGCACGTGCAATGGGGGCTGCGCCCGGAGACCATTCGCACGATCGAGAGGGACAAGCTGCTGTCATACTATCCGTTCTACCTGCTCGACCTGCGACTCTCGCGCCGGGGTGACCTGAGGGTCACCTTCGACAACTTCGCGCGACGTTTCCGCGACCGCTGGCTGTTCAGGCTCTGGCTCGCGCCGACGATAACGCTGCCGCGGCCGCTCGCGATCGTTTGGGGCGGCCTGACGACCTGCGTCGGGCGCGTGCTCGGCGGCGACCTGCGCCGCGGATTGAAATTCGCGTTGAGCCGCGCGGCGCGCATCCTCGGCCGCAGGCGGCAGCCGCTGCCTCAATAGCGCGCCGCGGGCGCTGCCCCTATCGATAACTGACCGGAGATTGCATCGAAATGAAAGTGGTGATTCTTTGCGGCGGCAAGGGCACGCGGCTGCGCGAGGAGACCGAGTACCGCCCCAAGCCGATGATTCCCATCGGCGGACGGCCCATCCTGTGGCACATCATGCGCACGTATGCCGCTCACGGCCACACCGAGTTCATTCTTTGTCTCGGATATAAAGGCGACGTGATCAAGGACTGGTTTCGCAACCTGCAATGGATGGTGTCCGACGTGACGATGCGCATCGGCGAACCGGGTGGGGTCAACTTCTATACGCAGATCGAGGAGCGCGGCTGGACGGTGACGCTGGCGGATACGGGCCAGGAGACGATGACCGGCGGGCGTATCAAGCGTATCGAGAAATACCTCGGCGACGACCGCGAGTTCCTCCTCACCTACGGCGACGGCGTAGGCAATGTCGACATCACCGCATCGATTGCGCATCATCGCGCGAGCGGCCGCGTGCTCACGCTGACGGCGGTGCGTCCTCCCGGCCGGTGGGGCGAGCTGCAGATCAAGGACGGCGTCGTGACGACCTTTTTCGAGAAGCCGCAGACCTCGGCGGGCAGGATCAACGGCGGATTTTTCGTCGCCGACCGCAGGCTTTTCGACTACCTCGACGACGATCCCGCGCTGGTCTTCGAGCAGGGACCGCTCACGGCACTCTCGCGCGAAGGGCAGCTAGGCTGTTACGCGCACGACGGTTTCTGGCAGCCGATGGACACGTACCAGGAGTTCATGCTGCTCAACCGCCTGTGGGACGAAGGGCGCGCAGCGTGGAAAATCTGGTGAGCGTCGAGCAATGAGCCGGGACGTTCGGGGGCGGCGCATCCTGGTGACCGGTCATACCGGTTTCAAAGGTGCTTGGCTGTGCGAATGGCTGGTCGGAAACGGCGCGGATGTCTTCGGCATCGCGCTTCCGCCCGAACCGGGCTCGCTATTCCCGCGCTTGCGGTTGGACGAGCGCCTGGACCACGTCATCTGCGACATTCGCGACGGGGACGGGCTCAAGGCAGCCGTGCGGCGCGCCGATCCGCAGATCGTGTTCCACCTCGCGGCCCAGGCCTTGGTGCGACGCAGTTACCGCGAGCCGATCACGACGTGGCAGACGAACGTCGTCGGCACCCTCAACGTGCTCGAGGCGGCACGCGCGCTCGAACGGCCCGTGACCGTGGTCGTCGTCACAACCGACAAGGTGTACCGGAACCGCGAGTGGGAATTCGCGTATCGCGAGACGGACGAGCTGGGAGGGCACGATCCTTACAGCGCATCGAAAGCGGCGTGCGAGATCGGCGTCGCGTCGTGGCGGGCGTCGTTCGGCGCGTCGAGCAGCGTCGCGGTCGCGACGGCGCGCGCCGGTAACGTGCTCGGTGCGGGCGATTACAGCGAGGATCGCATCGTGCCCGATTGCTATCGCGCGTGGTCCCGCGGCGATGCCGTCGAGCTGCGCAATCCGGATTCGACGCGACCGTGGCAGCACGTCCTCGAGCCGCTGGCAGGCTATCTCGCACTCGCCGCTCGTCTCGATTCCGGCGATCGCTCGATCGACGCATGCAACTTCGGCCCAGGAACGTCAGGTGACCGCACGGTTCGCGAGCTCGTCGAGACGATGGCCGGCCTCGGCAGGGGACGACGCTGGACGTCGACGCCCGCGCCCGGTGTTCACGAAGCCCGGGCGCTGTCGCTCTCGATCGACCGCGCGCGCCACAAGCTCGGATGGACGCCGCGGCTCACGTTCGGGGACACGGTCGAGTGGACCGATGCGGGCTACACGATATCCGACAGCGCACTGCCCGGGCTCATCGCTCGACAGATCGCCGACTACGAGGCCGGTTGACAGCTAAGTCGTTGAAGCGAAACTCGTAGTATCGCTGCCGGGGCGGCACTCGCCCCACTGTGCGCATGTATAATCCGCCTGCGCGCCCGCGCCGCAGCATCGCGTGGCGCGCCGTCCCGACTCTCACCGAACTCTCCGCAACAAATTCCGCACCGAGCGAACCGGGCTCGTGTGTGAACAGAAGCCTGGAGCGATGAACGATCAACTGAACCAAGTAAGCGGCTGCGAGGTTTGCGGCGAACAACACCTCGCGACCGTGCTCGACCTCGGCCGACACCCGATGTGCGATGATCTGGTGGCGGTCGGCGACGCGCGCACCTGCCGGGAATACCCGATCGAAATCCTGTACTGCGACACATGCCGAACGGCGCATCAGCGCTACCAGGTGCCGAAGCAGGAGCTTTTCCCGCGGTCGTACCATTACCGCTCGCGCTTCACTGCGGACGTGCTCAACGGCATGGCCGGCCTCGTCGATTCCTGCGAAGCGCGTTTCGGACCGCTGAGCGGCAAGCGCGTGCTGGACATCGGCTGCAACGACGGCAGCCTGCTCGACTTCTTCCGCAAGAAGGGTGCGACCACGCTGGGCATCGAGCCCACCGGCGCATGTCGCGATGCCGAGGAGAAAGGTCACGTCACCTTCAACGCGTTCCTGTCGGAAGAGCTCGCGACGCGCATCGCCGAAGAGCACGGCAAGCCCGATATAATCACGTTCACCAACGTGTTCGCGCATATCGAGGACCTGCAGGCAGTGCTGCGCACCCTGCGGCACCTGGTGTCCGCGCGCACGGCGGTGGTGATCGAGAACCACTACCTCGGCGCAGTCCTCGACGGCAATCAGTTCGATACCTTCTATCACGAACATCCGCGCACCTACAGCTACACGTCGTTCGTTCATATCGCGCGTGCGCTCGAGCTCGAGCTGTCACACGTGGAATTCCCGTCGCGCTATGGCGGCAACATCCGCGTGTTCCTGAGCAGTCAGCCGCCGAGCGCGGAAGAGGCCGCTGCGCGCGCCGCCGTCGATGCACGCGAAGGCCGCTTTCGCGAGCAATTCGAGCGGCTCAGCGCCAATCTCGAACGCTGGCGCGCGAGCCGCAGGGCGTCGGTCGCCGAGCATGTTCGGCAGTATGGCAAGCTGCGGGCCAAGGCGTTTCCGGGCCGTGCCGCGATCCTGATCAAGCTGCTGGGGCTCGGAGAGGAGTCGATCGACGCCGTCTACGAAAAGCCCGGCTCCATGAAGATCGGGCATTACCTGCCCGGCACCCGCGTCCCGATCCGCTCCGACGACGAGCTCTTCGCACTTGCGGACAAGTCGCAGCCGCTGCTCAACCTGGCGTGGCACATCCCGCAGGAGATCCGCAGCTATTTGTCACAGCATGGTTATACCGGCCCTGTCATCGACATCGTCAGTGCGGCAGACTTCGAGCGCCAGCGCTAATGCGGCGGCCGGCGCCCGCGGCGCCGTCGAGACTGCCGATGTGCTGGTCGTAGGCGGCGGGCGCTGGGCGAGGGTGCTCATCGACGTGCTCTGCGGCATCCTGGCGCCGCGGGTCCCCCTGCGCGTGTGCTCGCCGGGCAATGCGCAGGGCATGCTCGCGTGGGCACGTACGCGGCGCGCCGGTGCACCGCTCGAGATCTCCGCCGCGCTGCCGAATGCGCCTGCCGGCGCCGTGATCGTGGCGAATGCAGCGCACGATCACGAAGCGACGGCGGAGTGGGCGCTGCGCGCGGGCAGCCCGACGCTCGTCGAGAAGCCGGTGGCGACCACGGCAGCGGCGGCCCAACGGCTGCTGGATCTGGCGCGTGCGCACCGCGTGACGCTCGCCGCGTCGCACGTGTTTTTGTTCGCGCCCTACGTGCAGCGTTTCGCGGAGCGGGTGGCGGCCAGCAGCCCGGTCGAGGCGCTGACGCTCCGGTGGGCCGATCCGCTGGCGGAACATCGCTACGGTGAGGTGAAAAGTTACGACGCACGGGTGCCGGTGTTCGCCGACTGGCTGCCGCACGTGGTGCCCCTGGTCGGTGCGTTGCTGGGCCGTGCGCCCGATCGACTGCGAGGCGTCACGGTCGCCAGGGGCGGCGCGGCGGTTGGACTCGACCTGCGCGCCGATGACGTCCCGTGCACGATCTTCCTGGAGCGCAACACCGGCGAGCGTCGGCGCCTCGTCGAAGTCCGCGCTCGCAGCGGTCGCGTGCTTCAGCTCGATTTCAGCGCCGAGCCTGCCGTGATTCGCGACGGCGAGCGGGCGAGCGCCGAGCCGATGCCGGCGTCCGATGCCGAGCGGCCGCTCGCACGCATGCTCGCGACGTTTCTCGCCGCGGCGGCCGGCGCCGCGCTCGATCCAAGGCTGAGTTTCGAAACCGCAGTGCGCGCATGCCGGCTCTCCGACGAAGTCGCGGTGGGCTACCGCCGAGAGCTCGCGACAAGCCTCGGGGGCGACGCGGACAAACCGCCGCAAGACGCCGACATCCGATATGCCCTCGCGGAGAGCGGACACCGCACCATGCCCGAACTAATGAGGACACTCGCTACCTGAGGAATACGCGCAGGCGGCGCCTTGCCGCCACCACGCATTTCCCCTTTATGTTCCCTCCTCAGGAGCCCGCACGCGGAACGCTCACGGGCCAATCGCCATGCATATGACCGAGCTGAACCATCAAATCTGCACGAACTGCGTCATGGACACCACCGACAGTCGAATCACCTTCGACGAGCGCGGCGTGTGTGACCACTGCAACAACTTCTACCGCAACATTCTTCCGAACTGGCACACCGACGAGCGCGGCGAGCGCGAGCTCGCGGGCCTGGTCGAGCGCATCAAGAAGGAAGGCGAGGGCAAGGACTTCGACTGCATCATCGGCATGAGCGGAGGCATCGACAGCTCCTACCTCACGTACGTCGCCAAGGAGAAGCTCGGCCTGCGCCCGCTCGTCTTTCACGTGGATGCCGGTTGGAACTCGCAGGAAGCGGTGAACAACATCGAGAAGCTCGTCGACAAGCTCGGCCTCGATCTCTACACCGAGGTCATCGACTGGGAGGAGATGCGCGACCTCCAGCTCGCTTACTTCAAGGCCGGCGTGCCGCACATCGACACGCCGCAGGATCACGCGTTCTTCGCGACGATGTACAACTTCGCCGACCGCTACGGCGTGCGCTATATCCTCACCGGAGCCAATCTCTCGACTGAATGCATTCGCAATCCGATCGAATGGATGTACTACCAGTCGGACTCGATCCAGCTACGCGACATTCACGCGAAGTTCGGTACGCGCCCGCTCGTCAACTTCCCCACGACGACCATCCTCTGGCACAAGGTTTATCTGCCGTACGTGAAGCGCATCCGCGTCGAGACGCCGCTCAATTACGTCCCGTACGTCAAGGCGGACGCCATGCGGCTGCTGGCCGAGCGTTTCGGCTGGCAGCCCTATCCGCAGAAGCATTTCGAGTCGCGCTTCACCAAGTTCTACGAGAGCTACTGGCTGCCGAAGAAGTTCGGCTACGATACGCGCAAAGTGCAGTATTCGAGTCTCATCCTGACCAAGCAGATGACGCGGAAAGAGGCGCTGGAGCGCCTGTCGCGGCCGGCGTACGATCCCGAGACCGTCGGTCAGGACTTCGAGTACGTCGCAACCAAGCTCGGCATCTCGGTCGACGAGTTGCAGGGCTGCATGGACGGGCCAAACCGCTCGTACAAGGATTTCAAGTCGCAGCAGTACGTCTACCTGATGGGCGCGCGCGTGATGAAGTGGTTGGGCCTCGAACGCGGCGGCAAGCGATGATCGCGATCGTCGACTACGGCTTGGGCAACGTCGACGCTTTCGCGACGATCTACAAACGACTGAACATCCCCGCGACGCTCGCCACCGGCCCTGCCGACATCGAGCGCGCCGAGCGCGTCATCTTGCCCGGCGTCGGGGCTTTCGACCGCGCAATGACCCGGCTCAACGATTCGGGCATGAGAGCGGCGCTCGACCACGCGGTCCTGCGCGGCGGCAAGCCCGTGCTCGGCGTGTGCGTCGGCATGCAGATGATGGCCGAGCGCAGCGAAGAAGGCGTGCTTCCCGGTCTGGGCTGGATCGCGGGGCAGGTGAAGCGCTTCGACTGCAACGGGGCACGCGGGCTCATGCCGCTGCCGCACATGGGCTGGAACGACGTACAGCCGCTGCGGGGCGAGGGGCTGTTTCGCGGGCTCGAATCGGCTGCCCGGTTCTATTTCCTGCACTCGTACTATTTCGCCGCCGCCGAGCGCGAGCACGTGCTGGCGACGACGGACTATGCGTGCGCTTTCGCGTCGAGCGTGGGCTCGGGCCGCATCTTCGGCGTGCAGTTCCATCCCGAGAAAAGCCACGGCTGGGGCACGCAGCTGCTGAAGAATTTCGCGGAGGTCTGAGCGATGCTGCTGCCACGGATCATCCCGTGCCTGCTGGTCAAGAACAACGGTCTGGTCAAGACCGTTAAGTTCGGCAGTCCCAAGTACGTCGGCGACCCCATCAATGCCGTGCGCATCTTCAACGAGAAGGAAGTCGACGAGCTGATGGTGCTCGACATCGACGCGTCGGCGCAGGGCCGGGAGCCGGATTACGGCCTCATCGGCAAGCTTGCCGCCGAGTGCCGCATGCCGCTCTGCTATGGCGGGGGTGTGAAGACCGTAGCCCAGGTCGAGAAGATCGTGAGCCTGGGGGTCGAAAAAGTGGCGATCAGCTCGGCGGCGGTCGAGCGGCCTGCGCTCGTCAGCGACATGGCGGGGGTGGTCGGCAGCCAGAGCGTCGTGGCCGTGCTCGACGCGAAGAGAAAAGGCGGCAGCGGCGAACCGGAGATCTGGACGCACAACGGCACGCGCGCGACGGGGCGTGAACCCGCCGAGTTCGCGCGTGAGCTGCAGTCGCTGGGCGTGGGTGAGATCGTCGTGAACTCGATCGACAACGACGGCGTCATGAAAGGCTACGACCTCACGCTGGTGCGCGCGATCATGGACGGCGTCACGGTGCCGCTGACGGCGCTGGGAGGCGCAGGTTCGCTCAAGCATCTGGAAGAGCTCATAGCGGCGTGCGGAATCGTCGGCGCCGCGGCAGGCAGCCTTTTCGTGTTCAAAGGCGTCTATAGAGCGGTGCTCATCAACTATCCAGCGCGTGCCGACAAGGACGCGCTCATCGCGGGAGCCGCGCCGCGATGAAACAGGTCCTGCAAAACCTCAGCTCCGGTGAAACGGTAATCGTCGACGTGCCGCGTCCCGCCGTGCCGCCGGGTCACGTGTTGGTCGCGACTCGCAGAAGCCTCGTTTCGGCGGGCACCGAGCGCATGCTCGTCGATTTCGGCAAGGCGGGGCTGATCGAGAAGGCGCGGCAGCAGCCCGACAAGCTGCGCATGGTCCTCGACAAGATCAGGACCGACGGTCTCGCCCCGACGCTCAGGGCGGTGCGCAACAAGCTCGACCAGCCGATCGCGATGGGTTACTGCAACGTCGGCACGGTGCTCGAGGTCGGCGCGGGCGTCACGCGTTTTAAGGTCGGCGATCGCATCGTTTCGAACGGCAAGCATGCAGAGGTCGTGACGGTGCCCGTCAATCTCTGCGCGAAAGTGGCGGACGGTGTGAGCGACGAGGACGCCGCTTTCACCGTGCTTGCGGCGATCGCGTTGCAGGGAATACGGCTTGCCCAGCCGACGCTCGGCGAGACCGTGGTCGTGACCGGTCTCGGTCTCATCGGCCTCATTGCGGTACAGCTTCTGCGCGCACAGGGCTGCCGAGTGCTCGGTATCGATCCCGACGCAGGCAGGCTCGAACTCGCCCGCACTTTCGGCGCCGAAGTCGTCGACGTCGGCCGCGGCGCCGATCCGGTCGCCGCGGCGCAGGCGTACTCGCGCGGCATCGGTGCCGACGCGGTGATTGTCACCGCGTCGACGAAGAGCAGCGAGCCCATGCATCAGGCGGCGCTGATGTGCCGCAAGCGCGGCCGCATCGTCCTCGTCGGCGTCACCGGCCTCGAGCTCTCCCGCGCCGACTTCTACGAAAAAGAGCTCACATTCCAGGTGTCGTGCTCCTACGGCCCCGGCCGCTACGACCGCGCGTACGAAGAGCAGGGCCACGACTATCCCGTCGGTTACGTGCGCTGGACCGAGCAGCGCAACTTCGAGGCAGTGCTCGACATGCTCGGCGACGGCCGCGTCGACTTCGCGCCACTCGTCACGCACCGCATCGCGTTCGACGATGCCGAAAAAGCGTACGCGCTGCTGTCGAGCGGCGAGCCGAGCCTCGGCATCGTCCTCGAGTACGCCGCTGCCGACGCCGCGCGCGCGCCTGCGCTCATGGTGCGCACGACGCCGTTGCCCGCGGCCGCCGCCGAGGCGCGCACCGGCGCGCCAGTCATGGGCGTGATCGGCGCGGGCGGTTACGGAACGGCGGTGCTGATCCCGGCGCTGCGCGACGCCGGCGCGCGGTTGAAGACGATCGCTTCGAGCGGCGGCGTGAGCGCGGTGCACGCCGGGCGCAAGTTCGGCTTCGAGCAGGCGACCACCGACACCGCCGCGCTGATCGCCGATGACGACATCGACACGCTCGTGGTCTGCACGCGCCACGACACTCACGCGCGCTTCGCGTGCGAGGCGCTGCGCGCGGGCAAGCACGTCTTCGTCGAGAAGCCGCTGGCGATCACGCCCGAAGGCCTCGACGCGATCGCGGCGGCTCACGCCGACGCGCTCGCTCGCGGCCGCACGCCGCTCGTGATGGTCGGCTTCAACCGCCGCTTCGCGCCGCACGTGCAGCGGATGAAGGCGCTGCTCGCGACGGTCGCCTCGCCGAAGTCGTTCGTGATCACGGTAAACGCGGGCGCCATTCCCGCCGACCACTGGACGCGCGATCCGCGCGTCGGCGGCGGCCGCATCGTCGGCGAGGCCTGCCACTTCATCGACCTCATGCGCTTCTTGGCAGGTGCCCCGATCGGCACGGTCACCGCCACGCCCGCGGCGAGCGATCCGGACGATGCGGCGATTCTCACGCTCACGTTCGCTGATGGCTCGTCGGGCACGGTGCATTACCTCACCGACGGGCACAAGTCGTTTCCCAAGGAGCGCGTCGAAGTGTTCTGCGCCGGGCGCATCCTGCAGCTCGACAATTTCCGGCGCCTGACCGGCTACGGCTGGCCGGGTTTGCGCTCGATGCGCCTGTGGAGCCAGGACAAGGGGAATGCCGCTTGCGCCGGCGCTTTCGTGCGGGCCGTCGCGACCGGCGGCGCATCGCCGATCGCGTTCGACGAGCTGCTCGAAGTGAGCCGCGTCACGCTCGAGGCGGCCGCGCGTCTGCGAACGGGCGCTTGAGCGTCTCGCGTTATTTCCACACCTTGCGTCACCTGCGGCCGGGTCAGGTCGCGGGCCGCATCGCGTTCCGACTGCGCCGGCCGTCGCCGGACCTGCGCGCCGCGCCACCGCGCCGTCCGGCGAGCGGGACGTGGGCCGCGCACCCCGGGCGCGGCTGCGCGCTGCCGGGACCCCGGCGCATGCGTTTCCTTAATGAAGAGCGCGAGGTCGGGCCCGGCGACTGGGACCGCGCCGACTGGCCCAAGCTGTGGCTCTACAACCTGCACTACTTCGACGTGCTGCACGCCGCCGAAGTCGCGGGCGACCCATCGCTCGGGCACGCGGTCATCGACAACTGGCTGGGCGAGAACCCGCCCGCGCACGGCACCGGGTGGGAGCCTTATCCGCTGTCGCTGCGCATCGTGAACTGGATCAAATGGACGCTCGACGGCAACGCGCTCGCACCGCGCGCGCACGAGAGCCTCGCGGTGCAGGCGCGCCATCTCGCGCGTCGCCTCGAATGGCACCTGCTCGGCAATCACCTTTTTGAGAACGCGAAGGCGCTGGTCTACGTCGGCCTGTACTTCGACGGCCCGGAAGCCGAAGGGTGGCTGGCGACCGGTCTGCGCATACTCGCGCGCGAGATGCCCGAGCAGATTCTCGCCGACGGCGGACATTTCGAGCTCAGTCCCATGTACCACTCGATCGTCCTCGAAGACGTGCTCGACCTCGTCAACGTCGCGCGCGCTTACGCAGCGACGCCGTCGGGCGCGCTCTCGGCCGGGCTCGCATCGTGGATGGCGGCGGTGCCGGCGATGCTCGACTGGCTCGACGCGATGTGCCACCCGGACGGGGGGATCGCTTTCTTCAACGACGCGGCGTTCGGCATCGCGCCCGCGCCCGCGGACATCGCGGCCTACGCGCGGCGACTCGGCTTCGCGGCGCGGTGCGGCTTCACCGCTGGGTTAAAATACCTGCGGGAGAGCGGCTACGTCAGCGCTAGACTCGGACCCGCCGCGTTGATCTTCGACGCGGCTCCCGTCGGCCCCCAATACCTGACCGCCCACGCCCACGCCGACACGCTCTCCTTCGAGCTGTCCTGGCAGGGCCGGCGCATCATCTGCAATTCGGGAACTTCGCGTTACGGCACGGGAAGCGTGCGCGATTGGGAGCGCTCGACGCGCGCGCACAACACCGTCGAGATCGACGCAGAGAGCTCTTCCGAGGTGTGGCACGGGTTCCGGGTCGCGCGCCGTGCGCGGCCATTCGACCACGAGGTGAGCGCGGGCGCGGACGCAATCTCCATCGCGTGCTCGCACGACGGGTACTCGCGGCTTGCCGGGCGTCCGGTGCATCGCAGAGAAATAACGATGAGGGAGAACGAGCTCGTGTGGATCGATCGCGTCGAGGGGCGCGGCCCCCACCGCGTCTGCGGACGCATAACCCTGCACCCCGACGTGAGCGTGCGTGATTGTGGCGACAGGAGCTTCGAGCTCGGCTGCAGCGACGGCACGCTGCTTAGGCTAGACGTTTCGGCATGCGATTCGGTCGCCATCGAGCGTGGCACCTACGCGCCCGAGTTCGGCTGCGTCGTCGAGCGACCGGTGATCGCGTGGGCCGCGTCAGGCGCGCTGCCCGTGACGACGCGCGTCAGCCTGCGTGCCGCAGCACCGCGATGAACATTCTCTTCGTGTGCGACAACTTTCCGCCGGAGATGGGCGCCGGCGCCGCGCGGTGCTTCGAGCACACTCGGCGCTGGGTGGCCGCGGGACATCGCGTGACGGTCGTTTGCGCGGTCCCTAACTTCCCGGAAGGCAAGCTCTTCGAAGGCTGGTCCAACCGCTTTCAGAGCGAGACCATGGCGGGTATCGAGGTGAAGCGCGTGTGGACGTACATGGCGCCCAACGCGGGCTTCGTGCGGCGCACGCTCGATCAGGCGAGCTTCGCGCTCGCCGCGGTCGCGCGAGCGATCTTCCTGCCGCGTCCGGACGTAGTGGTGGCGACCTCGCCGCACCTGCTGCAGGCGGTCGCCGGCTACCTCATCTCGCGCGTGAAGCGCAGGCCTTTCGTGTTCGAGCTGCGCGACCTCTGGCCCGATTCGATCGTGGCGGTCGGCGCGATGCGCGAGTCGCTCGTCATCCGCATGCTGCGCAAGCTCGAATACTTCCTATACCGGCGCGCCGCGATGATCGTGAGCCTCACGCACTCGTTCAAGCGCGTGCTCACGTCCAACGGCATACCCGCGTCGCGCGTCGCCGTGGTGCCGAACGGCGCGGATCTCGAGCTCTACAAGCCCGGCGCGAGGCCGGAGACGCTCGCGTCGCGTCTCGGCGTCGAAGGCAAGTTCGTCGCCGCGTACATCGGCACCGTGGGCATGGCGCACGGCCTGTCGTCGATACTCGAGGCGGCCGAGCGCCTGCTCGATCGCGACGACATCCGGTTCGTGGTGGTCGGCACGGGCGCCGAAAAGGACGACCTCGTGCGCGAGGCCGCGCGCCGCGGGCTTACGAACGTCATATTCACCGGCTCGGTCCCGAAGCAGGAGGTCCCCGAGTACCTCAAGCTCGCCGACGTCGCGCTCGTGCTGCTGCGCAACCTGCCGCTCTTCGAGCAGGTGATTCCGTCCAAGATGTTCGAGGCGATGGCGGTCGGCCGCGCGATCATCCTGGGCGTGCGCGGCGAAAGCCGCGAGATCCTCGAGCGCGCGGGCGCAGGCCGTGCGATCCCGCCTGCGGACACCGACGCGCTCGTGCAGGCGATCCGCGAGCTCGCGGCGCAACGCGAGCAGCGCGAGGCGATGGCGCAGGCGGGCCGACGCTTCGTCTGCACCGAGTACGATCGCGACGTCCTCGCCAGGCGCATGCTCGATGTGCTGGAGAACCTGAACCCGGTCCAGACCTGATGCCTTACACCATAGATCTCATCGCCGCCGCGCGCCCCAACTTCATGAAGGTCGCGCCGCTCTACAACGCGCTCGCCGCGCTGCCCGATGCGCTGCGTCCGCGTCTCGTCCATACCGGCCAGCACTACGACCGCAACATGTCGGATGCATTTTTCTCCGATCTCGGCCTACCCGACCCCCACGCACACCTGGGCGTCGGCGGCGGCACGCACGCCGAGCAGACGGGGCGGGTCATGATCGAGTACGAAAAGCTCTGCATGCGCGAGCGTCCCGACTGCACGATCGTGGTCGGCGACGTCAACTCCACCCTGGCGTGCGCCATCGCGGCGGCCAAGCTGCACATTCGGGTCGCTCACCTGGAGGCCGGGCTGCGCAGCGGCGACCGCAGCATGCCCGAAGAGATCAATCGCATCGTCACCGACTCGATTGCCGACGTGCTGTGGACACCGTCGCCGGATGGCGACGAAAATCTCGCGCGGGAAGGCGTCCCGGCGGAGCGCATCTGCCGCGTGGGCAATATCATGATGGATGCGCTCGAGATGAGCCGGGCGCGTTTCGAGGCGCGCCAGTACGCGCGGCAGCTCGGACTCGCGGCGGGCGGATACGGCGTGGTCACGCTGCACCGTCCGAGCAACGTCGACGATCCCGCGCAGCTGCGGGTGTTGGCCGATATGCTGCGCGAGAGCGCACGCAGCCTGCCGCTGGTCTTCCCGGTGCATCCGCGCACGCACAAGTGCCTGGTCGAATTCGGATTGTGGGAGACGCTGAAGCAGCCGGGCATCACCCTGCTCGAGCCCGCGGGCTACATCGAGTTCATGAGCCTGTTGTCGACGAGCGCGGTGGCGATCACCGATTCGGGCGGGCTCCAGGAGGAGACGACGTATCTCGGCATCCCGTGCCTCACCCTGAGGGAGAACACCGAGCGCCCCATCACCGTCACCGAAGGAACGAATCGGCTGATGCGGCCGGGCGAGGTGCCGCACGCGATACGGCTCATACACGAGCGGCGCTGGCCTCAGGGGCGAACGCCGCAGCTATGGGACGGCAGGACCGCCGGGCGCGTGGTGGCAGACCTTTTGCGTCGAGCCCCGACTTGGTAGGCCTGCTGACGGCATAAGACGGCCTGACGCCGTGTTCGCAGTATGGGACAATAGTCGTTCCGCATTGAAAGGAAACCAGATGAAGGTGCTGATCACAGGAGGGGCGGGCTTCATCGGCTCGCACATGGCCGAGAGGCTGCTCGAGCGCGGCGACGAGGTCTACGTGGTGGACGACCTCTCGACGGGCGCCATCGAGAATATCCAGCACCTGAAAAGTCATCCGAACTTCACGTATTACATCGAGTCGGTCGGCGACACCCGCCTCATGGCCGAGCTGGTCGACCTGTGCGACGTGATCTACCACCTCGCCGCGGCCGTCGGGGTGCGGCTGATCGTCGAGAGCCCGGTCGCGACGATCGAGACCAACATCCGCTGCACCGACGTCGTGCTGAAGCTGGCGGCGAAAAAGCGCAAGCGCGTGCTGATCACATCGACCTCGGAAGTGTACGGCAAGCGCGACAAGGTCCCGTTCCGCGAGGACGACGATCTGATCATGGGTCCCACCAGCAAAGGCCGCTGGAGCTATGCCTGCTCCAAGGCGATCGACGAGTTCCTCGCCATCGCCTACTGGAAGGAAAAAAAGGTGCCCACCGTGGTGGCGCGCCTGTTCAACACCGTCGGCCCGCGACAGACGGGCCGCTACGGCATGGTCATCCCGAATTTCGTCAAGCAGGCGCTCGCCGGAGAGGACATCACGGTCTTCGGCGACGGCCAGCAGACCCGCTGCTTCACCCACGTGCACGACGCGGTCGGCGCGCTGATCGGCCTGGCCGATCACCACGACGCGGTGGGTGAGGTGTACAACATCGGCAACAGCGGCGAGATCTCGATGATGGAGCTCGCGCAGCGCGTCAAGGCGCTCACCGGCTCGAAATCGAAGATCGTGCTGATCCCGTACACCGAGGCGTACGAGGACGGTTTCGAGGACATGCAGCGCCGCGTGCCCGACATCGGAAAGATCCAGCGTCTCATCCAGTACTCACCGAAGAAGACGCTCGACGACATCCTGGCGAGCGTGATCGAGTTCCAGCAGGGCACGCACGAGCGGCGGGGACCCCGGCGGGTCGCCGTCTGATGCCGGCCGGCGCCGCGCGCACCGCGCGCGGGCGCCGCGGCGTCACGTAAAACTCCTGGAAGGCACATGCAACTCGCGCTTGCGGCGCTTTCTGCGTTTCTCCTGAGCCTGTTCTTCACCGCGTGCGTGCGCGCGGCGGCGCGCCACTACGGCGTCGTCGCCAAGCCCCGCAAGGACCGCTGGCACCAGAAGCCGACCGCCATGCTGGGCGGCGTCGGCATCTATCTCGCGTTCGCCGTCGCTTTCGCGCTGTTCGCGCCGCCCGCCCCGAAGGCGTATGCGATCCTCGCCTTCGGCACCTTCATCTTCGTCGCCGGCTTCATCGACGATCTCGTCCAGATCAAGCCTTACACGAAGCTGAGCCTGCAGCTCATCGCGGCCGCGGGCATCGTGCATTTCGGCGTGAAGCTGCCGTGGTCGAGCTACGAGACGCTCAACGACATCGTCACGATCTTCTGGCTGGTCGCGATCACCAACGCGATCAACCTGCTCGACAACATGGACGGCCTGGCCGGCGGCGTGTCGCTGATCGCCTGTGTCGCGATGATCATCGGCTTCGTCGCGAACGGCCAGCCTGCGGAGGCGATGCTGGTGTGCCTGCTCGCCGGCGCGCTGCTGGGCTTCCTCGTCTACAACTTCCATCCCGCGTCGATCTTCATGGGCGATTGCGGCTCGATGTTCCTCGGCCTCACGGTGGGCGCGACCGCGCTGCTCAACGATTACAGCCGGACCTTCAATCTCGCGGCGGTCCTGCTCACGCCGGTGCTCATCTTCCTGATCCCGATCTTCGACATGGGCTTCGTCACCGTCACGCGCAAGTTCTACGGGCGGCCGGTGTCGCAGGGGGGCAGGGACCATACGTCGCACCGGCTGGTGGCGCTGGGGATGTCCGAGCGCAACGCGGTGCTCATGTTGTGGCTGATCGCGGCGGCGTCGGGGGCGCTCGGCCTTTACGTGCGCGTGATCAACGTGCACGTGGCGCTGCTGCTCGTGCTCACGTTCGCGCTGACCATCCTCTTCTTCGGGCTGCATCTCGGGAAGGTGCGCATCCACCAGCCCGACAGTCCGGACGTCAGCAATCGCTTCGTCAACGTGCTGGTCGAATTCTCGTACAAGAAGCGCATCTTCGAGGTGCTCCTCGACCTCATGCTCATCTCGCTCGCGTATTTCGCGAGCTTTCTCTTCCGCTTCGGCGGCGACCTTTCGCTGGAGCACTTCAACATCTTCGTGCTCACGCTGCCCGCGGTGCTGGTGATACAGCAGATCGCGCTGCTCGCAGGCGGCGTCTATCGCGGCATGTGGCGCTACTTCAGCGTCGCCGACGTGATCGTGATGGGGCGCTCGACCGTGGCCGCGGCGGTGCTGAGCGCGTTCGTCGTCAACCTGATGACCGGCGGCGTGCGCGGCGCGAACGGAGTCTTCGTCCTCGACGCGCTGATCCTGCTGGCGCTCATCTGCGCGAGCCGCCTCTCGTTCCGCATGCTGGGAACGCTGATCTCCGACCGGCAGCGCGCAGCCCATCCCGAGGCGACGCCGGCGCTCATCTACGGCGCCGGCGACGGCGGGGAGTGGCTGCTGCGCGAGCTCGCGAACAACGCCGAGCACCGCTACCGCGTCGTCGGCTTCCTCGACGACGACCCGATGAAAGTGGGCAAGATTATCCGCGGCTGCCGCATTTACGCCCCGGGCGATGCGCCGCGCCTCGTCGAGCGCCACGGCGTGCGCGACGTGCTGGTGTCCAGCGGCTCGATTCCCGCCGAGCGCCTGCGCAGCCTGCGCAGCCGCGGCGTGCACCTGCTGCGCATGCGCGTCTCGTTCGAGGACGAGACGCTCACCGTCGATGCGCAGGCCGCGACCGAAGACTCACGCCTGAGCGCGTTCGCCGTCGAGCCCCCCGGCGAGGCGCTCGGCGTGACCGAGCGTCGCGCTCAGCAGCGCACCCCGGGATGACGGCGGAATGGGCACACCGACTGCTTTTCGGTGTGGAACGGCTACGAATCCACTTGATCTTGCCGATACAACCTGTGGTAACATGAACTCGGCGTACGAATACCCCGTCCTCAAGGAGCAACACATGAAATTAAAAGCGGCTTTGGTGGCAGCACTGGTTGGCTTATCCCTGGCAGCGGCGAATGCGGCCGTGGTCGACCCGGCTGAACCCCCGGCAACCCCGGCGGGCGGCGCTCCGGAAGCGGGTATCGGCGTAGCGGGCGCGGCCGGCATCGCGATCGGCATCGGCGTGATCGCTGCGATCGCCAGCGGCGGCGACGACAACGGCGGTGGCGCGACCGCGACTGCGACCGCGACCGGCACGAACTAGTCGTCTCGAAACAGAGGTTTAGAAAGGGCCTCGGCGCAAGCCGAGGCCCTTTTTCATGCCGGAATCCGACCCTGCCATGCGCACCGCACGCCTGACCTTCGCCGTCGCCGCACTGCTCGCCTTGCCCGCGTGCACCGGCGGCTTCAGCGCGGTGGTTCAATCGATGCGCGAGGTCCTGCCGAAATCCGCCTCGACCGACTCGGCCGCGCTCGACCCCAGGCTCGAGTACATCCGCGTCACGCGCGGCAAGCAGGTCGCGATGCTGTGGCGCGGCAGCGTCGAGCAGGCGCCTGCGGGGCGCATCGACGTCTACTACAGCGGGCTCGGCGAGGTGATCCGCGTCCAGAACGGCAGGATCGTCGGGGCGCTCGGCCTCACCACCGAGTGGCGCGGCGCGGAAGTGTCCGCGCCGTCGTGGACCGCGGCCGCAGGCGCCGCCGAGGCGTCGCGCGTGGTGCGCACGCGAGACGTCATGCCCGGATACATCTCGGGCCTCACGGAAGAGCTCGCGCTGCGGCGGATCGCCGCGCCCTCCAGCACCGCGCTGCGCGCCGTCGCGCCGGAGAGCCTCACGTGGTTCGAGGAGCGGGTGACGCAGAGCGCCGGATCGGGTTCGAACGTGTTGCCGCCCGCTCGTTACGCGGTCGATCTCTCCAGCGCGGGCGGCACCGTCGTCTACGCCGAGCAGTGCCTCGCGACCGACCTGTGCTTCAGCTGGCAGCGCTGGTCGGCTGCGCTGCAGCAGGCCGCTACACGCTAGGCGCCGTTGGGTCCGGACTGCATGTAAACTCCGGGCGGAGGCGGGCGTCGATCAAGCCCGTCCCACAACGAAGCTCCCTCTCCGAAGATTGAAACCCAGGCGGCGGAAACCCACGCGTCGCGCCGGCGCGCGCATTGCGGCTGCGGCTGCGTCGGTGGCTCTCGCGGTCCCCGGCGCGCTGAGAGCGGCGGAGAACCCGCCCGCGGAATCGCCCGCGCCGCGCACGGACACGCCGGCCGCCGCCAAGCCGCCCGCGCGGCCTTTGCGCCAGCCCCGGCTCAGCGACTGGTTGCTCCAGCAGAAGCGCTCGCCTGACGACTACCCGCTCGGTGTGAGCTGGCGCGTGCCCGAAGAAGTGCCGGGGCAGACGCTGCTGAAGCTCGAGATCGTCACGGCGCTCGCGGCGGGGCAACGCGGCGTGAGCGGCGATGCGGGCGCGCTCAGGCGTCTGAAAGACTGGGTCTCCGGGCTGCCTGTGACCGGTCGTGTCCCCGTGGCGAGCGCCGACGGGCGCTGGCTCCAGGTGAACCCGTCGCGCGACCCGCTGCTCGCCCCCGGCCACAGCCTCGTCATGCCCAGGCGGCCGCGCACCGTGACGGTCGTCGCATCCGACGGGACGCGCTGCGCAGTGGTGCATCAGGCGGGACGCGAAGCGCGGGCGTACATCGACGCGTGCTCGAGCGCGGGCGTCGACTGGGCGTGGATCGCGCAGCCCGACGGCCGCGTCCAGCGCGTCGGCATCGCGTTGTGGAACCGCGAGCGCCAGGACGAACCCGCGGCGGGGGCGTGGATCTGGGCGCCCGCGCGCGGCGCCGGCTGGGACGAAGGCTTCTCCGAAAAGCTGATCCGGTTTCTCGCGACCCAGGGGCCGGCGCCTGATCCCGGCACTGCGCCCGCACCCGCCGACACCATCGAAAATCGGGCGGCGCTGAAAGACGTTCCGACGGATCAGGGCGCGACCGCCGGCGCCGGCGAGGGCATGGTGCTCGGCGGCGGCATGTCGCTCGGCCTGTCGGAGGCGCTGCTCGCGGCGTACGCGCCGCCGGCGCCCGGCGATGCGCCGCGCACGCCGGTGCCCGAGCCCGCGCCGGTGATGCTGCGCAACGAAGCGCGCGAGCCGAGATCGCGCGACCTGACCGTGAGCTCGAGCGACTGGGGCAACGTCGGGCTGCTGCAGACACCGACGGCGCGCATGCGCACCGCGGGGCACCTGTCGTTCCATTACAGCTACACGGCGCCGTACGGCCGCAGCAACGTCATGTTCCAGCCGTTCGACTGGCTGGAAGGCGGCTTTCGCTATACCAACGTCAACAATCGTCCCTACGGCGCGCCCGAGCTGTCCGGCGACCAGAACTACAAGGACAAGAGCTTCGACATCAAGCTGCGTGCGTGGAAGGAATCGGCTTACCTGCCCGAAGTTGCGGTCGGACTGCGCGACATCGGCGGTACCGGCTTCTTCGCCGGCGAATACGTCGTCGGCAACAAGCGCACCGGCGACTTCGACTGGAGCCTCGGGCTGGGCTGGGGCTATCTCGGCGGCCGCGGCGACGTACGCAATCCGCTGCGCATCTTCGGCAGCCGCTTCGACACGCGCGGCGGCTTCACCGGGCAGGGCGGCGAGCTCTCCTTCTCGACGTATTTCCACGGGCCGGCGGCGCTGTTCGGCGGCGTGCAGTACCACACCCCGTGGGATCCGCTCACGGTGAAGGTCGAATACGACGGCAACGATTACCAGCACGAGCCGCAGGCGAACAACCAGCGCCAGCGCACCCCCATCAACGTGGGCGTCGTCTACAAAGCCGCGAAAGGGCTCGACTTCACGGTCGCTTACGAGCGCGGCGACAAGCTGATGTTCGGGGTGACCCTGTATACCGATCTCCCGCGGCTCGGCCAACCCAAGGCGAGCGATCCGAAACCGGTGCCGGTGCGCGAAGCCCGCCCCGCACAGGCGCCGGACTGGTCGAAGACCGCGCAGGACCTCGCGAGCCAGACCGACTGGCGCGTGCGCAGCATCGAGCGCAACGGTAACGAAGTGCACGTGACCTTCGACGACGCGGGCGCGGCGTACTGGCGCTATCGGCTGGACCGCGGCACCGCGGTGCTCCACCGCGACGCGCCGCCGTCGGTCGATCTGTTCCGGTTCTCGTACCGCAACGCCGGCGCGGACATGGCCGAGCACGTCGTCGACCGCGAGGCATGGGTCGCCGAGCGCGTGCATCCGCTGCCGCCGTCGCAGCAGCGCGAGGCGGTCGTGGCGCAGACGCCGCAGCCGGCCTCCGGCGTCGGCGAGGTGGTGCACGACGGGCGCCCGCGCGATCTGTTCGAGCACGGCCTGCGCCTCTCGTATGGGCAGGTGCTCGGCGGACCCGACGCGTTCATCCTGTGGCAACTCGGCCTGGTGGAGGACCTGCGCCTCAACCTGCGGCCCGATACGTGGGTTTCGAGCAGCGTGCGGCTGCGCCTCGCGGACAACTACGACAAGTTCAAGTTCACGGGACCGAGCAGCCTGCCGCGCGTGCGCACGTTCCAGCGCGAGTACCTGACGACGTCGAACGTCACGATGACGAACCTCTACGCCGCGCACGTCGGGCGCGCGGCCGAAGGCCATTACTACAGCGCGTACGGCGGCTATCTCGAGGAGATGTTCGGCGGCGTCGGCGGGGAGTGGCTGTATCGGCCGTTCGCCAGCCGCTTCGCCTTCGGCGTCGATGCGAACGCGGTACGTCAGCGCGACTTCGACCAGCACTTCGGTTTCCGCGACTACGACGTGTTGACCGGGCACGGCACGATCTACTGGGACACCGGCTGGAACGATGTGCTCGCGCAGGTCTCGGTCGGGCGCTACCTCGCCAAGGACTATGGCGCGACCGTGCAGGTCTCGAAGGTCTTCAGAAACGGGGTGACGCTCGGGGCGTTCGCCACGCGCACCAACGTGTCGACCGCCGAGTTCGGCGAAGGCAGCTTCGACAAGGGCGTCTTCCTGAGCATCCCGTTCGACGCGCTCTTCACGCGTACGAGCCGGTCGAACATCTACACGATGTGGCGGCCGCTCACGCGCGACGGCGGAGCGATGCTCATCCGTCCGGTGCAGCTCTACAACCTGACGAGCGCGCGCAGCGACCGGACGCTGTGGTATGCGCCTGCGGACCAGCCCAACGAGAAACGCAACGTCGTCGACCGCAAGGTCGAGAACCCGCCGCCGCCCAAGCCCAACGTCGTCGAGCCGTATACGCGGGTGACGCCGAAGCCGCCCGCGCAGCAGTGGGAGCGGCCCGGCTCGCTCGACCAGCATCGTCTCGTCGAGGACTTGTACGCGCAGGGTTATCGCAACATCAGGGTCGATTACGACACGTCCGAGCGTGTCGTGATCGCGGCCTCGCATTCTGACCTGAAGCCGATCGGACGCGCGGTCGGGCGCGCGGCGCGCACCGCGCTGCTCAAAGCGCCGCTCTCCGCCCGCGGCGTCGAGGTCACGATCTCCAGCGGCGCGACGGTTCAGGCGCGCTACGAGTTCTTCAACCTCGAGGTGTTGCGGCGCTACTTCGACGGCGAGATCGGCGCCGAGACGCTGATGCCGTACGTGAAGATCGACTGGATGAATCCCGCCGCGCGCGTACGCGATCCGCTGCGCGGGCTCGACGATCTCAGTCCGGAGGCCAGCACCCAGTTCATCGGTGCAGTCGTGCCCGAGACGTTCTCGGTGAGCCGCGTCGCCAACGATTACCTCGCGGCGGCGAAGACCGCGACACAGGTCGACTGGCTGCGCGCGACCGCGATCGGCGCGGGGCTGGTGCTCACGAGCAGCATCCTCGACAACCGCGGCCGGCGTTTCTCGGAAAAGCACACGGGCAACACCGGCTTCGATCGATTCATCGACTTCGGCAACGCCATCCCCTTCGTGGCGATGGGCGCGGCGGGTCTGGCCGCCATCGACGGCAGCGATCCGCGCCGCTCGCGCACCGGATATGCGGCGTTCGAGGCCGGCGCGGCCGGCTTCGGTCTCGCCACGGGTCTGAAATACGTCTTCGGACGCGCGCGGCCGAACACCGGGCTGAACCATACGACGTTCGAATGGGGCACGCGCGACGACACGTTCCAGTCCTTCCCGTCGCGGCACAGCGTGGTCGCGTGGAGCGTCACCACGCCTTTTGCGCTCGAATACGACATGCCGTGGCTGTACGCTTTGCCCGCGCTGACGAACCTCGCGCGCATCGGCAGCCGCGAGCACTGGGTGTCCGACACCGTCGCCAGCAGCCTCATCGGCTACGGCCTCGGCCGCGTCTTCTGGCAGTCGTCGCGCGACCAGCGCAAAGGCGATCCGCGCGTGTTCTTCGACGGCTCGTCGATCTCGATGTGGTGGCCGTGGTGAAGCTTGTAGTGGCCGGCGTGTCGTTCATCGTGGCGATGAGCTCCGCGTTGGCGCAGAGTCCCGCGTGCAAGGTGCTCGATCCCGAGCTCCGGGGCAGCTACAGCGGCGGCTGTATCGGCGGTCTTGCGCAGGGCAAAGGCGAGGCCCGCGGCATCGCGACGTATGTCGGCGAGTTCGTCGCCGGCCGGAAGCACGGTCGCGGCGTCAAGACGTGGCCGGCGACCGGCGACCGCTACGAAGGCGACTTCGTCGCCGATCGCAAGGAGGGCAAGGGAACCTACGTCTGGGGCAGCCGGTCGCCTTCCGCGGGCGAGCGTTACAGCGGCGATTACCTCGGCGACCGCCGCCACGGCGACGGCGTGTACGAGTGGCCGGGCGGCGATCGCTATTCGGGGCCGTGGGACAACGATGCGCCGACGGGTGCGCCGACCAAAGGGATGATCGCACGTGCGCGCGCGCTCGCCGAGCGCGCGGCGGTCATCGGCGTGCCGGGCACGCGCGTGTGCCGCGAGCTGCGCGTCGGCGTCGCGACGCTCGACATCGTGCGCGGCACCGTGCTCGGCCGTCGCGGCGATGCCATACGCCTGCGCATCGACGACGCGGGCAAGTTCGAGCACGTGCTCGACGGGCGCGCGGTGCACAAAGGCGACGTGCTCGACGAGCCGATACGTTATTGGCTGCCGTGTAGCTAGCGCACGAGCTTCAGCAGCTCGTCGAACGAATCCTGAAAGAGCTTGACGCCCTGCGTCTGCAGCGCCTCGCCGACTTCACCCATCAGGATGCCGTGACGCGCGAGCTCCGCGAAGACGTGTCGCGCGTGATCCAGTCCTTCGGTCAGCGTCGCCGCCGCCCGGCCGTGATCGCGGAACGCGTTGAGCGTCGCGTCGGGCAGCGTATTGATCGTCTCGGGCCCGATGAGCGGCTCGACGTACATGACGTCGCTGTACGCCGGGTTCTTGGTGCCCGTGCTCGCCCACAGCATGTATTGCCGCCGCGCAGCCTTGGCGGCGAGGGGCGCGAACAGCGGACCGCCGAACACCTGTCGATATTCCTCGTACGCGAGCTTGGCGAGCGCAACGCCGGCATGGCCTTTGAGCTGCAGCGCATCGCCGCCGATCTCGTCGAGCTTCTTGTCGACGAGCGTGTCGACGCGCGACAGGAACAGGCTCGCCACCGACTTGATCGGGCGCGGATCGGCGCCGCTGCGTCCCAGCCACTGCTCGATGCCGCGCATGTAGGCCTGCGACACGTCGCGCACGTGGTCGAGCGAGAACATCAGCGTCACGTTGACCGAGCAGCCCTGTCCGATGAGCTGCTCGATCGCTTTCAGGCCGGCTTTCGTCGCCGGAACCTTGATGAGCAGATTCGGCCGGTTGACCTCGCCTTTCAGCCGCAAGCCCGCCGCGATCGTCCCTTCGGCGTCGTGCGCGAGCGCGGGTGAGACTTCCAGGCTCACGTAGCCGTCCTCGCCGTCGGTGCGCACGTACAGCGGGAGGAAGAGGTCGCACGCGCGCTGGATGTCGCGGATCGCCAGGGCCTCGTAGCGGCGCTCGGGCGTCATGCCGGCGTCGCGCTTCAACGCGGCGAGCTCGTCGCGGTAATGCGGGCTCTCGCTGATCGCCTTGAAGAAGATGGTCGGGTTGGACGTGACGCCCGCCAGGCTGTCCTCGTTGATCAGGCGCTCGAGCGTGCCGTCCTCGAGCAGGGTGCGGGAAAGATTGTCGAGCCAGACGCGCTGGCCGAGCGTGTGCAATGCAAGCAGCGAATTTGCCATGACGATGGTGCTTTATCGGGAATTCGTGACGAATGCAGCGCGCATGCCGGTGGTGATCGTGTCGATCAGGCGCCGCGAGATGCTGATCGACGCGGGCAGCGTCGGGAGCTCGGCGACGTCGAACCAGCGGGCTTCCTCGATCTCCACGCCGTCCGGCTTCACCTCGCCGCCCGCGTACTCGGCGGTGAAAGCGATCATCAGCGAGTGCGGAAACGGCCAGGGCTGGCTGCCGAAATAACGGATGTTCGTGATCTCGACGCCGACCTCCTCGCGCGTCTCGCGCGCGATCGTGTCCTCGAGCATCTCGCCGGGCTCGACGAAGCCCGCGAGCGCGGAATAGCGTCCGGCCGGCCAGCCCGCCTTGCGCGCGAGCAGCACGCGGCTGGCGCCATCGGTGATGAGCACCATGATCGCCGGCGATATCGGCGGGTACGACGTGCGGCGGCAGGTCGGGCAGGTGCGCGCGCGCTCGTCTTCGCGCTTGACCGTCGGCGTGCCGCAGCGGCCGCAATACTGATGGTTGCGGTCCCAGTCGAGGATCTGGTAGGCGCGGCCCGAGAGCGCCGCGAGCTCGGGCTCGAAGAGCGCGAAAGCCTCGCGCAGGCCCACGCGCCGCCAGCCTTCCGGCAATTGCGCGGCGTCGTCGATCTCGACCGCGTAGCAGTCCCGGCCGTCGTACCGGCCGAGATACTGCGGCCGCTGGCCCTCGAAGCCGTGCTCGGCGAGCCCGGCGCAGCACGGCAGGCACGCCGTGCCGGCATCCTCGCACACCACGAGATCGGTTTTCGCGAACGCGAACCACAGCGCGGGTCCGCTGCGCTCGGCGGGTTCCCTGTGATGGGGCGTGTAAAGAGACGGCATATTGCGAAATCGGATGCGGTGCGAGAGCGGGGGGCGCCTAGTGTAACCTGTCGAACGCCGCACCCGCCAAGGCGCGCAGCCGGGCACGCGCGATGCTATGTCCCTTCGCGAAACCCGCTCCCAACAGCTCGCAAAGCTTTCAACTACGCAAGGAGGCACGTATGCAAGGCGAAACCCAAGACACCATGACGACCGGCGGCACGGCGATCGGCAACCCCGGAGGCTCCATACAGAACGCTATGGAGGCTTCGCGCGGCCGGCTTCAGGCAGCCTACAGCAGCGTGCAGCAGCGCTCGAACGAAATGCTCGAGGGCGCCGAAGGTTACATCCAGGAGCGTCCGTTCCAGGCGGTCATCTACGCCGCGAGCATCGGCGCGGTCATCGGTCTGGTCGCCGGACTGCTCCTGGGCGGCGAGCGCGAAAGCTCGCCGTGGTACCGCAGGCTCTGGTAACCGCCCGCCGCTCGCGACCGAGCCCCGCTCAGGCGGGGCTTTTGTTTGGTGGCGCGGCCATCTTCTTCAACTGCCACGCCCAGTTGTGCGCGACGATCTCGTCGATGTCGACGAAGCGCGCCTTCCAGCCGAACACCTGATTGGCGAGCGCGGGGTTGGCGATGACTTCCGAGGCGTCGCCGGGCCTGCGGCCTTCGGTGACCACTGCCAGATCGCGACCCGTCACGCGCCGCGCCGCGTCGATCACCTGCTGCACCGTGAAACCGCGGCCGACGCCGAGATTGAACGCGCGCGTGTCTCCGCCGTCCATCAGATATTCGAGCGCGGCGAGGTGCGCCTCGCACAGGTCGGTCACGTGGATGTAGTCGCGCACCGCGGTGCCGTCGGGCGTCGGGTAGTCCGTCCCGAAGACCTTGAGCTCGGATTGCAGACCGGCCGCGACGCGCACCACGACCGGGATGAGGTTGGTCACGCGGTCGTTGAACGGGCCGAGCTCGCCTTCGGGATCGGCGCCCGCGGCGTTGAAGTAACGCAGCGGCACCGATTTCACGCCGTACGCGCCGTCGTAGTACGGCAACGCGTCCTCGACCATGCGCTTGGACAATCCGTACGGGTTGATCGGCTCGCGCGGGTGGGCCTCGTCGATCGGCACGTAGCGCGGCTCGCCGTAAACCGCGGCGGTCGACGAGAAGATGAAGCGCCGCACGCCGTGCTTCGCCATGGCGTCGAGCAGATTGACCGCATTGGAGAAATTGTTGCGGAAGTACTTGCCCGGTTCCGCGACCGACTCGTCGACGCGTATGAACGCCGCGAAATGCATGACCGCGTCGAACGACGCGGCGCCGAGCACGCGATCGATCGCGGCCGCGTCGCCGAGATCGCCGAATTCGAAATCGCCGCCCAGCACCGCGTCGCGGTGTCCGGTGGACAGATTGTCGAAGACGGTGACGCGATGGCCGCGCGCGAGCAGGAGCTTCACCATGTGCGAGCCGATGTAGCCCGCGCCGCCGCAAACGAGTATGTGCATGTAATAATCCGTCGTGATCGCCGAAGACGTGGCGTGCAAGTCCGAAGCCGCCGATTGTAACGTCGGCGCGCGCGGCGCAGGATGCCCCAAGGGCACGCGGTTTGCTCCGAGCGCTGCACCTTCAACCCATTGAAGAAAGAGCTGAAATGCCCACCGTTCAGCAAAGGTTCGAAGTCGATCAACCCGCTTTGAGCGTGTACGAAGCGCTGTCGCAGCCGGGCGAAGTGCTGCAGAAGCTGCCCGGCGTCACCGGCGTGGTGCGCATCGCCGACGATGCGTTTCGCGTGATCGCCGGCGCGCCCGCATCGCCGCGCGAGGTCGAGATCCACATCACGCGTCACCCGGAGCTGCGCCGCGTCGAGTGGCGCACCGCCGACGCTGCGTGGAGCGGCGCGGTGACCGCGGAGCCCATCGGGCCCGCGCGCACCGCGGTCGGCGTGCACGCGGACTGCGCGCAGGGCGATGCCGCGTCGCCCGCGCCCAGCGTTGTCCACGAGATGCTGCAGGCTTTCAAGCGCGTGCTCCAGTCGCGCGAAGTGCGCATCAATCGGGGCGAGGCGCGCTTCGGCGCCGACAGCTATCTCGGCGAGACCGCACGCCGCTACGCGTCCGAATGGCGCGACGCCGCGCGTCACGCGTTCACGCATCCCACCGAGTATCCGTTCGCCATCATGCGCAGCGCCGCGCAGCAGGCCGATCGCGTATGGGGCCAGCTCTGGCGGGGCACGCCGCTCGCGAAGCTGCCGCACATCGTCCCCGGCTTCATGTGGAACCCCAACGTCGAAATCTGCGAGCACGGCGACCAGGTGCGCGTGTGCGTCGACGTGCCCGGCGTCGAGGAATCGAATCTCCAGGTCGAGCTCGAGGAGGGTTATCTCACCGTTCGCGGCGAGCGCCAGGACGAGCGCGCGAGCGAGCCCGGCCATCGGCGCAGCGAGCTGCACTACGGCTCGTTCACGCGGCGCATTCCGCTGCCCGAAGGCGTCGACGCGGACAACGCTCGCGCGATATTGCGCAACGGCGTGCTCGAAGTGCGGATTCCGCGCGTGCGCAGGGAGCCGCGGAAGGTGCCGGTGCAGCACACCTCCTGACGCAAAAAAGTGACGGATAGAGAACGGTGACGGATACGGCGGTGACGGATGGAACGGTGACGACTTAGGATTCCACCCGTCACCGCATCACCCGTCACCGCTTCATCCGTCACTTCTTCATTCTTCGACCGTGGAACGTAAACACCAGATCAACCTCTGGTACCTGCTGCTCGCGCTCCTCGCGGTCATCTGGGTGCGCGACATCTGGGTGACCTCGCGCGACGTCGAGCCGGTCGCGTACAGCGAGTTCCTGCAGCTCCTCGACAAAGGGCAGGTCACCGAGATCACGGTGCGGGACCAGCTCATACAGGGCACGCTGAAAGAGCCGCTGCGCGACGGCGAGAAGCGCATCGTGACCACGCGCGTCGACCCCAGGCTCGCCGAGCAGTTCTCGAAGTACGACGTGAAGTTCCGCGGCGTGGTCGAGAACACGTTCTTTCGCGATCTCCTGTCGTGGGTCGTGCCGGCGCTGATCTTCTTCGGACTGTGGATGTTCTTCATCCGCAAGATGGCCGAGCGGCAGGGGCTCGGCGGCGGCTTCATGTCGCTGGGAAAAAGCAAGGCGAAGGTGTACGTCGAGACCGACACCAAGGTGAGCTTCGCCGACGTCGCCGGCATCGACGAAGCCAAGGCGGAGCTCGAGGAGGTGGTCGGCTTCCTCAAGGATCCGAAGCGCTACAGCCGGCTCGGCGGACGCGCGCCCAAGGGGGTGCTGCTCGTCGGGCCGCCGGGCACCGGCAAGACGCTGCTCGCGCGCGCGGTCGCCGGTGAAGCGGGCGTGCCTTTTCTGTCGATCAACGGCTCGGAGTTCGTCGAGATGTTCGTGGGCCTGGGCGCCGCGCGCGTGCGCGACCTCTTCGAGCAGGCGCGGGCCAAGGCGCCGGCCATCATCTTCATCGACGAGCTCGACGCGCTCGGCCGCGCGCGCGGTGCGTATGCCGCCGGCGGACACGACGAGAAGGAGCAGACGCTCAACCAGCTCCTGGTCGAGATGGACGGCTTCGATCCGGCGACCGGGCTCGTGCTGCTCGCCGCGACCAACCGCCCGGAAATCCTCGATCCCGCGCTGTTGCGCGCGGGGCGTTTCGACCGGCAGGTCCTCGTCGACCGGCCCGACAAGGCGGGCCGCGTCCAGATCCTGCGCGTGCATGCCCGCCGCGTGAAGCTCGCCAACGACGCTGATCTCGAGCAGGTCGCCGCGCTCACGCCGGGTTTCTCGGGGGCCGACCTCGCGAACCTCGTCAACGAAGCGGCGGTGCTCGCCACGCGCCGATCGGCGGAAGCGGTGGCGCTCGACGATTTCACCGCCGCGATCGAGCGCATGATCGCCGGGCTGGAAAAGAAGAACCGGCTGCTCAACCCGAAGGAGCGTGAGATCGTGGCCTATCACGAGATGGGTCACGCGCTGCTCGCGATGAGCCTGCACGGCGACCCGGTGCACAAGGTGTCGATCATCCCGCGCGGCGTGGGCGCGCTCGGCTACACGATTCAGCGGCCGACCGAGGAACGCTTCCTCATGACCCGCGTAGAGCTCGAAGCGAAGATGGCGGTGCTGCTCGGCGGGCGCGCGGCGGAGCATCTGGTGTTCGAGCACACGTCCACCGGTGCGGCCGACGACCTCGCGAAAGTGACCGATATCGCGCGCAGCATGGTGACGCGCTACGGTATGTCGCCCGAGCTCGGGCCGGTCTCGCTCGAGGAGAGCCGCGCGAGCTTCCTCGGCGGGGTGCCGCAGGCGCCGTGGCAGGACCGCGAATACAGCGAAGAGACCGCACGCGAGGTCGACTGCGCGGTGCGCAAGATCGTCGAGCAGGCTTTCGATCGCGCCGTCGGCGTGCTGACCGCCAACCGCGATCGTCTCGAAGCGGCCGCCAAGCTGCTGCTCGAGAAAGAAACCCTCACCGAAGCCGAATTGATCGCATTCCGTCCCGCCTAGGTGGTGGAGCGAGCGAAGCGAGCTGAAGGAAAGGAGGTCTCGGAGGGAAACCTTGGTTTCCCTCCGAGGCGTTTACCGGCGCGGAAGCGAAGCGCCCGCTAGCGGGCGCTCAGAGCAGCGCGGCGAGCGCCGCGGTCGCGACGACGATCGCGACGATGTCTCCGGGCGAATACCCCACCTGCGGCTGGACGAATACACCGGCAGCACGCCGACGAGCGCCAGCGCGAGCACGATCGCGACGAGAACGACGAGCAAGGTGACCGTCATGTGATTCCCCTGTGAGGACGGTGTTGCGGAGCCCGTTGCAAAGGGCATACCGCAAGCACGCGCGGTGGGAATACCCATTGCTAATCCGGTGTGGGACCCGCTCCCCTAACCGAACTCAAAGGAGATCATCATGTTTCGCGCACTCATAGCGGCTTGCCTGTTGGCGTTCTTCGCGACCGCCTGCAATACGATGCAAGGCGCAGGCAAGGACATCGAGCGCGGCGGCGAAAAGATCCAGGGCGCCGCGGAACGCACCAAGTAACGTCCACCCAGGCGACGCACTGCGGCGCGCTCGCCGCGGTGCGCGCATCCATCGACTATCCGGGGAAGAGGCATCATGCAGCAGACTTCCGACACACTGAAGGGCAGCTCGCCGTCGCAGGGGCAGAGCCAGGGCGCCAAGCTCACCGACGTGGCGACGATCCGTCAACGCGCGCGCCAGGACATCGAATCGGGCGCGGTGACGCCGAGCTACAACGCCGACCGCGAGCAGGTGATCAGGCTTCTCAACGAAGCGCTCGCGACCGAGATCATCTGCTACCTGCGCTACAAGCGTCATTACTTCATGGCCGACGGCATACACGCCGAAGCGGTCGCCGCCGAATTCCTCGAGCACGCCCAGCAGGAGCAGGGGCACGCCGACCAGATCGCGCAGCGCATCGTGCAGCTCGGCGGTGCGCCCGACTTCTCGCCCGACGGCCTCGCGCAGCGCTCGCACGCGCAGTACGTCGAGGGCAGCGGATTGAAGGACATGATTCGCGAAAACCTCGTGGCGGAGCGCATCGCGATCGAGAGCTATCGCGAGATCGCGCAGTACATCGGCGACAAGGACCCGACGACGCGCCGGCTGATGGAATCGATCCTCGCGACCGAGGAAGAGCACGCCGACGACCTCGTCGGCCTCATGCACGGGCTGAAGGACTGAAGAGGGCGCGGGTTAATAGCCCGCGAGCTTCGCCGCCTGCTGCACGTCGTTCACGAACAGCGCGAAGGCTTCCTCGGCGCCGGTGCGCAGCCTCAGGATGTACGCGGGGTGGATGGTGATCACCACGTCCTTGCCGAGCGGTGACTTGAGCGGGTGACCGCGCGTCTCGGTCACCCGCACCTTGCCCCCCATGACCGCGCGCGCCGCGGTCGCGCCCATGCAGAGCACGACTTTCGGCTCGACCGCCGCGACCTCGGCCTCGAGCCACGGCAGGCACGCTTCGATCTCGCGCTGGGCCGGCGTCTTGTGCAGCCGCCGCTTGCCGCGCGGCTCCCACTTGAAGTGCTTGACCGCGTTGGTGATGTACACGTCCTCGCGCGGCACGCCGGTCGCCTCCAGCGCGCGGTCGAGGAGCCTGCCGGCGGGACCGACGAACGGATGGCCTTCGATGTCCTCGCGATCGCCGGGCTGCTCGCCGACGACCAGCAGCGGCGCGTGAGAGCCGCCTTCGCCGAACACCGTCTGCGTGCCGGTGCGCCACAAGGGGCATGCGCGGCACCCGGCGGCCGCGCTCTTCAGCCTGGTGAGCGAGTGCGTGTGCGGCGGGGCCGCAACGGTCACCGTGCTCGCCGCCACGAGTCCCCGTCTCCGTATCCGAACCGCGCGCCTAGCGCCGGGCCTGCTGGTAGAGCGGCATCACGCGATCGGCGTAGACCTTGAGATCCTGCAGGCGCGTCGCGGGCGAGGGGTGCGTCGACAGGAACTGCGGCCCGCCGCTGTTGCCCGCCTGCAGCATCTTCTGCCACACGCTCACCGCGGCGTGCGGATCGTAGCCCGCGCGCGCAGCGAGCTCGACGCCCAGCCGGTCGGCTTCGGTCTCCTGCTCGCGCGAGTGGGGCAGCGTGAACGTGACCTGCGCCACGGCGTTGGCGAGGCCCTGGCCGACTTCGCCGAGGCCGAGCAGCGCGCTGCCGATCCCCACGAGGAGCCCGCTCGCCTGCTCCTGCGAGATGCGCTCGCGCGCGTGCTCGCGCAGCGAGTGCGAGATCTCGTGGCCCATGATCGCCGCGAGCTCGTCGTCGGTGAGCTGGAGCTTATCGATGAGCCCGGTATAGACGACCATCTTGCCGCCGGGCATCGCCCACGCGTTGAGCTGCGGGTCGGTGATGACGTGGGTCTCCCACGCCCACTTCGGAGCATCCGAGCGGAAAGCGGCGGTATGCGGGATCAGGCGCGAAGCGACATTGCGCACCCGCTGGACGTTGCGCGCGTCACGGTCGAGGACGCCTTTCGTGCGCGCGTCCGCGAGCACCTTCTGGTATTCCTGCGCGGCGGCCTGGTCGACTTCCTGGCTCGACACCATGAAGCGCTGGCTGCGGTCGACGCCGACGGTGCCCGGCTGAGTCGTCTGGACGGTTTCGCACGCGGCGAGCAGCGCGGTAAGGACGACGGCAAAGAGGATTCTCATGACGGATTCTCCGATCGACGTATTAGTGCACGCAGGCGTCGGTCATCATTGACACCGGCTCGCAAGGCAAGCACTGTTCCCATCCGGGGCATGGGCCTTGCAGACGGCGTTTCAGGATGAACGATCCCACTCACATGGAGCACCTGCTCCAGCCCGAGCCGCCCGCCGAGGCGCACGTCGACGCGACGCTGTCCGGCACGCCCGCGGTCGCGGTCAAGGGACTGTTCATTCTCGCGCTGTTCTATACGTTTTACTTCGCGCGATCGTTCCTGCTGCCGATCGTGCTGGCGATCCTGCTCTCGCTCATCCTCTATCCCGCGGTTCGCGCGCTGAAGCGCATCGCCATACCCGAGCCCGTCGGCGCGGCGATCGTCGTGCTATCGCTCGCCGGGGTGCTGGGCACCGCGCTGTACCAGCTCTTCGAGCCGGCGAGCGACTGGATCGCCAAGATGCCCCGGATCACCGAGCAGATCGAGCGCAAGCTCTGGAACGTCCGGAAGTCGATGGAGGAGGTGAGCCGCGCCGCGCAGAAGGTCGAGGCGCTCACCACCGTCGGCGCGGCGCCGGCGCCGCGTCAGTCCCAGGTGGTGTCGGTGTCCAGCGAGCCCAATCTCATGAGCCGCATCATGACCGGCACCCAGACGATGCTGATCTCCGCCGGCGCGACGCTCGTGCTGCTGTTGTTCCTGCTCGCGTCGGGCGATCTCTTCATGAGAAAGCTGGTGCGCGTGTTGCCGACGCTCACCGACAAGAAGAAAGCGGTGAACGTCGCACGCACCATACAGACCGCGATGGCGCAGTACCTCTTCACGATCACCTGCATCAATATCGGCCTGGGCTGCGCGACCGCGATCCTGATGCATCTGCTCGGCATGCCGAACCCGCTGTTGTGGGGGGTGATGGTGGCGTTGTTCAACTTCGTGCCGTACGTCGGTGCCGCGGTGAGCGGCATCGTGCTCACCATCGTCGCGTTCGTGACCTTCTCCGACCTGCACGACATCCTGCTCGTGCCGCTGCTCTATTTCTCGCTGGAGACGATCGAGGGGCAGTTCATCACGCCGTACCTCACCGGCAAGAGCCTCACGCTCAATCCGGTCATGGTCTTCGTGTCGATGATGCTGTGGGGATGGCTGTGGGGCGTCGTCGGCGCGCTCATGGCGGTGCCGATCCTGATGACGCTCAAGATCTTCTGCGATCACATCGATTCGCTGCGCGCGGTCGGCGAGTTCGTGAGCGGCAAGGCGTCGGAGACCGCTGCCGACACCTGAGGCCTGAGGCATGCCGGTTGCACCGGCGCGCGCATAACCCATTGCGGAGACAGACATGTCCGACGCGAAACAGCAGCAGAACAGCCAGCAGAGCACCACCAATCTTTCGGGCAAGCCCGAAGGCTCGAAGCCCCGCGATCAGGACACCCCGACCGGCATCGGCTCTTCCCAGGGCCAGGACACGGAGAACCGGCCATCCCGCCGCGGCGGCGTGCCGCGCACCGGCGAAGGCACGGCCGATATCGAGCGCGGCAGCGCCGGGCCGCACGAAAGCGACAGCCTCGCCGACGATCCCGTCGGCGCGTTCAAGGAGCGTCCCTAACCCAAACCCGGATTTCTCACGAAAGGAAAGAACCCATGCGCATCACGCACATTACCGCCCTTGCGATGTCGGCGCTCGCCGGCGTCGCGCTCGCCAAGCTTCCCCCACCCACGCCCGAGCAGCAGGAAGCCGCGGCGCAGAAGAAACAGGTGGATGCAGCGAAGGTAGAGCAGGAAAAAGCGGCGCTGGAGAAAGCGCAGAACCGCGTGGTCGAGTACTACAAGAAGACCAAGGGCGGGGCGGGCGCATCCGCGGCCGCGGGCAGGACCGAGGCGACCAACGTGTCGCACAAAGCGGTCGAAAAGCCGGGCACCGCCGGCGCGGGCGGCGGTAAGAACCAATCGGCCGAGGCTCACTCAACACCTGCGAAGTAGCGTCCGCAGGCGGCGCTACTTCGCTGCGCGCAGGTCCGCCTCGGAGGGAAACCAAGGTTTCCCTCCGAGACCTGGCTGCGCCAGGTCGCGCCCGGTGAACGCCTCAGAGGGAAACCAAGGTTTCCCTCCGAGACCCCCCTTCCTTTAAGGCGGGCCGACCTTCGAGGCAGGGAAGAATTACCGCCTGAGGCACCAAATTCCGCGAAAAAGCGGGTAGACCGCAGCATTTCTCGTGCCTATTCAGGGGCTAACGAAACTGGCATAGGCCTTGCAACAGGGGTGCGCAGTGAACGAATGCACCCTGTTTGGGGTGGAGACAACAAGTAGGAGGCAACACAAATGGCCCCGGCCCTCGATCTCAGGCTCAGACAGCACCTCGCGTTAACCCCGCAGCTCCAGCAGGCGCTTCGCCTCCTGCAGTTGTCAGCGCTCGAATTCGCTCAGGAGATGGGTGAAGCGCTGGTGAACAACCCGTTCCTCGAGGAACAGGCCGAGAAGCCGCAGCATGCCGCCACATCGGCTTCGTCATCGACGCTCTCGGAGCCGGCCACCCCGACGACGGCCGCGCCTGAGTCCGCCGCACCCGACAACGAGGGCGAAGAGCGCTACAGCTACGAGAGCCCGTCGTTCGGCTCCGGCGGCTCGGGCGACATGGAAAACGACCGCACCGACTGGAGCGAGCCCGAGCCTTCGCTCCAGGCCCATCTTCGCAACCAGTTGATGCTCTCCCCGATGGGCGAGCGCGACCGCGCGCTGGCGCACCTCATCGTCGATGCGCTCGACGACGATGGTTATCTGAAAGTCTCCCTGGAAGAGCTGGCGGCGCTGCTCACCGCGGACGGCGGCGTCGAGCCCGACGAGCTTCGCGCCTCGCTCAAGCTCGTACAGACTCTCGAGCCCGCCGGCGTCGGGGCGCGCGATCTCCAGGAATGCCTGACGCTGCAGCTCAACGCGCGCGACGAGCGCGGCCCGGCGTGGGAATGCGCATGCAGGATCGTGCAGAACCATCTGCCGGTGCTCGCCGCCCACGAGCTGGGCAAGCTCCAGCAGCAGTTGAATTGCGACGAGAAGACGATGCACCAGGCGATCGCGCTGATCCGCTCCCTCGATCCGAAGCCGGGCCATCGCTTCGGACGCGGCGACGCGCGCTTCGTCATCCCGGACGTGATCGTCACCAAGGTCCGCGGCAAGTGGGTGTGCAACCTCAATCCCGCGGTCGTGCCGCGGCTGCGCATCAACCGCTCGTACGCCGACGCGGTGTCGGGCGCGGGCCACTCGTTCCTGTCGAAGCAGCTCCAGGAAGCGCGCTGGCTGCTGCGCAGCATGGAGCAGCGCCTCGTCACCATCCAGCGCGTCGCCGAAGCGATCGTGCAGAAACAGCGCGCCTTCCTCGAGTACGGGGAGGTGGCGATGAAGCCGCTCGCGCTCAAGCACATCGCCGCGCAGCTCAATCTGCACGAGTCGACGGTGTGCCGCGTGACGAACAACAAGTACATGGCCACCCCGCGCGGCGTGTACGAGTTCAAGCACTTCTTCTCGCGTCAGCTTGCGACCGAGGCGGGCGGCGCCTGCTCGGCGACCGCGGTGCGCGCGCTGCTGAAGGAGCTGATCACGACCGAAGACCCCGCGCGTCCGCTGTCCGACGCCAAGCTCGCGACGCTGCTCTCCGAGCAGGGTCTGCGCGTCGCGCGCAGGACGATCACCAAGTACCGCACGCTGATGCGCGTCCCGAGCGTCGAGGTCCGCCGCACGCTCGGCAGATCGCAGACGATGCGCGCGCAGGCTTGATGCTTCGTCACCAATAAAAACGGCGCCCCAGGGCGCCGTTTTTTGTTGGCGGGTTACTTCCAGTATGGCTGAGTCCGGTAGTACTCGTGCACCGCCGTCGCCCAGCTTTCGTCGGCCATCGCGGGCCAGTGATCGCGGTCGAAGCCGGGCGCGTTCTCCAGCCGATCCTTGTCGACGTCGAGCACGAAGCACTTGCGCTCGGGATCGAGCGTGAGAGCGCGCCACGGTACGGCGAAGTACTTCTCGCCGATGCCGAGGAAGCCGCCGACCGCGAGTATCGCGTAGGCGATGCGGCCGGTCTTCACGTCGAGCATGAGCTCTTCGATCTCGCCGAGCGTGTCGCCGGCGAGGTTCATGACCGTCTCGCCTTCGAGCGAGCTCGCCGCCATGACCTCGGGCCCGGGGCCGCCGGGCTCCCGATCGGCCGCAGGCGCGCAGCCACGCGAGCTGCCGGCGAGGCCGCTCGCGGTGTAGGGATTCGCGCGGTGCGCTGCGGCTGACATCAGCGGGCGGTGCGCTTCGCCGTGCGGTGCTTGCGCGTCTTTTTCTTCTTCGCCGATTTCTTGGTCTTGGCGCCGGTGCCGCTCTTCGCTTTCGCGCTGTCGGCGCCTTGTGCTTGCGCCGGTTGACCGCCGCCCTGCGGCTGGCCTGCGCCGGTGACCGCGCCCGGCGGCGTGCTGGTCTGTGCGCCGGACTCGCTGGGCTTGTTGGCGGTGGAATCGGCCGGGCGCGCGGCCGCTCCCGACGCCGCAGGCGCCTTCTTCGCATCCTGCGCCACGGCCGGCGCAACCGCGGCGAGCGCGATCGCCATGAGTGCGTAACGAACGAGGTTTCTCATGATGTTTCCCTCTCGTGAGTCGGGGCCTTTCGGCCGCGTTGGTGCAATGCCTATGCCCGTGACGGGCACGCACGATGCAGGAAGCGGCCGCATCCCGTGCAATCGCGCGGAGATTCTTCGAGGACCCTCATGGACGATCGCAATGCTTTGCGCAGGCGCGTGAGCGCGGCGGTCATCGCGCTATGCGCACTCGCGCTGGCGACCGCGTGCGACACGCGGCCGCAAAAGCCGAAGACGTTCGCATTCGTATCCGAAGCGGTGGCGCAGACGACGGACCTTGTCGTGTCGCCCGCCGCGGTGTCCGGCGCATCGATGCAGCCGGCCGACGAAGCGTTCGCGCTGTTCGCCGCGTCGAGCGGGCTCGCCGAAGTCGAGGCGGCGCGGCTGGTGCTCAAAGCGACGCCGGCGCCCGAGATCCGCGGCTACGCCGAACGCATCGCCAAGGAGCACGGCCGCAGCGTCGACGAGCTGCGCAAGATCGCCGCGGCGAAAGGGCTCAACCTGCCGCCCGCGGCGACCGGCCGTCATCTGGACATGGTCACCAAGCTTTCGGGCGTGCGGGCGCAGGAGATCGGCGAAGCGTTCCTCCGTCGCTTCGGGGTGGACGCGCACAAGGAGGCGATTGCGCTGTTCGAGCGCCAGCTGAACGACGGCAACGACCGTGACCTCAAGCGCTACGCCGAGCGGACGCTGACCGCGCTGCGCGAGCACCTGACCGCCGCCCAGAAGCTCGTGAATGCGCTCGCCGGCCGCTGAAACGTCGCGCGGCGCGCCGCCGCCGGTCATACCGAAGAGCACCGCCGAGACGCTTCGCGCGTGCGACGACCTGCGCTATTCGAGCGACAGCGAACCGGGCATCAGGAGAAAGCGCGCAGGCAAGGGCTACACCTACGTCGACGCGCGCGGCAAACGCGTGAGCGATGAAGCGACGCTCGCGCGCATCCGCAGGCTTGCCATCCCACCGGCATACCGCGACGTATGGATATGCCGCGACGAGCGCGGCCACGTGCAGGCGACCGGCATCGACGCCAGGGGACGCAAGCAGTATCGCTATCACCCCAAATGGCGCCAGGTGCGAGACGCGCACAAGTTCGAGCGCATGAACACGTTCGGAAGGGCGCTGCCGAAGATTCACCGGCGCGTCGCGCGCGACCTCAAGCTCGCCGGTATGCCGCGCGAGAAAGTCCTCGCGACCATCGTGCGTCTGCTCGAGCACACGCTGATCCGCGTCGGCAACGACGAGTACGCGCGAACGAACGATTCGTACGGCCTCACCACGCTGCGCAACCGCCACGTGAAAGTGAACGGACGCCGCGTGCAGTTCAGGTTTCGCGGCAAGCACGGCATCGTGCACGAGATCGAGCTCGAGGATCCGCGCGCGGCGAAGGTGCTGCGCGGCTGCCTCGAGCTGCCGGGGCAGGAGCTGTTCGGCTACGTCGACGACGACGGCAGCGTGCGCGACGTCGGGTCCACCGACGTCAACGAGTACCTGAAGGAGATCACGGGCGACGCATTCACCGCGAAAGACTTCCGCACGTGGCACGCCACCGCCGAGGCGCTCGCCGCGCTCGCCGGCCACGCGTTCGCGCATCAGAAGGAAGCGCAGGCGAAGATGAAAGAGGTGTTGCAGTCGATCGCCGATACGCTCGGCAATACGCCTGCGATGTGCCGCAAGTGCTACGTCAATCCGGTCGTCATCGACGCCTATCTCGCGGGGGAGCTGCGCGGGGCGGTGCTGCGCGGAACGGTGAACGAACGGGTACGGCTGTTGCAGCTTCTCGCGCACACGCCGCACGGAAAGAGCCTCGAAGGCCCACTGCGCAAGTCGTTGCGCAAGGCGCGAACGAAGCGTTCCGCGCGCAACAAACACTAGCCGCAGAAGAGGTTCAACATGGCCGTCGAAATCACTCCCGCACCGGACCGCGCCAGGCTCTCGCCGGTTTCGTGGCCCGCGATCTTCGCTTCACTCGCAGTCGGAATCTCGGTGATGCTGCTGCTCACGCTCGCCGGCGTCGCCGTCGGCGTGTCGGTGGTCGACACCGGCACCGACAGTCCGCGCGCGATCACGATGGGCGCCGCCGCGTGGCAGACCATCAGCATGCTCGTCGCGGCGGTCGTCGGCGGATTCGTCGCCGCGCGGCTCTCGGGCCTGCGGCGCACCGGCGACGGCGTGCTGCACGGCGCGGTATCGTGGGGTGCGACGACCGTCCTGTATGCCGCGCTGGCGACCACCGCGCTCGGCACCCTGACCGCGGGCATGTTCGGCCTGCTCGCACCGGCGCCGCAGGAGACGTCCGCGGCCGCGCCGCAGCTCGGCGACCGCGACCAGATGCAGCGCACGCTCGAGTCGATGGGCATCGACGCCGGTCAGGCGCGCGCGATCACCGAGCGCCTGTCCACGCCGGCGGCTGCGACTACCGCCCCGCGCTCGACGGTCGAGGACGCCGCGACCACGGTCGGCACCGCGACCGGCTGGCTGTCGGCCACCGTGCTGCTCTCGCTCGTGCTGTCGATGATCGGCGGCGCCATGGGCACGCGCGGCGCCCGCCGGATCAACCGCCGGGTGGAGCATCGCGATACCGTCACGGTGACCGAGCCTCCGGCGCACAACCTGTCGCGCCAGGTTTGAGCTAGGATATCCGTCCGTCATTTCGGGTCCGCCTCACAATCATGCCGCGTACGCTCTGGAAAGGCGCCATCTCCTTCGGTCTCGTCACGATTCCGGTTTCGCTCTATCCGGCTTCGCGCAGCGAGCGGCTGTCGTTCGACATGATCGACAAGCGCGACTTCTCCCCGGTCGGCTACAAGCGCTACAACAAGCGCACCGGCGAGGAGATCACGATGGAGAACATCGTCAAGGGCTACGAGTACGAGAAGGGCGAGTACGTCGTCGTCACCGACGAGGACTTCAAGCAGGCGAACGTCGAGGCGACCCAGACGGTGGACATCGTCGGATTCGTCGACGCCGCCTCGGTCGCGCCGTACTACTACGACACGCCGTACTACCTCGAGCCCGGCAAGCGCGGCGAGAAGGGCTACAAGCTCCTGCGCGAAGTGCTGAGGAAGACCGGGCGCATCGGCATCGCCAACGTCGTCATCCGCTCCAAGCAGCACCTCGCGGCGCTCATTCCGCTCGAGAACATGCTGCTCATGAACACGCTGCGCTTCGCCAACGAGATCCGTCCCGCGTCCGAGCTCGACCTGCCGGAAGAAGGCTCGTCCGGCGTCTCCGACAAGGAGATCGCGATGGCCGAGCGGCTGGTCGACGACATGACCGAGAAGTGGAAGCCCGAGCAGTACAAGGACACCTACACCGCCGACCTCATGAAGCAGATCGAGAAGAAGATCTCTTCCGGCGAGACTCACACGCTCACGCCGCCGTCGGGCGAGACCGCCGAGCCGCGCCGCGGCGCCGAAGTCATCGACCTCGTATCGCTGCTCCGCAAGAGCCTCGACAAGAAAGGCAAGGGCGCCTCCGCGGAAGACGAAGCCGCGAACGACGAAGCCAAGCAACCCGCCAAGCGCGCAGCCGCGCGCAAATCCGCCTCCCGCCTGGCCAAGAAAACGGCCACCAAAAAGCGCGCCTGAACTGGCGCGGTAATTGCGTTAACAAGCCCGCAACGCGTTGGGAGGCTTTAAAACGGCCCAAAGCAGGTAAGATTTACCCAACGCGAGTAACAATTTCGGCTCCTGCGGTCGCCCTTTTTCACATCGCAAAAAATGGGGGCGCTGCACACACGTCCTTAAGGAGGTTCGATGCCACACGTCCTGCTCGTAGACGACGATCCCGAACAGCTTGAATGGCTATCCGAGTTCGTCAAGGGCGAGGGTTTCACGGTCGCCAAGGCGACTTCGCTGCGCACTGCCCGCATCCAGCTCACGCAGATGCGGCCCGATGTTCTTCTCACCGATCTGCAGCTGCCCGACGGTAACGGCGTCGAGCTCGTCGACGACCTCGAGCAGCGCGAGGCGACCGAGGTCGTCATGATCACCGGCCACGCCACCGTGGAGAGCGCCGTCGGCGCCCTGCGCTCCGGCGCGACCGATTACCTCGTGAAGCCGGTCGACATCGACCGGCTGAAATCGATCCTGCAACGCGTCCCGGGCACCCACGAGCTGCGGGCCGAGATCGGCGACCTGCGTCAGGAGCTGCGCGGCCTGGGCCGTTTCGGCCACATGATCGGCAGCGCACCGGTGATGCAGAAGCTCTACGACCAGTTGAACCGCGTGGCGCCGACGTCGGCAACCGTGCTGCTGGTGGGCGAGAGCGGCACCGGCAAGGAGCTCGCGGCGCAGACCGTTCATGATCTTTCGCGGCGCAAGAAGCGGCCTTTCCTGCCGCTGAACTGCGGCGCGGTGTCGCCGAACCTGATCGAGAGCGAGCTCTTCGGTCACGAAAAAGGCTCGTTCACCGGCGCCGATCGCCAGCACAAAGGCTTCTTCGAGCGCGCGCACGGCGGCACGCTGTTCCTCGACGAGATCACCGAGATGCCCATGGAGCTGCAGGTCAAGCTGCTGCGCGTGCTCGAGACCGGCACGTTCATGCGCGTGGGCACCAACACGCCGATCGCGACCGACGTGCGCGTCATCGCGGCGACCAACCGCAGTCCCGCGAAAGCGGTCGCCGACGGGAAGCTGCGCGAGGACCTGTATCACCGGCTGAACGTGTTCCCGATCGAGCTCCCGCCGCTGCGCGACCGCGGCACCGACATCGAGATCCTCGCGCGCCACTTCCTCGAGAAGTTCAACACCGAAGAGAACACCAAGAAGACGTTCTCGCCGGCGGCGATCGCCGCGCTGTACTCGCACTCGTGGCCGGGCAACGTCCGCGAGCTCAAGAACTACGTGCAGCGCGTCTACATCCTGGCCGACGGTGTGGTCGACGTCGACCTCGCGCCGCGCATGTTCTCGGAGCCCGCGCACACCCCGCTCATCACGGTACGTGTCGGCAGCACGCTCGAAGAGGTGAACCGCCGCCTCATCGAAGCCACGCTCGCCGAGTGCGGCAACGTCCGCCGCAAGGCCGCCGAGATGCTCGGCATCTCTCTCAAGACCCTCTACAACCGCCTCGCGCAGTACAAGGCGGAGAAGGACGGCACGCCGCTGCCTCCGGAGAGAGACGACGAGGAGTTCGAGGCGGAAAAACTCTGACTGCGTGAACGGGTGAACGGGTGAACGCGTGAACGGGTGAACGGGAAACCGCTCACCCGTTGTCTTGTACGCGTGACGTCGGGTCAGAAGGATGGGGGCATACGGGGGAAACCTTTGGTTTCCCCCGTTCGTTTATCGCACGTGAGCCGCACACGACTAATGCCGTGTGCGGCTCACATCCACCTGCTCCTGCGCATCCTCGATGTCTTCTTCCTCCGACTCGAACGAGTCTTCGTCGAGCTCGGCGGTTTCACCTTCGTCGAGCTCGCCTTCGTCCGCTTCCATCTCGGCGAAGAGCTCTTCGCGCCTCGTGCGCATGTCCTCGCCGAGCTGCGCCAGATCGAGATCGAGGCCTTTGACGAAGGGAAAGAGCTCGGTCTCTTCGTCCTTGACGTGGTGCTTCACGTATTCGCTGAGCACCCGGAAGTACGCGGCGTACATCGCGTCGTCGGGCTCGAGCTCCTGCAGCTTGGCGACCATGTCGTCGACGGTCTCGTGCTCGACTTCGGCTTCGTTGAGCAGGTCGTGCCGCTCCCGATCGTCGTCCGCGAGCTGCGAGCGCACGGCGGGATAGAAGATCTCTTCCTCCAGGATGGAATGGATCTGCAGCTCCATGCAAGCGATCTCCACGAGCTCCTGGACCGCGTCCGCGTCGTCGCGGTCGACGTCGTCGAAGTCGGCGAAGAGCTTTTCGACGCGCCGGTGGTCGTCGAGCAGGAAAGCGATAGCGTCGCGGGTCTCGCCCGTCTGTCCTTTGGCCATGATCGTCCTCTTTTGCGTGCATGCCGCGGGTGCAATGCCTGTACCCCGCATTGCGCGCGCCGCGTGCAGATATACACCGAAAAGCTTACGCTCCTGCTACGGCGTTCTCCAAGCGCCGCGCAAAGCGCCCTCCACGCGGCACGTTGCGTGCTTACTAACGGTCGGAGCACAGCCATGTCAACTCGCGAGAAAGATTCTGCCAAACATCCGGCGGCCGGCCGCAGCGACACGCGCAGCTTCGAGCAGCTTCAGGGGCAACCGGATCCGAAGGTGGCGCCGCAGCGCCGAAACGAGAAAATGCCGCACGAGCGCGACGAGTCCGCGCGCTCGACGGGAAACCGGCTCGACGAGAAACTGCCGCCTTCGGAGCGGCAGATCTCGCAGGCGGGTGAGGACATCGAAAGCGGCCGGGTCGACACCGAACGCCGCGGCATCCCCAACGACGTACCGACGCGCAAGCGTTAGCCGCGAAGACCCCGCCACCACTCAAGGAGAACGCAATGCAGAACACCGGAATGCAAGGCTCGTCCCCCGGCGCGAGCACGGCCGAGAAGCTCGCCGAACAGGCGAGCGCGGGGCTCGCACGGCTGTCCGAGACCGCCCACGAGACGATGGGGCGCGTCAGCGGCTACGCCCAGCAGGCCGCCTCGCGCCTGTCCGAGCGCGGTGAGGACCTCATGCAGAGCCGCGCGTTCGAGTCCGCGCGCGGATACGTGCGCCAACATCCCATCGCGGCGATCGGCATCGCGATCGCGGTCGGGCTGCTCCTGTCGAAGCTCACGTCCCGGCGCTGATGGACTCTACGGCCTATCGGGACCCGGCCCTGCGCGGCTCGCCGCCGCCCGAGACGCAGGAGACTTCGTTCCTCGAGCCGATCGAGCGCACGTTCGCGTCGCTGAAAAAGCTCGCGACCAACTACGCGCTGCTCGGCGTGCTCGACGCGCGCCGCGCCGCAATGCAGTTCGCATGGCTGATCGGAGCGGGCATACTGATCACCGTGCTCGTCGTCACCGCGTGGCTCGCCGGCGTGGTCGCGCTCGCCGTGTGGCTGTTCGGCCAGGGACTGTCGTGGCCGGCGGTGCTGCTCATCGCCGCCGGGCTCAATCTCGTCGGCGCGGGTATCGTCGGGCTGAAAGTGAAGAACGTGTTCGACCAGAAGCCGTTCTCGGCGCTGCTTCGGCAGATCAAGGCCGAGCCGCCGGGCAACCAGGTCGAGCCTTAGGGGAGAAACGATGAAGATGTCGCTGCACGAGCTCGACGCCGAGATCGGCCAGATCGAGGCCCGCATCGCCGCCGAGCGCATCGCGCTCGACGAAGCGATCAACGGCTGCACCAACAGTCTGAAGAACACCGTCGCATCGCCGAAGACTTTGCTCGCGCTGACCGGAATCGGCTACGCCATGGGCAAGCTCATGTTCGGCCGGGGGCAGGCCAGGCCCGAGCCGGAAACGGCGAAGAAGGTCGGCGTGCTGGGCATGCTCACCGGCGTCGCCGGCACCGCCATCGGCCTCATGCAGCCGAAGTTCGGCGTCGGCACCATCGCGAAGTGGGCCGCGTCGCGGTATTTCGGCTCGAAGAAGGATTCGCCGAAGCCGGCCGCGCCGGTCCGTGCCGCGCCGGCAAGGCCTGCAACGATGCGGTAGCGTGTTGAGTTAAACCCACCCCCACCCTGTCCCTCCCCCTGACGGGGAGGGAACCCTTCGGTCAGCACCGGCGATTCATCCACCACCGGTTTTCCTCGCCGCTACACGTCCCCGTTCTTCGTCACCGCTTCACCCGTCATCGCCCCACCCGTCACCGCTTCACCCGTCACCGCCCCACCCGTCACCGCATCATCGGTCACCGCCTCACCCGTCACTTCTTCACCTCCTTAACCCCCGCGCGCTTCACCTCCGCCATGAGCTTCCCGCAATCGGTGTCCTTGCCGGGGCCGGTCTCGATGAAGGGGAGGAACGAGAGCAGCGGGTTGAGCGCACCCAGCGCGATCGCGGCGCCGGCGCGCAGGGCGATGGGTCCGATCTCGGGCCGGACCTTCGGCTTCTTGAACGGACCGACGATGTTCACCGGGGTGCGCAGCACGAAGATGCTCGGATCCTTCGGCACCGGCTTGGTCTTGAGGTCGACGAGCTCGTTCTTGAAATCGACGGTGCCGTCGGCAGTGATGACGGTGTCGGTCGTGTCGATGACGAACGCCTGCGGCTTCGCGTTGCCCTGTTTGAGATCGAGGTCGACGACGGCGCAGCGCAGCTTCACGTCGACGTCCTTGGTCGCGAGGATGCGCAGCGCCTCGGCGACGTCGAGCCCCGCCGCTTCCATGAGCAGGTTGCTGATGTAGCCGCCGTTGATGAGCATCGCGAGGCGCCCGTCGGCGCTGCCCATCAGCTCCGCCGCCGAGGTGCCGCGGCCGGCGATGTCGACGCGCGCGAAGATGTCCCCGAGCGGCTGCTTCATCTTCTCGGTGGGCGGAAAGAGCTCGCGCAGCCGCAAGCCCGCGAGCTCGATGTTCGCTTTGCCCGCCACCGGCTTCTTGTTCGAATCGAGCGAGAGATTGGCGGTGACGAGCCCGTGCGCGAGCCTGAACTTCATCGGCTCGAAGCGCAGCACGCCGTCCTTCATGGTCCAGTGCACCGACAGGTCTTCGATCGGCACGTGCGCGGCGTCGACGATCTTCTTGCCTTCGAAGTTGACGTCGGCATCCATCAGCGGAAAGTCTTCGACTTCGTAGCGCTTCTGCGGCAGCACCTTGCCGGTGGTGTCGATCGAGGCCGCCTGCGCTTTCTGTTTCGGCGCAGCCGTTTCGCCCGCGCCGGTCTTCGGGGGCGCGCCGGCCACGGGGCCGAGGTCGTCGAAGTCGAGCAGCGTCGAGACGAGCTTCGCGCGCAGCAGCGGCACCTTGCGCGTCGCGTCGGCTTTCTCGTAGCGCGCGGCTCCGGAAAGATCGCTGTCGCCGACGCGGCCTTCGAACGGATCGAAGATGAACGCGCCCGCGGGATTGCGGAAGCGGCCCTGCAGGCGGTACGGCGGCGTATCCGGCAGGTTCACCGGCACGAGCTTCTTGATGTCGCCTAGGCTCGCGCCCGAGACGTCGAGATCGAGGTCGATGCCGTCGACGTCCGCCGCGCGCACCGTCCCCGCGGCCGCGGCGGTGACCGAGCCGATCGCGATCGCCATCGACATGTCGACCGCGGTGTCGGGAGTCGGCAAAAGGCCCGGGAAGTTGGCCACCGCGTGCAGCTTGTTGCCGCGATACGTGCCGCGCGCGACGACGTCGATCGTACCGCCCCCTTGCGCGACGTTGCCCGCGACGTCCATCTCGACGCTGGTGTCGATCGTGGTGTCGCGGTAGACGACGAAGCCGCGGTCGATATTCACGCGCTGCACGAACAGCCGCTGCGGTCCTTCGTCTTGCTTCTTCTCGCGCTGCTTGAACGTCCAGGTATTGCGGTCCTTCTCGCGCTCGAGACCCACTTTCGCCTGCGTGAGCGTGAGATCGTCGACGACCACCAGCCCCCTCAGCAGCGGGAGCAGGCGTACCCGCCCGTCGATGAGCTGCGTGTCGACGAGGTGCGAGGTCTTCGCCCAGTCCGGATTGGTGATCTGCAGGCCGGTGACGCGCGCGCCGGGATGCCAGCCGATCCTGATGTCGATATCGCCGATCTTCACCACGCGCCCGGTCGAATCGTAGGCCTTGCGCTCGATCCAGCGCTGACCGGCTTCGGATTCGATCCACAGGATGATGCCGAACGGGATCGCCAGCAGCACCGCGGCGACGGCGAGCGCGGTCGCGAGCGGCTTGGATATCGTCAATCGATTCATCGGCATGAAAGCGCGGAAGGCGCAGGATAGGCGGACCCCGAGGCGGTGCAACCGGCGTGCCCCGCGGCTGGCTGGTGTCTTTTGCGCGTGCTACAGTTTTGACGCCGGGACACCCCCGCGCCGCCGATCAGAATTCCTTGAGCACCGATCCCGCCTCCGAGTCCATCGTCCGCCATCGCAAGCTTGCCGTCGCGCTCTCGCGCTCCGGACGGCTGTCGATCGCCGCCGCGGGCATCGTCGCAGCGCTCGCGCTGTTCGGACGCGCGTTCGGTTACGAAGCGCTCGCGACGTTCGTCCCGGGCTGGCCGGTGGTGCGTCCGCTCACGGCGGTCTTCGCCATCGGCGTCGCGATCGCGTTCGGGCTCGCGCTGTCACCGCGGCGACAGGTCGGGCGCGCGCTCCTCGCGTTGCTCGCGGTCGGCGTCCTGGTGACGATGTGGCTGCCGGAGTCGGGGCTGCCCGGCGGCAACCTCGACGTGTATCCGGGCAGCGCGCTGCTGCTCATCGCCGCCGGCGCGGCGCTGCTGTCGAGCCCCGGCCAGCGGCAGCTCACCGCCGCGCGCCTGCTCGCCGCGGCCAGCGCGACGCTGCTCTTCGTCGCGCTGATCGGCATCAGCTTCAGGCTGCTGCTCGGGCTGCCGCCGCTGGTCGACGTGTCGCTGCCGTCACTGGCCGCGCTGCTGCTACTCACTTATGCGGTCGGCGTGGTGCGGCCCGACGCGTGGCTGCTCGGCATGCTGACGAGCCACCGCGCGGGCGCCGTGATGACCCGGCGCCTGCTGCCCGCGGTGCTCATGCTGACGCTCGTCATCGGCTGGCTCGAAGTCGCGGGCGAAGGCGGCGGCGTGCTCGACCCGGCTTTCGGCTCGGTGCTGCAGACCGTGCTCACGATGTTCGCCGTGGGCGGGCTCGTGCTGTGGGGCGCGCGGCTGCTCGACCGCGTGGACGCCAAGCGTTCCGAAGCCGAGCGGCAGGCGCGGGCGCAGCGCGAATGGCTGCACGTGACGATCGCGAGCTGCGGCGAGGCGTTCATCGCCACCGATCCGGTCGGGGTGGTGCGCCTGGTCAATCCCGCCGCCGAGGCGCTCGCACGCAAGCGCTCCGCGGACCTCGTCGGGCGGTCGATCGTCGAAGCGTTTCCGCTCCAGTCCGACGCAGGATCGATCGAGCACCCGCTGCTCGCGGTGCTGCGCGGCGCCGAGCCGGACACCGCGCGCGAGCTCAAGCTCGTCGGCTCGGCGCCGGAGCGCTACGTCGAAGTGAGCGTCGCACCGATCAACAGCAGCGAGCCGGCGCTGATCGGCGGCGTGATGCTGGTGCGCGACGTGAGCCTGCGCCGGCAGAACGAGCAGGCGCTGCGCCTCGCTTACACCGAGCTCGACCGCCGCGTCGCCGAGCGCACCGCCGCGCTCGAGCGCGCGAACGTGGCGCTGCAGGAAAGCCTCACGCTCCTGCGCGGCGTCACCGAGTCCACCCCCGATCTCATCATCGTCAAGGACAGCGCCGGGCGCGTCGTCATGGCGAATCCGGCGCAGGTCGAGGCGATCGGCAAGCCCGAGGACAGCATCGTCGGCCGCACCGACGCCGAGTTCATGGACGATGCCGCGCTGGCGGCGCGCACCATGGAGAACGACCGGCGCGTGATGGCGTCGGGGCGCACCGAGCGCGTCGAGGAGTCGATGCAGACGCCCGACGGCGTGCGCACCTATCTCACGACCAAGTCGCCGCTGCACGACGTGCGCGGCGGGGTCACCGGCGTCATCGGCGTGGCGACCGACATCTCGGGACGCAAGCGCATGGAGAACGAGCTGCGCGAAGCGCAGCGCTTCACGCAGGGCCTCGTCGAGACCGCGCCGATCGTGCTGTATCTCTTCGACCATCTGCAGCACCGCATCGTGTACGCGACCGGCATGGGATTGCAGGCGCTGGGCTACACCGCGGCCGACCTGATGGCGCACGACCGCGCGGGCCTCGAGCGGCTCATCCACCCCGACGATCTCGCGGCGGTGATCGACAAACTGCGGCGCGGGCAGTACGAAGACCAGGCGATGCGCGAGGTCGAATTCCGGCTGCGCGCGAGCGACGGCGAATGGCGGTGGATGCACGCGCGCGAGCGCGCGTTCGAGCCCGGCGCGGAGAACCGGCTGCGGCTCGGCGTCACCGTCGACATCACCGACCGCAAGATGGCCGAGATCCAGCGCGAAGCGCTCGTCTCGACCGAGCAGCGGCTGCGCCTCGAGGCCGAGCGCGCGAACCGCGCGAAGGACGAGTTTCTCGCGATCGTCTCGCACGAGCTGCGCTCGCCGCTCAACGCGCTGCGCGGCTGGGGTTTCCTGCTCGGCAGCGCGAAGGCGCCCGACGCCTCGCTCATCGAGCGCGCGACGCAGGCGATCAAGCGCAACGTCGACCACCAGGCGCGGCTGATCGACGATCTGCTCGATACTTCGCGCATCATGAGCGGCAAGCTCAACATCGAGCGGCGGCCGGTGAACCTGGTCGAGGTGGTTCAGGGGGCGATGGAAGTGGTGAAGCCGTCGTCGGCGGCGAAGCGCATCGACGTCACGCTCGACGCCGGGCGGCCGGCGCTCAACATCGAAGGCGACGCCGCGCGCCTGCACCAGATCGTCGTGAACCTGTTGTCGAACGCGGTGAAGTTCACGCCCGAAGGCGGGGCGGTGCGCGTCGCGCTCAAGGCGGCGGACGGCGCTTTGCTCCTGTCGGTCGCCGATACCGGGGCCGGGATCGAGGCGGAGTTCCTGCCGCGCGTCTTCGACCGCTTCTCGCAGGCGGATACGTCGACGACACGCCGCCACGGCGGCCTGGGCATAGGGCTCGCGCTGGTGCGTCACCTCACCGAGCTGCACGGCGGAAAAGTCCGCGCGGACAGCGAGGGCGCGGGCAAGGGCGCGACGTTCACGGTGGAGCTTCCGCTGCCGAAGGAAGCGGTGGCGGTGAGCGCGCCGGCAGGCGAGCGCGACGCGTCCGGCGGCGGCCTGTCGGGCCTGACGATCTTCACGCTCGACGACGACCCGGACGCGCGCGACGTCATCAGCCTGACCCTGCGCCAGGCGGGAGCCGACGTGAAGAGCGTCGCGACCGGCGGCGAGCTCATCGCGCTGCTCGACAACCACGTGCCGGACGATCCGCCCGACCTCCTGTTGCTCGACCTCGCGATGCCGGACGAGGACGGCTTCACGGTGCTCGCGCGCGTGCGGGCGCTGGAGGCACGCAAGAAGATCGCGCGCGCCGAGTCGCTGCCTGCGATCGCCGTCACCGCGTTCACCGAAGTGAGCCGCGCGCGCGTGATCGAGCAGGGCTTCAGCGACCACGTCAGCAAGCCGATCGATGCGGCGAAGCTCGTGTCGAGCATCCGCGCCGCGCTGCGCGCCGAGCGCGCGGCGATTTAGGGCACGTCGATTGCGTCAGGCCGGCGCATGCGCAGCCCCCGGAGATTGCACTTGAGAAGGATTGCCGCCGCCCTCGCTTTTGCGTTGGCGATGCCGGCGCTCGCCGCGACGGCCGAATCGGTGAAAAGCGACAGCGCCAAGTCCGCCCCGCCCACGAAGGGCGAAGTCGCCAAAGCCGACCAGAACCGCAGGAAACCCCTCCAGCGCTGCGACGAGCTCAAGGACAAGGCGCAGCTCGACTGTCTGCAGAAAGCGCGCGAGAAGATCGTGGAAGCCCGCGCGAAGCGGGAAGCGAAAGGCGACAAGAAGTGACGCGGTAACATTGCCGCGTCATCCCGGACGTGCGCGCGCAAGCGCGCATGATCCGGGATCCGTCTTGACCTTCAAATCCTACGGTCTGACCCACGCCGCCTGCGCAAGGGACTATTTACGCCGGAATGGTTGCTAGGACAAACACTTGGCGTTTATTCTTGCACCCTTTCCGCGAGTCGCCAGGACGCTGCGGCGCAGGCGGCCAATGCCTTGATCAGACATCTCGCCTCATCGCTGTTACTCGCGTGCCTCGCGGTGCCGGCGCCGGCCGAGACTCTGTCGCAGGCAGTCGCGCGGGCGGTGGAGCATTTCCCGGAGATCCGCAGCGCGCTTTCGCGTGAGGCTGCGGCCGCGGCCCAGACCGGCCAGGCGCGCGCGGAGCTCTTCCCGAACGTCAACCTCTCGCTCGGCGAAGGCCGCGAGCGGAGCCGCAACCCCGGCACGCGCTTCCTCCCCGATGACCCGACGCTCACCCGGCGCGAGTTCGACGTCAGCGGCTCGCAGCTCCTCTTCGACGGCGGCGCCGCCACCGGCCAGGTGCGCCGGTTCAACGCGCGCGAGCAGGGCGCGCGCTACTTGGTGGTCGAGAGCGCGGAAGCCGCCGCGACGCGCGCCGGACAGGTCTACGTCGACGTGCGCCGCCTGCGCGACCAGCTCGGGCTGGCCAAGCTCAACGTGCAAGTCCACGAGAAGACGCTCGGCGACGTGACCGCGCTCGCCGATGCCGGCAAAGGACGGCGCGCCGACGTGACCCAGGCCGACGCGCGGCGCGCGCTCGCGCTGTCCGCGGTCGAGCAGCTTTCGGGGCAGCTCGAGCAGACCGAGTCGCAGTACCGCTTCTTCACCGGCCGGCCGCCGGGCGAGCTCGAGACGCCGCCGCCGCTCGCTCCCAAGCTCCCGCCGACGCTCAACGACGCGGTGCGCATGGCCATCGAAACCCACCCGACCGTGCTCAGCGCGCAGAAGGAATTCGACGCCGCGCAGTTCGATTACGAGAGCACGCGTGCGCGTTACGCCATGCCGCGCGTGACGCTCGACGCCGGCGGCAGCAGCAACCGGAACCTCGACGGCCAGACCGGCATCAACGCCGATGTCTACGCGATGCTGAGACTGCGTTACAACCTCTTCCGCGGCTTCGGCGACGTCGAGCGCGTGCGCGAGTCCCAGGCGCGCATCGACGAAGCGTTCGCCAACCTGGCCCGCGCCCGCAACGAAGTCGAACGCGAAGTGCGGCAGGCGTGGAACACGCTGACAGCCGACCGCCTGAGGCTGCCGGTGCTCGAGCAGTACGCGCGCGCAAGCACCGAGGTCGCCGAGGCGTACCGGCTCCAGTTCCAGCTCGGGCAGCGCAGCCTGCTCGACGTGCTCAACGCCGAGAACGAGCGCTTCAACGCGGTCTCGGGCTACATCGCCGGCCAGGCTGCGGTCGCGCAGGGCGAGATCCGCGTGCTGGGCGGTCTCGGGCGATTCCTGGACAGCGTCGGGGTGAGCGTGCCGGGCAATCCCAGAACGGAGCGCGCGCCGTGAGCGAAGCCGCCGTCCGCGTCGATCCGCTCGCCGCCGCCCTTGCGGTGGCGGCGCGTCTCTACGGCCAGCCGGCGTCGCCCGATTCGCTGACCGCCGGCCTGCCGCTGGAGAACGGGCGTCTCACGCCCGCGCTCGTGCCGCGCGCCGCCGAGCGCGCGGGCCTGAGCGCCCGCGTGGTGAAAACGACGATCGCCGAGATCCAGCACGTCGCGCTGCCCGCGATCCTGCTCATGAGCGAGCGCGGCGCGTGCGTGCTGGTGGAGAAGGACGACAAGCAGGCGCAGATCGTCCTCCCCGAGCTCGCCGAAGCCTCGCGCGAGGCCACGCTCGCGGAGCTCGAAGCCGATTACACCGGCCACGCCATCCTCGTCGGGCGCCTCGCGCGCTTCACCGCGGGCACCGAGAGCGAGCGCATCACCGAGAAGCACCACTGGTTCTGGGGGACGCTGAAGAAAGAGATCCCGACCTACATGGAAGTCGCGGTCGCGACGGTGCTGGTCAACATCTTCGCGCTCGCCTCGCCGATGTTCTTCATGAACGTGTACGACCGCGTCGTGCCGAACAAGGCGATGGAGACGCTGTGGATCCTCGCGCTGGGCCTGACGATCGTGCTGGTGTTCGATCTATTGCTCAAGATCCTGCGCGGCTATTTCATCGACGTCGCGGGCAAGCGCGCCGACCAGGCGCTGTCCGCTGCACTGTTCGCGCGCGTGATGGATCTGAAGCTCGACCAGCCGCGCCAGCCGGTGGGCTCGCTCGCCAACAACCTGCGCGAGTTCGAATCGCTGCGCGAGTTCTTCACTTCCGCCACGCTCGCCTCGATCATCGACCTGCCGTTCGTGCTGCTCTTCCTCGGCGTGATCGTGTGGGTCGGCGGCTTCTTCATGGTGCTGCCGGTGCTGGTCGCGATACCGATCGTCGTCGGCGTCGGGCTCGCGCTCCAGCCCAAGCTGCGCGACCACATCCGCCGCAGCTTCGCCGCGACCGAGGCGAAGTACTCGACCGCGATCGAGACGCTCGCCGGCATCGAGCACGTCAAGCACCTCAACGCCGCCTCGCAGCTCCAGAGGAAGTGGGAGAGCCTGGTCGATTACGTCGCGAAGGAGAGCCTCGCCTCGCGCATGATCTCGGCGTTCGCGATCAACTTCACCGGCTGGGTGCAGGGTGTCGTATCGATCGCGACGCTCATCACCGGCGCGTACCTCGCGGCCGAAGGGCATCTCTCCCTCGGCGGCATCATCGCGTGCTCGATCATCGTCGGGCGCGCGACCGCGCCGCTGTCGCAGCTCGCCGGGCTTCTGACCCGCTACCACACCGCGATGAGCGCGCTCAACGCGCTCAACAAGATCATGGAAGCGCCGGTCGAGCGCGAGCCCGGCAAGACCTTCGTCAGCCGCCCGCGGCTGGGCGGCCGCATCGATTTCCGCGGCGTCACCTTCAGATATCCGGGGCAGCCGATCGACGCGCTGCGCGACCTCACCTTCACGATCATGCCGGGCGACCGCGTCGGCATCGTCGGGCGCATGGGCTCGGGCAAGAGCACGCTTGCCAAGCTCCTGATCGGCCTGTACCAGCCGCAGGCGGGCAACGTGCTCGTCGACTCGATCGACACGCGCCAGATCGATCCCGCGGATCTGCGCCGCAACGTGGGCTACATGCCGCAGAACGTCGTGCTCTTCTCGGGCACCGTGCGCCAGAACGTCACGATGGGCGCGGTGCACATCGACGACGCCGCGATGCTGCGCGCGGTGCAGCTCGTCGGGCTCGACGAGCACATCCAGCGCCATCCGCAAGGCTTCGACCTGCCGGTGGGCGAGCGCGGTGAAGGGCTCTCGGGCGGCCAGCGGCAGGCGGTCGCGCTCGCGCGCGCCCTGCTCGACGATCCGCCGATCCTGCTGCTCGACGAGCCGACCGCGTCGATGGACGTGGGCAGCGAGGAGCAGTTCAAGGCGCGTCTCGCGCAGGTGCTGCCGGGACGCACGCTCATCGTGGTCACGCACCGCGAATCGATGCTGACGATCGTCGACAAGCTCATCGTGATGGACAACGGCCGCGCGGTCGCCGCGGGCCCGAAGGCCGAGGTGCTGCAGGCGCTGTCGCAGGGGCGCGTGAGGAAAGCGGTATGAACGACGCACTGCAGGCCCCGCCCCGGCCGCAAGCGCCGCAGCCGGCGTCGCCCGCGCCGGCGCCCGCCGCGAAAGGCTGGACGCTCGATCAGCTCGACGCCGAGCGCATCGGCGAGCGCCGCTTCCCGCACGTGGTGCTCGCCAGCGTCACGCTCTTTTTCATCCTCGCCTTCGCGTGGGCCGCGTTCTTCCAGATCGAGGAAGTGGCGCGCGGCGAGGGCCGGGTCGTGACGAAGAGCCAGGTGCAGGTCGTGTCGAACCTCGAAGGCGGCGTCATCGCCGAGATCATGGTGCGCGAAGGCGACGTGGTGAAGAAGGACGAGCCGCTGATCCGCATCGATCCCACGCGCTTCGTCGCGGCGTTCCGCGAAGGCGAGCAGGGCGCGCTCGCGCTCAAGGCGAGGATCGCGCGGCTGTCCGCCGAAGTGCGCGGCACGGCCCTGGCGATGCCTGCCGACGTGCAGAAAGGCTCGCCGGTCATCGCGCAGCAGGAGACCGCGCTGTACAAGGCGCGGCAGGTCGAGCTCGGCACCAAGGTGCAGGTGCTCAGGCAGCAGCTCGCGCAGCGCGAGAGCGAGCTCAAGGAGCTCCAGTCGCGGGCCGAGCGGCTCGCCGAGCAGCTCGTGCTCGCGGACCGCGAGATCGCGATCACCGCGCCGCTCGTGAAGAGAGGCATCGTGTCCGAGGTCGAGCTCCTGCGCCTCGAGCGCGACCAGAACCGCATCCGCACCGACCTCGAGCAGGCGCGCCTCTCGGTCCCGCGTGCCCGGGCCGCGATCGACGAAGCGAAAGGCAAGCTCGCCGACGCCGACGCGAGCTTCCGCTCGCAGGCGGGCAACGAGCTCGCGCAGGCGCAGGGCGAGCTCGCCAAGGTGGCGCAGCAGATACCGGCGCTCGAAGACCGCGCGAGCCGCACCATCGTGCGCGCGCCGATGGACGGCATCGTCAAGACGATCCCCAACAAGACCGTCGGCGGCGTGGTGCAGCCCGGCAGCCCGATGGTCGAGATGGTGCCGGTCGAGGACACGCTGCTCATCGAGACGCGCCTCAAACCTTCCGACATCGCTTTCGTGCACGTGGGCCAGCGCGCCATCGTGAAGGTGACCGCGTACGACTACAGCATCTTCGGCGGGCTCGAAGGCAAGATCGAGTACGTCTCCGCGGATTCGATCGTGCCGCAGCAGGGCGAGCCGTATTACATCGCGCACGTGCGCACCAACCGGAACGCGATCGACTACTACGGCAAGAAGCTCTCGATCAGCCCGGGCATGCTCGCGAGCGTCGACGTGATCACCGGCAAGCGCTCGATCCTGTATTACCTCACCAAGCCGATCAATCGGGCGCGCGAGCGGGCGCTGACGGAGCGGTAGGGCTGGACAGAGGGCAGGGAAATGGTGGGCGGTACTGGGATCGAACCAGTGGCTTCCACCGTGTGAAGGTGGCACTCTACCGCTGAGTTAACCGCCCGGGAGAGAGACGCGTAAGACGTCGCGGGCGCCATTTTATCAGTAACCCGCAGAGCTTCCAAATTGTCCCAGAAGATCACCATCATCGGCGCCGGCATCGTCGGCGTCGCCACCGCTTCGTACCTAAAACGCGACGGACACGACGTCACCATCGTCGACATGCGCCCGCCCGGCGAGTATTGCTCGTTCGGCAACGCCGGCATCCTCAGCCCCGGGTCTTGCGTGCCGCTCGCAACCCCCGGCATCCACTGGAAAGTGCCCGGTTATCTCGCGGACCCCATGGGCCCTCTGATGATCCGCTGGGGCTATCTGCCCAAGGCGGCGCCGTGGCTGCTGCGCTTTCTCGCCGCGGCCAATCCGAAGCGCGTCGAGGCCATCGCCGACGCGCTCCGCCCTTTATTGAGGCAGACCTTCGACGCCTACGAGCCCTTGGTGGAGCACGCGGGCGTCACCGATCTCATCCGCAAGACGGGCTACGTCGTCGCTTATGAAAAGCGCGAGGCGCTGAAAGGGGACGCGCTGTCGTGGAAGCTGCGGCGCGATCGCGGCGTCATCGTGGAAGAGCTGGACGAGGCGGGCATCAAATCGCTGGTGCCACAGCTCAACGGCCGCTACGAGGCCGGGCTGTACCTGCCCGAGCAGGGTTTCGTCGCGAATCCGGAGCGCCTCACCAAGGCGCTCGCCGCGCAGTTCGTGCGCGACGGCGGGGTGCTGCTCCAGCGCGAGGTGCGCGACATCGAAGTGGGGCCCGACGGCCCGCGAGCGCTCCTCACGAACGACGGCCGCGTGCCGGTCGAGACGCTGGTGATCTGCGCCGGCTCTCACTCCAACGAGTTCACCTCGAAGCTCGGCGACCGCGTGCCGCTGGAAGCCGAGCGCGGCTATCACGTCACGTACTCCGATCCGCGCTATACGCTGCCGATGCCGATCATGATGCCCGAGCACAAGTTCTTCATCACGCCGATGGAGATGGGTCTGCGCATCGCGGGCCAGACCGAGTTCGCCGGGATACACGCCGAGCCGAACTACGCGCGCGCCGACATCCTCGACAAGCACATGCGCCGGATCTTCCCGGATATCAGCAAGGCCGACGCGACGAAATGGATGGGACGCAGGCCCTCGATGCCCGACTCACTGCCGGTGATCGGGCGCGCGACGAAGTTTCAGAACGTCTACTACGCGTTCGGCCACGGGCACGTCGGGTTGTGCAGCGGCGCGCCGACGGGACGCCTCGTCGCGGAGCTGATCGCAGGGCGCACGCCGAACATCGACGTGACGCCGTATCGTCCGGATCGGTTCTGAGCCCGTCATTGCCGACGCGCAACAGCGCGAGCTGTCGGGAATCCATTTTCAACGTTTTTTTTCAACGTCAAAATGAATTCCCGCCTTCGCGGGAATGACGTCCGTTTCACTTCCTCCGAGGCGCTTTCTTCTTCGCGGACGAAGCACGTCTGGCCGACGGCGCCGCGCGCTTTTTCGCGCTCCTGGTCTTCTTGCCGGTGTCGCGGCGCTCCGCCCTCGCGTTGGCGCGACGCGTCGACTTTTTGGCGGCAGCGCGCACTTTCTTCTTCTTCGCCGGCCGTTTCGCCGGCGCGGTGCCGGTCGCTTTCTCCACCACGCCGACGATCGCCTTGCGCGCGCGCTTGAGCAATCGCTTGGCTTCGGTCGCGATCGAAGGCTCGGCCTTCGACGCGGCCCGCCTAGTGCCGACGGCGGGCTGGGCGCCGACCTTCACGCGCTCGCCCCTCCGCGCCGATTCGAGGATGGCCTCGAGCACCGCCACGCCGTGCTCTTCGTGCCCGCCGGGCGCCGCGAGCGCGCGCCCTTCGCTCACCGCGTCGGCGAAATTCTCGAGCTCCGCGCGCTCGGTGCTGGTCTCGGGAAAGGTCGCGATCTGCGGCCGGTGGTGCGTGAGCAGGTTGTCCGGATCGACGTAGCACACGCGCATCTGCCACGTGGTCAGGTGCTCGACGTCGCCGACCTCCACCCAGCCTCGCGAGCCGAAGACCTGCATGCGCCAGGTCTCCGCGGTGGCGATCACGGTGCCGAGATACGCCGTCGCGCCGCCCTTGAAGTCGAACAGCATGGAAGTGGTGTCGTCGATCCCGTATTCGAGCGCGATGCGCTTGCTCTGCGCGTAGACGCTGTCGACCTCCCCCGCGAGGTACAGCATCGCGTCGACCACGTGCACGCCGCGGCCGGTCATGCCGCCGCCGGGACCTTCCTCGCGCTGCTGGCGCCAGTGCTCTTTCGGAAAACGATAGACGCTCGGTCCGCAGAAGTTGCCTTCGATGTGCAGCAGCTTGCCCAGGGTGCCGTCATCCAGCATGCGGCGGACCGCCTGCAGCGCGGGCTGGAAGCGCCAGTTGTAGCCGACGCCGACGGTGACGTTGCGTCTCCCCGCCTCGCGCAGCGCCTCGCGCGCGTCGGCCGACGTCAGGGTGAAAGGCTTCTCGGTGAAGACGGGCTTGCCGGCCGCGACCGCCGCGCGGATCTGCTCGGCGTGCACGGTGTGCGGGGTGGCGAGCACGATCGCGTCGATCGCCGGGTCGGAGAGCACCGCGTCGAGGCTCGAGTGCAGGGCGATGCCGTTGCGCTCGGCGTATTCGCGCGCGTTCTCGGGATGGCGGAGCACGCCGGCGACGAACCGGATCTTCTCGCTCTTGCCCTGCACGCTGTTGACGAGGTTCTGTCCCCATCGGCCGAGGCCGACGATCGCTGCATTGATCATTTCTTCCCTTTCGCAGTGCGCGGAGTTGGAGCCGCTATACTAAACGCACTCAGCGCGTCCGCCCCAGGCGCCCTACGAGAAGGCGTCTCGAATCGAGACGCGACCTGCAAGGAAGAAGAATGCGATTCGAGGTCGGCGTCGACATCGGCGGCACCTTCACCGACGTCGTGTGCCGCAGCGCGAGCGGCGACATGAAGCTCGTGAAGATCCCCACCACCCGGGACTATCCCAGCGCCGGCGTGTTGCGCGCGGTCGAGCACATGGCGCGCGAGTGGGACGTCCATCCCGGCAGCATCGCGCGCTTCGTCCACGGCACGACCGTCGCGACCAACGCGGTGCTCGAGCGCAAGGGCGCGCGCATCGGGCTCATCACCACGCGGGGCTTTCGCGACGCGCTGGAGATCGGCCGCCAGAGCCGGCGCAACGTCTACAGCGTCATGCTGAAGCCCGAAACCCCGGGCTTTCTCGCGCCGGGCGCGCTGCGGCGCGAGGTGCCTGAGCGCTTGTCGGCGCGCGGCGAGGTGCTCGTGCCCCTCGACGAAGACGCGGTCAGGCGCGAAGCGCAGGCGCTGGTCGACGCCGGCGTCGAGGCCATCGCGATCTCGTTTCTCTTTTCCTTCCTCGATCCCGCGCACGAGCGCCGTGCGGCGGAGATCGTGCGCGAAGCGCACCCCGATCTGATGGTCTCGATCTCGTCCGAGGTCGATCCGGCGTTCCGCGAGTACGAGCGCACGTGCATCACCGCGTTCGACGCGTATCTGAAGCCGGTGATCGACCGCTATCTCGCGAGCATGGAGAGCGATCTCGCAAAGAGCGGTGTCGAGGCGCCGCTGCAGATCATGCAGTCGCGCGGCGGCGTGGCATCGTCGCGCGTGGCGCGGCGGCGGCCGGTGCGGCTCTTTCTCTCCGGACCCGCGGCAGGCGTCATCGGCGGTCGCATGGCCGGAGAGGCCGCGGGCGCCGGCGACGTCATCACCATCGACATCGGCGGCACCAGCGCGGACATCGCGCTGATCAGCCGGGGCGAGCCGCTGATCGCGGCCGAAGGCGTGCTCGACGGCTACGCGGTGCGCGTGCCCATGGTCGACGTCAACGCGATCGGCGCGGGCGGCGGCAGCATCGCGTGGCTCGATGCGGCGCGCTCGTTGAAGGTCGGGCCGCACTCGGCGGGCTCCGAGCCGGGCCCTGCGTGCTACGGCAGGGGCGGGGAGCACGCGACCGTCACCGATGCGTCGCTCGTGCTCGGCTACATCGATCCGACGTACTTCGCAGGCGGCACGATGACGCTCGACCCGAAGCTCGCGTGGACAGCGATCGAAGACAAGATCGCGGGGCCGCTGGGCATGAGCGTCGAGCAGGCGGCGCTCGGCATCCATCGCGTGGTCAACGCGAACATGGCCGAGGGCATCCGTTTCGTGTCGGTGAAGCGGGGCGTCGATCCGCGCGGCTACAGCCTGGTGCCGCTGGGCGGCGGCGGCCCGGTGCACGCGACCGCGCTCGCGCGAGAGCTCGGCATGAGCCGCGTGATCGTGCCGCTGCATCCGGGCGTGCTGTCGGCTTCGGGGCTGCTCGCCGCGCCGGTCGAGCATGAGGCTTCGAGCGCGTACTCCATGCCGCTCGCGCAGGCGAGCATCGGCGCATTGCGCGAAGCGTTCGCGGCGCTCGATGCGCGCTGCGGCGAGCTGATGGCGACCGAAAGCGTGCCCGTCGAATCGATCGAGCGGCGCTACTATGCCGACGTCTGTTACGTCGGCCAGTCGTACCACCTGGAAGTGGCGGTCGACCTCGAAACCGATGCCCTCGACGCGCTGAAGCAGAAGTTCTACGCGGCGCACGACCGCGTCTACGGCCACAGCGTCGAAGGTGCAGTGCAGTTCGTGAACCTGCGCGCGGTGCACCAGGCGCTCCAGTCGCAGTCCGCGGCCGAGCCCCTGCATCCGAGCGCCGCCGGCGGTGCGGCGAAGAAAGGCACGCGGCGCATCCTCACCGAGCTCTCGGGCGGTTTCGTCGACGCGGGGGTCTACGAGCGCGAGCGTCTCGCGCCGGGGACGACGTTCGACGGTCCCGCGATCGTCGAGCAGGCCGACACCACCACCGTCGTCGAGCCCGGGTGGCGCGCGCACATCGACGCTCACGGCTCGCTGATTCTCGATCGTCATTCCCGCGAAGGCGAACGTCGTCATTCCCGCGAAGGCGGGAATCCACTTTGACCTTAACCCAACCATGAACACCGCCACCCGCACCGAGCTCGTCGACCCGATCACCGCCGAAGTGATCCGCAACAAGCTCGAAGGCATCGCCAACGAGATGGAGCTCACGCTGCTGAAGAGCTCGTTCTCGCCGATCGTCAAGGAAGGCCTCGATACCTCGGCGAGCCTCTTCACCGTGAACGGCGAGACGCTCGCGCAGGCGTGCGCGATACCGGTGCATCTCGCGACGCTGATCCCCGCACTGAAGAGCATGGTCGAGAAGTTCCCGCTCCACACCATGACGGACGGGGACGCCTACATCCTCAACGATCCGTACTGCGGCGGCACGCACCTGCCCGACATCGCGATCATGACGCCGGTGTTCCACTCGGGCCGCGTGATCGCGATGAGCGCGACGATGACGCACCACGGCGACGTCGGCGGCTATTCGCCGGGATCGCTGCCGCCCGGATCGACCGAGATCTACCAGGAAGGCCTGCGGCTGCCGGCGCTCAAGTTCCGCGACGCCGGCGAATACAACCAGACGCTCGTCGACATCCTGCGCCAGAACAGCCGGCTGCCCGACACGCTGATGGGCGACCTCAACGCGCAGCTTGCCGCGTGCACCGTCGGCGGGCGGCGCCTCAAAGCGCTCGCCGACCAGTACGGCGCGGAGTTCCTGATGTCGGTGTTCGACGATCTCCTCGATCGTTCCGAGACGATGACGCGAGCAGCGCTGCGCGCGATTCCCGAAGGCACGTATCGCTACGTCGATTACCTCGACAACGACGGCATCACGCTCGACAGGCCGGTGCGCATCGAAGTCGCGGCGACGGTGCGCGACGGCGAGATCGCGTTCGATCTCACCGGCACCGATGCGCAGCTCGAAGGACCGCTCAACTGCGTGCCTTCGGGCTCGCAGGCCGCGGCGTATTTCGCGGTGCGCGTGCTGACCGACCCGACCATACCGACCAACGGCGGCTGCTTCCGTCCGGTGAAGCTGGTGCTGCCGAAAGGCTCGCTGGTGAACCCGGAGGAGCCGGCGCCGGTCAACGCGCGCACGTCGACGATCAAGCGCATCGCGACGTGCATGGTCAGCGCGCTGGCCGAAACGTTGCCCGATCGCGTGAGCGCGCCCGCCGCAGGCACGCTGCTCGTCGTCGCGTTCGCAGGCAAACGCGCGAACGGCGAGCGCTTCATCAGCGGCGAGCTCATCGCCGGCGGCAGCGGCGCGGCGCGCGGGCTCGATGGGGTCGACGTCGTCGACACCGATGCGAGCAACTGCATGAACCTGCCGGCGGAAGCGCTGGAGATGGATGCGCCTCTGAGGCTGCATCGCGTCGAGCTGCGCCGCGATTCGGGCGGCGCAGGGGAATATCGCGGAGGACTGGGCGTCCTGCGTGAGTACGAAGCGCTCGCCGACGGCATCTCGTTTACGCATCGCGGCGAGCGCCATTACAGCACCGCGCCGGGGCTCGCCGGCGGCTCGCCGGGCGCGTCGGCGCATTCGATCATCCGCCGCGCCGACGGCCGCGAGGAAGTGATCCCCTCGAAAGTGCTGACCGTGCTCAACAAGGGCGACCGCGTGATCGTGCAGACGCCGGGCGGCGGCGGTTACGGCGATCCGAAGCGGCGCGCGGCTGTGCGCGACGACGTCGCCAACGGCAAGGTCAGTGCGGCCGCGGCGCAGGATCTCTACGGCGCGTGAAGATGCATCCGCCGTCGGTCTGGAACACCACCGCCCATCCCGTCCCCCAGCTTCCGAGCCTCGACCGAGACATCCAGACCGACGTCGCGATCATCGGCGCCGGCTACACCGGCCTCGCGGCAGCGCGCCATCTCGCGCGAGCGGGTGTCGCCTGCACGGTGCTCGAAGCGCACGACGTCGGCTGGGGCGCGAGCGGCCGCAACGGCGGCATGGCGGTCTTGCGTTACAAGAAGCCGTGGTCCGTGCTCGCGCGCGAGCTCGGCCGCGAGCGCACGCGCACGCTCTACCGGCTGCTGCACCAGGCGCTCGATCTCCTCGAGCAGACCGTCGATGAATTCAGGATCGACTGCGGCTTTTCGCGCTGCGGCCACATCACCGCCGCGAACGGCAAAGTCGCGCTCACGACGTTGCAGGCCGACATCGAGTGGCTGAAGAGCGAAGGCGATACCGCGCCGCGGCTCCTCGATGCGCGTGAGACCGCGGAGCTGTCGGGGACCGATGCCTATATGGGCGGTTATCTCGATCCGCGCGCGGGCGGCGTGCATCCGCTCGACTACGCGCGAGGTCACGCGGCGGGACTCGCTTTGAGCGGCGTGCCGATCTACGTCGGCACGGCGGTGACGAGCCTGCGCGAGGAGAGCGACGGTGTGGTGCTCGAGACGACCGGCGGCACGGTGCGAGCGAAGCAGGCGCTGGTCGCGACGAACGCTTATACCGAGCTCCATCGCTACGGCACCGACCTCGCGGAGCGCGTCGTGCCGGTGTCGACGTCGGTGCTCACGACGGCGCCGCTCGCCGGCGAGGTCGCTCGCGGCATCCTGCGCGAGGGCCATCTGGTTTCCGACACGCGGCATCTGCTCAACTACTTCCGGTGGGCGCCCGGCCGACGGCTGCTCTACGGCGGGCGCGGCTCGCTCACCGGCAAGGAGTCGCCGGACGTGTATCGCGGGCTCGAGGCAAAGCTCCGCGCGACATTTCCGGCGTTGCAAGACGTCGCGATCGACCATCGCTGGTCGGGCAAGGTCGCGGTGACGCTCGACGACTTTCCGCACGTGGGGCGGGTGAGCCCGCGCATCGCCTATGCGATGGGCTACGGCGGTCGCGGCGTCGCGCTGACGAACCTGTTGGGGAAGCTGCTGGCGCATCTCGCGCTCGGCGACCTCATCGACGCCGGTGCGATGAACGGCAGCGGCTTCAGGCGCGTGCCGCTGCACGCGTTGCGCATTCCCGCGATGAAAGTCGTCGCCGTCTATTACGGCGCGCTGGACGCGGCTCGCGTCTAGATCGTCACTGCACTTTGATGTTGGCTTGTTTGATCACCTTCAGCCACATCTTCTTCTCGTTCTGAACGATGTCGTGCAGTTGCTCGGGCGTGCTGCCGGCGGGATCGACGCCGTCGCGCGAGAGACGCTCCTTCACATCGGGCAATGCGAGGATGCGGACGAGCTCGCGGTTCAGCCGGGCGACGATCGGCTTCGGCGTCTTCGCCGGCACGAACACGCCGTACCACGAATCGACGTGAAAGCCGGGCAGTCCCTGCTCGGCGATCGTCGGGATGTCGGGTGCGGCGCTCGCGCGCTTGAGCCCGCTCACGCCGAGCGCCTTGATGCGGCCCGCCTTTACATGAGGGATGGCCGGCAGTAACGGGCCGAAACCGAGCTTCACTTCGCCGGAGATGAGCGCAGGCAGCGCCGCGCCGCTGCCTTTGTACGGCACGTGCGTGAGCTTGATGCCGGCCATCGAGGACAGCAGCTCGGCGGTGAGGTGGTTTGCGCTGCCGACGCCCGAGGACGCGTAGTTGATCTCGCCGGGTTTCGCCCTGGCGAGCGCGATCAGCTCTTTGACGCCCGACGCGGGCAGCGAAGGATGCGCGGCGAGGATGCTCATCGAGCCGCCGAGCGTCGACACCGGCGCGAAGTCCTTGTCCGGATCGAAGCCGATTTTCTGGCCGAGGATCGGTGCGATCACGAGCGGTCCGCCGGTGCCGAGCAGGATCGTGTGTCCGTCCGGCGGCGCATCCGCGACGATGTCGGCGCTGACGTTGCCGCCCGCGCCGGCGCGGTTGTCGACGATCACCGGCTGGCCGAGCGATTCGCCGAGCTTGCCGCCGACCACGCGTGCGATGGTGTCGCTCGGCCCGCCGGGCAGGAAGCCCACGACGAAGCGTATGGGACGTGTCGGGTATTTCGCGTCCGCAGCAAACGCAGGCACGGCAGTGACTGCGATCGTAAGTGCCAGGATCCTGTTTTTCGTCACCGCCTTATCCGTCACCGCTTCACCCCTCACTGTTTTCTTCACTCCAGCACGATACCCGCGTCCTTCACGAGCTTCGCCCAGCGCACCGCGTCGTCCTGGATCAGCTTCGCGAACTCGGCGCGGCTGCCGGTCTGCGTCTCGATGCCCTGCGACGCGAGCCGGTCTTTGACTTCGGCGGTCTGGATCGCGCGCTGCGTCTCGGCGTGCAGCTTGTTGACGATCGCCGCGGGCGTCTTCGCGGTGATGACCAGTCCGTACCAGACCGGCACGTCGTAACCCTTGAGCGTCTCGCCGATGGTCGGCACGTCGGGCGCGGCGGGCGAGCGCTTCGATCCCGTCATCCCGATCGCTTTCAGCCGGCCCGATTTCACGTGCGGGATCGCCGCGAGCGTGGGCAGCATCGCGATCTGGATCTCGCCCTGGAGCACGCCGACGATGTTCGCGGCGGCGCCTTTGTACGGGATCGGCGAGAGCTTTATACCCGTCATCACCGCGAAGAGCTCCCCCGCGAGGTGGTTCGTCGAGCCCATGCCCGAATGGCCGAAGCGCAGCGCGCCCGGCGGCTGCGATTTGCCGTAAGCGACGAGCTCCTTGACGTTCGACGCGGGCGTGGACGGGTGCACCACCATCATCGTCGTGCCGAAGCCGATCAGCGATACCGGCGCGAAGGCTTTGATCGGGTCGAACGGCGGCTTCTTCTTGAAGTTGGGGCTGATCGTGATCACCGGCTGGCCGAGGTACAGCGTGTGGCCGTCGGGGTTGGCGTTCGCCGCGAGCTCCATGCTCAGCACACCGCCGGCGCCGGGCCGCCCGTCGATGACGACCCGCTGGCCGAGCTGCTCGCCGAGCTTCTCGCCGGTGACGCGTGCGACGGTGTCGCTCACTCCGCCGGGCAGAAAGCCGGTGATGAGTCTCAAGGGCCGCGAGGGATAGTTTCCTGCATCCTGCGCCGCGGCCGACATCGCCGCGCAAGCGAACGCTGCGCCGAGCAGCTTCGAAAACATCGTCACATGGATCTCCCCGGTTATTGGTGTGCCGTCATTCCCGCGAAGGCGGGAATCCATTCGACGCGACAGCGTCGTCCTGGCGAAAGCCAGGATCCATTTTGACTTTTAAGGCCTCAATCCACCTTGGCGCCTGAATCCTTCACGACCTTTCGCCACTTCACCAGCTCGGACTTGATGAGCGCGCCGAACTGCTCCGGCGTGCTCGACTGCAGATCGATGCCCTGTGCGACGAAGCGCTGGTTCATGTCCGGTTCGGCGAGGGCGCGCGCGATCTCGGTGTTGAGCTTCGTCAGGATGGGGCGCGGCAGGCCCGCGGGCCCGAGCACCCCGTACCACGGCACGGCGTTGAAACCGGGCACGGTCTCCGCGATCGCGGGAAGGTCCGGCGCCTGCGGCGAGCGCTTCGCGCTCGACACCCCGATCGCCCGCAGCTTCCCGGCGCGCACGTGCGGCATCGCGGTGAGCATGTTGCTGAACATCATCTGCACGCGGCCGGCGGTCAAATCCAGCAAGGCGGCGGCGTTGCCTTTGTAAGGCACGTGCACGATGTCGATGGCGGCGGACGTCTTCAGCAATTCGCCGGTGAGATGCGTCGGGCCGCCGTTGCCCGCCGAAGCGAAGTTGAGCTTGCCCGGATTGGCTTTGGCGTACGCGACGAGGTCTTTCACGTCTTTCGCCGGCACCGAAGGATGGATTACCAGCGCGAGCGGCAGCGTGGCGATCAGCGTGATCGGCGTGAAGTCCTTCACCGGGTCGAAGGCGAGACGAGGGTAGAGCGTCGCGTTGATCGCGTGCGTGCCGACGTGACCGATCATCAGCGTGTAACCGTCCGGCGCCGACTTCGCGACGAGCTCCGCGCCGATGTTGCCGCCCGCACCGGGCCGATTGTCGACGACGAACTGGTGGCCGAGGCGCTGCGTGAGCTTCTCGGCGACCGCGCGCGACATGAGATCGGTCGGTCCCGAAGGCGCGAACGGCACGATCCACCGCACCGGGCGGTTCGGGTAATCGCCGCTTTGCGCCGCGGCGGTGACGCTGACGAAGGCTGCACAGAGCGTTGCGAGCAACGGAGTGAGGCGCATGCGCGCGGGCTTTCGCAATCTCCGTGCCATCAGACCGCGTCTTCCGCGACCGCGCCCGACCACGGCGAGAGCACGTCGCTCACGCCGTAATGCGCGCCCCCGTTCGGATCGCGCAGCACCGAGCTGGGGCAGGCGTAGTTGGTCGGATACACCACGAGCTCGGTCTCGACGGTGGGGAAGGCGTCGGCGAGCGCGGCCTTGATCGAATCGGGCAGGCGCGGATCCACGCTCACGGTGTCGCCGCCGCTCGCGTCGATGCGCGGCTGATGGAAAGCGTCCTCGAGCGACATGCCGTGATCGACGAGAAACGACACGATCTGATAGGTCGCCGGCATGATCTTGCGTCCGCCCGACGCCCCGAGAGCGAACCACGCCTTGCCGTTCTTCCGCGCGATCATCGGGTTCATGTTGGTCAGCGGACGCTTCCACGGCGCCAGGTAGTTCGGCGATTCCGGCCGCGGGTCGAACCACATGATGCCGTTGTTCATGAGGATGCCGCTCTGCGGCAGCACGACCTTCGAGCCGAACACCGACAGCAGCGTCTGCGTGAGCGCGACCATGTTGCCTTCGCGATCGACGACGTTGAGGTGGGTCGTCGTCGAAGGATCGCGATGGTCGCTGGTCTCGCCCATCGTGGAGAGCCGCTCGGCGTAGACCTCGCGCAGCACGCGCGCATAGGCGAGGAACGCATCGGCTTTCGGCCCGCCGCCCGGGAGCTTGACCTCCGACAGCTTGGACAGTGCGCGCGCCATGGTCGGTCCGGCGCTCAAGCCCGGCGCGAGCGCGAGCTGCGCGCCGCGATACTCGACTTCGAGCGGATCGACGATACGCGCCTGGTAGCTCTTCAGGTCCTCGAACGAGAGATAGCCGCCGAGCGCCCGGATGTCCCTGGCGATGCTCTGCGCCACTTCGCCTTCGTAGAAATCGCGCGGGCCGGCCTCGGCGAGACGGCGCATCGTTCCCGCGAGGCCCTCGAGCATCAGGCGGCCGAGCGGGGCCCCCGCGGCGGTCACCGGCGGATAACCGTCCGGCAGCCACACGTCGCGTGTCGACGGATAGCGCGCGAGCTCCTTCGCCATCGTCGCCACCTTGAGCGTGAGATACCAGTCGACCGCTAGCCCCAAGTCGGCGAGCGCGATCGCCGGCTGTATCACTTCCGAAAACTTCTGGGTGCCGAAGGTCTCGAGCGCGAGCGACAGGCCCGCGACGTTGCCCGGCACCGCGATCGACATCGGCCCGTGCACGTTGCGGTCGTCCTGCACCGTCGGCCAGGTGAAGAGATCGCTCGTGAAACCGCCGGTGAGCGGGTAGTCGGCAGGGTTCAGCCCGCGCGGGGAGATCGGCCCGAAATCCACGACCCGGACGCGATTCTCCCTGGCGAGGTAGACCATCATGAAGCCGACGCCGCCGAGGCCGCTGTTCCACGGCTCGACCGCCGCGAGCGCGAGACCGGTCGCGACCGCCGCGTCGACCGCGTTGCCGCCGGCCTTGAAGACCTTCGCCGCGGCGAGGCCTGCGACGCGGTTCTGCGTGGCGATGATGCCGCCGCGGCTTTGCGCAACAGGCTTGCGCACGTGCCAGTTCTGGACGAGGTGTTGGAGCATGGAATCGCGCCGATGATCGCTGAGGGAAGGTTGATGATAGCAAAGCTATAATCGATCGCATGAGCAAGCTCATCGTCTGTCTCACCTTCGATTTCGACGCGATCTCGGGCTTCATCTCGCGCGGTCAGACCACGCCGGGCTGGCTGTCGCGCGGCGAGTTCGGGCCGCGCGTCGGCGCGCCGCGCCTGCTCGGGCTGTTTCGCAAGTACGGCATCGAGACTTCCTGGTACGTGCCGGGGCACACCATCGAGAGCTTTCCGGACCAGGTGAAAGCGGTCGTCGACGCCGGCCACGAGATCGCGCATCACGGCTGGACGCACCGGCCGCCGGCGAGCCTCACGCGCGAGCAGGAAGAGGAAGAGCTCGTCCGCGGCAACGAAGCGATCAAGCGCATCTCGGGGCAGTACGCGCGCGGCTATCGCTCGCCGTCGTGGGATCTCTCGCCGCATTCGGTCGAGCTCATGTTGAAGCACGGCTTCGTGTACGACAGCAGCATGATGGGCGACGACTACACGCCGTACTACGCGCGGCAGGGCGACGCGATCGAGCTGCTGTCCCCGCCGCGCTTCGGCGACAAGAGCGCGCTGGTCGAGATGCCCATCCACTGGTCGACCGACGATTCGCCGCACTTCGAGTTCGTGCGCACCGAGCAAAGCCTGCGGCAGGGGCTGAGGAACGCGCGCGAGGTCGAGGACAACTGGATCAACGACTTCCTCTACATGAAGGACGTCGTGAAGGACTGGGGCGTGCTCACCTACACCTGCCATCCGTTCATCATCGGCCGCGGCCACCGCATCCTGATGCTCGAGCGGCTCATCCGCCGCCTGAAGGACGAAGGCGCGGCGTTCCAGCGGATCGACCGCACGGTCGAAGAGTTCAAAGAAAGATAATTCCCTCCCCCTCGGAGGGAAGTATATACTTGACAAAGACGGCCTCCGGTCTCATACTTCGGCCATACCTGAGAAAAACCATGGCCGAATACTCCTTCAAAGAACCCCGTTTCCACGACGCCGAAGCAGCTCGCACTTACCTTGAGGGCATCCGCTGGCCGAACGGTCCGGTATGCCCGCACTGCGGCGCGTTTGAGCGCATTTCCAAGATCGAGGGCAAGTCGGCCCGCCCCGGCCTGTATCAGTGCCTTGAGACCGAATGCCGCCAGCAGTTCACGGTGACGGTCGGGACCGTTTTCGAGCGCTCCAAGATCAGCCTTGATAAGTGGGTCTTTGCCGCCACGCTCATGGCGTCCAGCAAGAAGGGCATTAGCTCCAAGCAGATCGAGCGCATGTTGGGCGTGACCTACAAAACCGCGTGGTTCATGACGCATCGCCTGCGCGAAGCCATGAAGCATCCGGCGAGCATGTTCGCGCCGAGCGGCGGCACTGTGGAGGCGGACGAGACCTACGTTGGCGGCAAGGAAAAGAACAAGCACGCCCATAAGCGCACGAAGGGCAACATCGGCGGCACCGGCAAGCAGATGGTGTTCACGCTCGTTCACCGCGAAACCGGACAGGTCCGCTCGTTCCACCTGCCTTCCGTCAACGCCAAGAACCTCAAGCCGGTCCTTGAGTCGCAGATCAATTGCGCCATTACCAACTTCCGCACTGACGGCGAAGGGCAATACCGCATCCTCGCGCCGATGTTCGCGAGCCATGAAGCAGTGAACCACGGTGCCGGTGAATACGTGCGTGGTGACGCCCACTGCAACACCGCCGAGGGTTTCTTCTCGATCCTCAAGCGCGGCATTGTCGGCACGTTCCACTTCGTCAGCGAACAGCACTTGCAGCGCTACGTGACCGAGTTTGACTTCCGCTACAACCACCGCCAGGTCAAGCGCAAGATCGACGGCAAGACCGTTCTCGTCGGCCCCACCGATATCGAGCGCACCGAAACGCTGCTCAAGCAGGTCCACGGCAAGCGCCTGACGTATCGGCGGACTCGTGGGGCAGAAGAAAACTCTAAGACTGGCGCTCATTGATCTGCTCCGCCGGATCGCGGCGCTGGATGTAACGGGGCATTGGATTCAGCTAGGCCTTGATTGGGGAGATCATGGGGAAGATCGCTGACGCAATTCGTGGCCTTGGCCTGCCGCAACAAAAGCAGGCGCAAATGCTGCGCCTCGATAGGCAGTTTGAAGAGCTGGAAGCGAAGGTGAAGATTCTCGAAACGGAGAACCAGGCCCTTCAGGCGCAAGTTAACCCTCTCAAACGCGAAGTCGAGCGGCTGAAGCAGCAGCAGGAGCGCGAGACCGCGAAACGCGCTCAAACGCCGACCTTCAATGAGGAGGCCAAGGCAATTGTGCAGTTCCTTGCGCAGGGTCATCAGCGGCCTACCCTGCAAGAACTGGCTTCGCAAATGAACGCTCACCCCACGCGCGTAGAACACTTCCTGAACGAACTGTGCCGCACGGGACATGCTCAATATCACGAAGGCATCGGGGGCCTCGTCCCCCCAACTTACAGCTTGTCTCCGCTGGGGCAGGCGTATGCAGTTGAGCATGGATTTGTTTGAGCCTCCGCGCATCCTTAGGGATTTGGAGCATTACCCGGAAGAGGCGGTCATTGTTGGACGCCTTCTCGCCGGTTACTCCGATGTGGAAGTTATGTTGCTGTACTGCGTGGAGCACGTTCAACACGATTTTGGTACGGCTGTGAAGGTTATGTATCGAGCGCGGGGAGAGACACAAAGGATCGATGTTGCGGACGCGTTGGCGCGCACGCATTACCATCGACATCGCCTTGGAACCCGATTTGAGATGGCTATAGGGGCGCTTAGGCACTGCCTGAAAATCCGGAACCAATACGCGCACTGCGCATGGTTTCCGGAAATGGAAGGCGTGAAGAGGCTCGGGTTCGTGAATCTGGAAGAGACCGCCCGCGAGTACGGCGCAGTGAACTTTAAGATGAATGTTCATTACCTCGACCTTGCACTGTTACATGCTCAGCACGCGTTCTTTGATCGAACGATGGGGCTGTTCCTATGGCTTGGTCGGGAGGTGCAAATTCGCGAGGGGAATGAGACAAAAAACCCTCATTCATGGCCAGCAGAACTAAAGCTGCCGGACCTGCACATTCCCTAGGATCGATATACGCGCCCATGCTCCTGCCGATGAGAACCGCCATGGCGCGAAGCAATGGCTCGGGAATTGAATCCGAGCCCGGTATCGCGCCAGCACCTAACAGCGGAGCGAAGAAGTCCGCAGCATCCAGTGATTTCTTATCCACAGCGGAACCCCACCATGACTAACGCACGCAAGCCAGAACCGCAGACGAAGCGCGACGAGCTAGACCTGTATCCAAAAGAGGAAGGGATGAAGCGCGCCGACGACCTGTTGCGCGCCCTCCTGAGCACGCCGCCGGATCCGCAGACGCCGAAGCCGACACCAAAGAAGCGCGCCAAATGAGCGAGAGCTACGCCGCAGACGCGCTTGCTTTGGAGCGCCAATTGCGCAGCGCGTGCATCGCCGCCCTGTATGGCAAGCACTCCGGGCAATTGGACGCTGTCTCGCGGGCGCGGCTGCAACGACGTATCGCAAATGCGGAAACCCGCATCGTTCTGCTCGAAACTCGATACCTCAACCAACCACTGTAAATCCATCCCAATGCCAGATCGCGCGCTCATCAAAAAGATGGTCGTGTTTCTGACCGACGCCAAAGGCGAATGGACGCGGCTTGCGGAAGCGGCCGAGGCCGAGAGAAAGCACGACGCCGCCCTACGTGCTCGCAACCAAGAGGCGCACTGGGAGCTTGAGATCGCGCGGCTAATCGAATGTCTGCCGCCTGACGAGCGCCCCTGACGGCTATTTTTTTGCATAGCCGTCTTTGTCATGTATACACTTCCCCCCTCGGGGGAGGGTTAGGGTGGGGGTGGGTTTGGCGTAAAATTGCGGCCTTTTCCGCCACACCATCCCCATGATCCGCACCCGCTTCGCCCCCAGCCCCACGGGCTACCTCCACATCGGCGGCGCCCGCACCGCGCTCTTCTGCTGGGCGTATGCGAAAAAGCTCGGCGGCACCTTCGTGCTGCGCATCGAGGACACCGACCGCGAGCGCTCGACCGAGGCCTCGACGCAGGCGATCCTCGACAGCATGCGCTGGCTCGGGATGGACGATTACGAAGGGCCGTATTACCAGATGAAGCGCCTCGACCGGTATCGCGAGGTCGCCGAGCAGCTCATGGCGCAGGGCCACGCGTATTACGACTACGCGAGCAAGGAAGAGCTCGACGCGCTGCGCGAAGCGCAGCGTGCGAGAGGCGAGAAGCCGCGCTACGACGGCCGCTGGCGCCCCGAGAACGCGAAGCGTGACGGTCTTACTCCGCCGGCCGGTGTGAAGCCGATCATCCGCCTGCGCAATCCCGACGAAGGCGAGGTCACCTTCAACGATCTCGTCAAAGGCCCGATCACGGTGGCGAACAGCGAGCTCGACGATCTGGTGATCATGCGCTCCGACGGCATTCCCACGTACAACTTCGGCGTGGTCGTCGACGACATCGACATGAGCATCACCCACGTGATCCGCGGCGACGACCACGTCAATAACACGCCGCGCCAGATCAACATCTACAAAGCGCTGGGTGCGAAGCTGCCCGAGTTCGCGCACGTGCCGATGATCCTCGGGCAGGACGGCGAGCGGCTGTCGAAGCGCCACGGCGCGGTGAGCGTCATGCAGTACCAGGAAGAGGGCTATCTCCCCGAAGCGCTGGTGAACTACCTCGCGCGCCTCGGCTGGTCGCACGGCGACGAAGAGAAGTTCACGCGCGAGCAGCTCGTCGAGTGGTTCGATCTCGAGCACATCAGCAAGTCGCCGGCGCGCTTCGACGCCGGCAAGGCTACGTGGCTCAACCAGCAGTACCTGAAGGAAGCCGCCGACGATCGGCTCGCCGAGCTCCTGCGGCCGTTTCTTGCCACGCACGAAATCGATGTGGACGCGGGGCCGGCGCTCCCCCGTGTTGTGGCGTTGCTCAAGGAGCGCGCGAGCACGCTGGTCGAGCTTGCCGACGCGGCGGTGTACTTCTACAAACCGCTGCACGCGCCCGAACAGCTCCGGGGCCAGCACCTGACCGACGACGTCATGCCCGCGCTGCGCGACCTGCGCAACCGCTTCGAGAGCACCGACTGGGAGCGCGCGAAGATCAACGACGCCATCAAGGCGGTGGTGGGCGAGCACAAGCTCAAGCTGCCGAAGGTCGCCATGCCGCTGCGCGTCATCGTGGCGGGCACGACCCAGACGCCCTCGATCGACGCCACCCTGGAGGTCATGGGCAAGGAGGCTGTGCTGAAGCGCATCGACAGTGCGCTGCAACCCCCGGGCTCGTAACCACTTTGTTTACACGCCCGGCGCCCTTGGCTATAATTTCGCCTCTCGCGTGGGGGTATAGCTCAGCTGGGAGAGCGCTTGCATGGCATGCAAGAGGTCAGCGGTTCGATCCCGCTTACCTCCACCACGGAAAAATGGGGTCAGACCCCGTTTTATGGGGTCCGACCCCAGTTTTTTTGAGCAGTAAGAAAGTCCTTTAGTCCCCATCGTCTAGAGGCCTAGGACATCGCCCTTTCACGGCGGTAACCGGGGTTCGAATCCCCGTGGGGACGCCAGATTCATCCGCCAATTCGGCCGCCGCAGGAGGCGGTGCGAACATTGGCTGCAGAACTATAACGGGTTAGCGAGAGCTAGCCCGTTTTCGCTTCCACGCAGGGGGAGCGATTTTGCCGAAAAGCGTACCGGCCTCGATACATGCGAGCGCCTTCGATTGCCCGTACTGCGGCGCCTACACGACGCAGTACTGGAACTCGGCTCATGCGGTCTCGCTCGGTGAGCGCGACAAGCGCCCGCACGTTCCGTATGCCGATGCGCGGAGACGAATCCGCGAGCGGCTTGGAAAAGCCGAGGAATCGACCGACAGCCAGGGCCGCAACATACACGAGTGGTTGGATGCAATCGAAGCCGGGCACGTCCGCCTCGCCGCGAATCGACGCGACCTGTTCAGCCACGAAGCGCCAAACCTCTTTTTATCCATCTGCTATCACTGTCACAAGGCTTCGGTATGGGTGGGCGAGCGCCTCGTCTTCCCGGCCGAGAAGGCCGGGATCGCGCCGAACGAAGACTTGCCTGATGACATCGTCGCCGACTTCGACGAAGCGCGCGAGATCATCCACGCGTCCCGCGGGGCGCGTGCGCGCTGCTCAGACTATGTATCCAGAAGTTGTGCAGACACCTCGGTGAGCGCAGGAAGACCATCGACGAGGACATCGAAGGGCTCGTGGAGAAGGGCCTCAATCCCACGGTAAAAAAAGCGCTCGATGTAGTGCGCGTCGTAGGGGACGACGCCGTGCGCCCCGGCGCGCTCGACCTCCATGACGATGCAGACACCGCGCAGAAGCTGTTGCGACTGGTGAACGCCATCGCGGATCAGATGATCAGTCACCCCAAGTCTGTCGATGCGCTGTACCAGAGCCTTCCGCCGGGCAGGCTTGAAGACAGCAAGCGATCTACGTAAGTGATTAATTCTACGGATGGGATACGTTCGAAACGCCGTGGGGCGCCACTAATTCCCGGCTGCGGCCGGTATTTTCCCCGGTGGCCACCTCAAACTCCTCCACCCGTGGCCGGGTCAAACTCCTCCACCCCTGCGGCGGGACGGGCTGGACTTTAGACGGCTGAGGTGCGCTTGGCAACGCGGGCGGCGGCTTCCTTCAGGCGCCAGCTCTTGCCTTCGAACTTGAGCATGTGGCCGTGGTGCAGGAGGCGGTCGAGCAGCGGCGTGACGACCACGACGTCGCCGAGCAGTTTCGCCCAGTCGTCGAACGGTCGATTCGACGTGATGACGGTGGAGGCCTTCTCGTAGCGGCTCATGAGCACGTCGGCGAGTTCGTCGCCGGCGTGCGCCGGAAGCCGGCGCAGGAACAGGTCGTCGATGACCAGGAGCTCGGCGGCCTTCAACTGCGCGCGGTATTTGCGCAGCTCGCCCAGCTCGCGCGCTTCGTTGATGTCCTCGAGCAACTGATGCGCTTCGCGGTAGACGACTTTGTAGCCGCGGCCGACGGCGGCCAGCGCGAGCGCCTTGGCGACGTGGCTCTTGCCGGTGCCGGGTGGGCCGAGGAGCAGCGCGTCCTCTCTGGCGTCGATGAACTTCAGCGTGGCGAGCTCCAGTACTTCGCGCTTGGGGAGCCTGGGGTTGTAGCTCCAGTCGAAGTCCTTCAAGTCCTTGCGCTCGGTCAGTCCCGAGAGCGTGTAGCGTCGATCGAGCAATCGCGAGCGGCGCCGGTCGAGCTCGTCCTGCACCAGCCACGAGAAGGCTTCCACGAAGTCCATTTCGTGACTCGCTACGGCGAGCGCGCGGGCTTGCAGGGTTGCGCTCATGCCGGATAGTCGCAGCGCACGCAGCGCGCGTTCCAGCTCAGTGATAGACATTGCCATCAGGGTCCTCCTGTGAGTGAGAGTGGGTGTCCCAGAACGATTGATACTCGGTGAGCGTCCGGATCTGGGGGCCGGATTGGGTGAGCGGCGAAGCGATGACGGCGGTGTCTGCGACGCGGCGCTCGAGCGCGCGTTTGAGCGCCGTGTAGGAGAAGCACTGCGAGGCGACGAGCCGGGCGCACACCGCTTCGATGTCGCTGCGGGTGTAGGTGCGCGTGAGGCTGGCGATGCCGTAGATCGCGCGGCTGCCGGGGCGGCCCAGGCGCACGAAGAGCTCGCGCGCGAGCGCTGCGGTGCAGGGGCCGATCTTCTCGACGCGGGCGAGCACGCGCGCGCTCTCGCGCGAGGGGTTGAACAGCCGATCGCTGCCCTCCATGACGAAGGCGCCGCGGCGCGTCGCCTTCTCGTGCCGGCGCAGCACCTGGCCGGCGGTATCGACGATCTCGATGTGCTGGTGGTAGATGCGAACCGTCACTTCGCTGTGCGGTGCGGCCGGCAGCGCAGCGTAGTAGGCGGCTTCGATCTGCACGAGGCCGGCGTCATCGACGGTGCGCGTGACCTGTCTGAACAGCCGGAAGCCCTCAAGCGGCAGCGGCCTGAGCTTCGGCTGCTCTTCCCGGAACATCTCGAGCACCTGGCGCTTCTTGCGGCCATGGATGCGTAAGCTTGCCCAGCGCTCCTCCCAATGCGCCAGGAACGCGTTCTGCGCCTCGATCGCGTCGAACTTGCGCCCCTTGAGCGCGGTGGCCTGGGTGTGCTTGATCGCGTTCTCGACGCTGCCCTTGCGATTGGGGTCGCGCACCCGGCACGGATCGGCGACGGCGCCGTAGTGCGCGAGCAGCGCGCTGTAGACGCCGTTCAGTTCCGGGGCGTAGATGTCGGGCCGGATCACCCCTTCCTTCAGGTTGTCGAGCACGACGTACTGGCACACGCCGCCGAAGGCCCGCCACGCCTCCTCGTGCAGCCGCGCCCAGGCCTGCTGGTCGGTCTTCCACACCACCTTGCGGAAGCTCTTGCCCGAGTACTTGAGCGTCATCACGAACAAGTACGGCCGCTTGTAGCGGCCGGTGTGGTAGAGCGTGGGCGCGCCTTGGCCGTAATCGACCTGCGCCTCTTCGCCGGGCAGAAACTCCAGCACGTCGAAGCGCTCCGGCGCGCGCGCCTTGAGCGTGGCGACGAAGCGCTTGACCGAGTTGTAGCGGTGGGTAAAGCCGTGGGCGTCGACCAGCTCCTGGTAGATGGCCACAGCGTTGCGCCCGAGCGTGACCTGCTCTTCGATCCAGGCGCGGTGCGCCTCGCACGCCGAGGTGCTTAGAGTCGGTGGCCGGGGTGGGGGAGTTTGCGCGGCCGCCGCCCCTTCAGAGCCGGTGGCCACCCCGGAGGAATTTGCCAGCGCCGCCGCGTAGCTGCGGATCGTCTTGCGATCAACTCCGGTACGGCGGGCGATTTGCCGATGCGACATGCCGCTCTTCAGCAGCGTGTCGACGGTGATGCGTAGATGCGGCTTCAAGACGTTCAACTCCCTGATCTCCCCCTTGGCTCGAGGGGAGCGAGCGTAAACGTCCCGCCGGTCAGCGCCCTGGCTTCAGGCGCGCTTACATGGCCTCAGGGGTGGGGGAATTTGCGGTGGCCACAGGTGGGGGAATTTGGGTGGCCGCCGGGGTATTTTGTAGTTAATCCGGTACGTTAGATCCCGCGGGTCCAGCCGGACGCGCGGGATGATGATCGCGAGGAAGTCTTTCGGCTTTCCCGATCGAGCGACCGCCACGTCGGTCGACAGGCGAATTTAGGATCTGCATCACGTCGGCTTAGCAAGTTCAACGACCAGTTGCGCTTGGCGTAGCCGTGTCTCGGTGCCGATAATGCCGCGCGAATCTTCTCCCCGTTCGTTTTCCCACTTCCCGATTTGCTCGGGCAGCGGCGGGTGCGGACGTGGGAGAGCATCGCTGTCACCTTAGCGATCTTGCCGTCCAGTGCCTCATATTGGCGCACCAGTGCATTACGCTGTCCACAGAAAAGCGCGCGAACGCGCTCAGTGTAGCCGAAAGGAAGGTGTGTGCTGTGCAAGGCCGGCGGGCGCAAACCTGGATCGTCCGTAGAATCAACAGAAAAATACTCGTAATGGCGATGAAAGCAAGAACTTGGTGTGCGCTCCCGCTAGCGCTTGTCGCGTCATGCAGTAGCGCCCAAACGCTCGAGCGCGTTGATCAGATCAGCGGGCGCATTTTCGACACCGACGGCAGCCGCATTCTTTATCTTGGCGGCGGCTCGACGCAACTCACCCTGCGTAACGTCATGGGCGCACCGGAGCAACCCATTGCGGGATTCGCGGGACAAACGCCCAGCTATGGATTCCTCGCTCCGAACGGAGCGATATTCGCGACGATGGGAGCCACCGTGAATACGTTGGGCCTGTACAACGGAACCCAGCCGTAAGGCTCGGCAGTCTGAGCGGCTTCCTGACCCTGCGCGTTAGCGGCGGCTACGCGATCTGGAGCGGCCAGCAAGCGCCACCGCCGATCATCGCCCCGAATCAAAGCGTGTATGTGACACGCCTCGCCAATGGACTGACCGACGATCTGCGAAACTATCGCGGCGCGCCGTCGGCGCTCGGCAACGACGAGGTCGACGTCACGAGCGAGGGTTCGTCTATAACGACACCACGTTGTTCGAGCTCCTTTGGACCAACAATATCGACCGATCGAAACCGTTCTTCACCGAGAACGACCCCGCAGCCAAGGGGCCGACGCTGACGTTCAGCGGCGGCATCCTGAAACGCACGCAATCGATCGTTTTCCCATAACCGGCCACGCTCGATACCAACGGCGGTTCCATCGACACGACCAATGGAGCGGTCGTCATGAGCGGTGTAGTCTCGGGCCCCGGTCAGCTCACCAAGCCCGACCCGGGAACCTTGACGCTCACCGGCGCCAACAGCTACAGCGGAGGCACGCGTGTCGGTGACTGGAGCGGCCAATCTGGCGGGGACGGTCGGTGTCGAATTCGAAAGTGGCTCGTACGCGCCGAAACGTTATTCGATCCTTACTTACACCGACCGCAGCGGCACGTTCGGCTCGCTGATCACCCCGGTGCTGCCGCCGCTCCTGGCCGTAAGTCTGGCTTACAGCGATACCGAAACGGTGCTCGAACTCCGCGCAACCACCGCAAACCTCCCGGGACTGAGCGGCAACCAAGCCGCGGTCGGTGACGCTATCGCGGCCGGGCTCAACAACGGCGCACCACCGGGCTCTCCCTTTCTCGGATTGCTCCAGAAGGACCCCGATGCGCTTGCGTCCGCCTTCAAGGAGCTGAGCGGTGAGCTAGGCGCAGTGGCGACCAGCTGCCCTCGGTGTCCATGACCGGATTTCTTGGGATGATCGGTACACGTGCCGCTGGCGGGTCGGAAATCCCGCGAAGCGCCGATTTCCGCATCACGCCACGACGCTACGCGATGGCGCAATTAGCGGGAACGGGTTCTGACGCGAGCGCCGATAGCGTCACGACTACGGATAAAAGCGCATGGGTGGACGTGTTCGGCGGTCGCGGAGGCGCCGACGGAAACGCTTCTACCAGCAGCGCGTCGCAAGCGCAGCGTATCTACGGCGTCGCCGCAGGAGTCGACAGGGATCTCTCGCCGCGCAGCGCAATCGGGCTAGCCCTTGCCGGAGGCGAGTCCCGCGTCCGGCTCTCCGACGGGGCCGGTTCCATGGACAGCAACTTCATACAGGGCGCTGTTTACGGTACTGCCCGGGCTCGCCTGGGCTACGTGCGCGGCGCCGTAGCGTACGGGGCACATCGCGTACACGCCAACCGCTCGACCACCGCGATCGGCGTCGAGCAGTTGCTCGCTGACTTCACTGCGCACAATGTCGCCGTGCGCGTGGAGGTCGGGTATCAGCCGGAGGAATAGCCACGAACGGTGTCGCCGTACGCGGCTTTGCAGGTGCAACGGGTCTACATACCCGCCTATTCGGAGCGTGCGGCGCGCGGCAGCGGCGCCTCGGCGTTGTCGTTCGCATCCCGGCATGAAACGTTGCTGCGAACGGAGCTCGGCGCATCCCTCGCCCACCGCCTCACGGCTGCTACCGGCACGTTGACGCTTCGCGCGCGTGCCGCATGGGTGCGAAATTTCAATACGGATGCCGCGGCATCGGCGACTTTCCAGCAACTGCCGGCGGCGACCTTTACCGTGCGTGGGGCTCGACAGTCAGAGAATGCGGCGTTGCTCGGTTTATCCGCCGAGCTGCCGATCGCCAGAAACACCGTGCTGTCCCTTCGGTTCGATGGCGAAGCGGGGTCCAGGTCTTATGTGTATGCGGGTAGCGCCAGGCTGAGTTACACGTGGTGAGATGCTGGTGATATGCCCGTCCGGCCTCGACAACGCCGTTCCGAGCAGGTAAGTATGGCGGCGGATTTTTCGTGCCCACCGACAGTCGGATTCTCAACAAGCGCGAGCAGCTAGAGAAGGCATGCCGTGTCTTGGTCGTGAAGCCGACGGAGCTTCTGGAGTTGGAGCTGGCGAACAAGTTCAAAGAACGAGTGACGCCCTAGCCGTCGGTGATTCGATACGCGTGCGCCTCGTCCTTGCGCAGCAGCCACACCGCGATCGCCGTGCCCTCGGCTTCAAACGTGTCGTCGAAGATTTGCGTGTAGGCCGGGTTCGCGAGCCACAGCCCGGCGTAGTTCATCTTGTACGACCACACGCCTGGGTGGTGCCGGTAAACGCGCTTCTGCGGCGCGCTCACGCGAAAGTCCCAACCGCCCAGCAACCCGCCGTCGCGTAGCACCCGGTGTGCCTCGGCGATCGCGTGGAACAGCCGACGCCGATCGACGAGGTAGAGGCAGAATCCGAGCAGCACCACGTCGAACGATTCGTCGACGTACGGCAGTCTGTCAGCCGTGGCGCGCAGCAGGTTCTTCTGCCCAGCGATGGCGCGCACGGAGGGCTCGGCGCCGTAGCCTTCGCATGCGATCTGTTCTTCGAGCCAGCGCAGGTTCAGCCCGTTGTTGCAGCCGACTTCGAGCACCTTCATGCCCGGCCTGATGTGCGGGACGAAGTAGCGTAGCGTCTCGCCGTATGGCGGCCGATGCCCGTTGCGCTGGTAGTAGGCGTCAGCTTCACCCCCAACAAAAATGTCAGTTTGATCGATCACGGTAGAAGCCAAACGAACGCGACGATCCCCCCAAGTCGATCTCTTTGCCGATTGCCGTTCGAAGGGCCTGAAAGGAATCCTGCAGCGAAAACAGGGCGATGCGAGATGCGATTGTGAGGACGGTGCCCCCAATCGCGGGTAGGCATGGTTTCACCATGCAGCGAACTATTGCGCCACCGATAAAGCCGTTCGAACGCGTCAATTGACGTGCCATCGAACTCAGCTAGGTGTGCGCGGATGTCATCCAGATCTTGGCGCAGATCCGCGTCCGCGACTCGTTCAAAGACCAAGAACAGTAAATCTCGCAAGCTGCTACAGGTACTACCAACCTTGTAAATTCGACGCCGCATGTTCGACGAGTCCAATATCCCGAGGGGACTTATGGTCGGAGCGTCCCATTCGCTCTTAACCCGACCCGCGTAGCTAATGTAACGCGCAGCCGCTTTCTTCAGCAGCGCCTCCAATAAAGGGAACGACAGATACGCCAAGATCAGATGGCGGCGCGAGAGGAACTGGTCCAAAGCCGGAGGCACCATCGCTTGCCTCACCTGACGCCAGCGTGTCCATTCCTCAGACGTCGGTGCCGCGGGCTGGGCGACATCCGCAAAGGACGCGCACAGCGCGCTAGTAAACAACTCGCGAATTTCAGTCTCCTCGACTCCAAAAAAGCGCGGGATCGCCGGGTCGCCACTGTAGAGCACCAAATCGCCTATCCATGTCCAAAGTAGCAGATGATCGCGGTCCACCACCGTGATCATCTGTCCGAACGTAAGAACGCGCAGAAGACCTACGCAAGCGGCGCGAAGTTCCGAATAGGTCAGTTTGTGGAAAACGATCCCGTTCGCGTGCAGCCGGTGCTCGCGGCCGCCTATTCCCCGCGCACCTCGTTCATTTGGCTGGACGCTAGCTATCCAAGCGTCGCAGAGTTGGTGGATTGTGGGTTCCAGGCCCACTTACCTGCTCGGCTGAATGTCGCTTTGGCAACTCGTTGATCATACCGTTCGCTCACCGCATCGATCAGTGGATAAACTCTTACTACGCGACCGTCAGAAGCGCCCAAGCGGCGAGCCTTGGGATATCGACGCTTCCCCGCGGGGACGCCACTGATTCCCCAGTCTGAGCCGGGATTTCGTATCGAATTCGGCAGTTCAGACGGCTTTGCACGCATGCGTTACCATGCGGGCAGTCGTCGCACCGAGAAACCGGTCGAATTCCGCGAGTCACTCGCACCGAAGGCGGCAAATCACAAAAAGGCAATCTCATGAAAGCGTTGTTCGTGCTTGCGGTGTTGCTCGGGGCGGCGGTCCTGGCAGGGCCGGCGAATGCGGCCGCGCGGGGCGACTTCGACAACGACGGCAAATCCGACATCCTGTGGCGCGATTTCGGAAACGGCAACAATATGATCTGGCGCATGAACGGCGCTGCCGTCGCACAAAGTCAGACGCTGCCGAAGGTGCCGGACGTGAAGTGGCGTGTCGCTGCGATCGGCGATGTCAATGCCGACGGGCGCGGTGATTTGATTTGGCGCAACATCGCAACCGGCGACAACTTGCTCTGGATCATGGACGGTTTCGACGTAACCGCCACTCCATCGCTTCCCAGAGTCGTCAGCACCGACTGGACGGTCGCCGGATCCGGCGATTTCAACGGAGACGGACGGGCCGATATCCTCTGGCGCAATACCGCGACCGGGGAAAACGTGATGTGGATGCTCGACGGCGCCACCGTCATGGATGCTCCGTTCCTGCCAGCCGTCACGAACGCCCACTGGATCGTGGCGGCCGTCGCAAACTTCGACGGCGACACCATGGCCGACTTGCTCTGGTACAACGATCAGACGGGCGAGGTCGTGATCTGGCTGATGAACGGGGCCTCCATCGCGAGCGATGCGTCCCTGGGCGCGATCGTCACGGACTGGATCATTGCCGCGGCCGCGGATTTCAATGGCGACGGCAAGTCGGACATCTTGTGGCGTAACACGCAGAACGGCGACAACGTCATCTGGTTCATGGACGGCGTGAATCCGACGCAACAAGCGTTTACCGAGGCGGCGTCGTTTGCCCGCGGTCCGCTCGGTCCGAGGAAATGGACCGTGGCCGCGACCGGCGACTACGACGGCGACGGCAAGGCCGACATCGTGTGGCGAGACAACAATTCCGGCGACAACGGGATCTGGCTCATGGACGGGACGGTTCTGAAAACCTGGGCTTACCTTCCGAGCTTGCGCGATCAGAACCAGGTGATCATCAGGCCGTGACGTAGCCGGCGCGCGATCGCGAACACCGTCTAGGCGATCACCAGGTTGCCGTCTGCAACGAGCGTGTTCAAGCTGAGCCCGACCTGTCCTTGCAGGACGAGCAGATCGACGAAGTCGTCGTCCATGCCGTCGGGGTCCACGGCGAGAATGGTGTCTCCGCCCGATTCGCGCAACTCGACGAAGTTGGCGATCGAGGACAGACCGGAAACGTAGCCGACCAGGACCTGCTCCAAGCGCAGCTGGTCGTGCCCCGCGCCGCGCTCGAAGTCGACGATGGTGTCCACGCCTTCGGATGCGGAGCGGAAAACGAAAACGTCGGCTCCGGAGCCGCCTGACAACGTGTCGGCGTCCGCTCCTCCGATCAGCACGTCGTCGCCCTCGCGGCCGAAGAGCGTGTCGAGGCTCGCGCGGCCTTCGAGCCGGTTCGCGCCGGCGTCGCCCTCGAACCAGTCTGCGTGGTCGGAGCCGACCAGGTTCTCGATCGACAGCAGCACGTCCGGATGGTCGCGATCGCGCCAGCCGTCCCCGTTCCATGCGTCGCCGACCCACAGCCGCGCGAAGACACGAGCGTCGGAACCTTCGTACGAAACCGTATCGTTGCCGTCTCCACCGTCGAGGCGGTCACCGCCGGCGCCGCCGCGCAGCCAATCGTTCCCTGATCCTCCGTCGAGCAGGTCGTCGCCGCCGAAGCCGAATAGTGCGTCGTCGCCGGCTCCGCCGATGAGGGTGCTGCGGGCATTCAGCACGCCTTCGAGCCAGTCGGCGTTGTCGGAGCCGATCAAGCCTTCGAGATTGAGCAGCGTATCGGTCGCACCGTGGCCGTTCGAGGTATCGCCGCCCCATGCGTCCCCGACCCACAGCCGCGCGAACACGCGTGACGGCGCGCCTTCGTACGATGCGATATCGCCGCTGCCGTCTTGGCCATCGATCACGTCGGCACCGGCGCCGCCGATCAGCACGTCGTCGCCCACGCCGCCGAACAGCATGTCGTCGTCGGCGCCGCCGATGAGCCGGTCGGCGTGGCCGCGGCCGAACAAGGTGTCCTGACCCGCGCGCCCGTCCAGGGTGCTGCCCGTGAGGTCGCTCGCTTCGAACCAGTCGGCATGATCGGAGCCGACGAGATTCTCGATCGAAACGAGCACGTCCGCATGGTCGCGGTCGCGCCAGCCTTCTCCGTTCCACGCGTCGCCGACCCAGAGCCGCGCGAACACGCGAGCGTCGGAACCCGCGTACGATACGGTGTCGCTTCCGGCGCCTCCGTCCAACGAGTCGCCGCCGGCACCGCCGACCAGCATGTCGTCGCCATTGCCGCCGCTCAGCGCGTCGTCACCCCCGGCGCCATACAACTGATCGTTGCCCGAACCGCCGACGAGCGTGTTGGCGGCGTCGTCCAGCGCCGCACCGGTGGTGTTGTCGCCGACGAGCAGCACGCTGCCGTCGGTGAAAGCGACATTGGTCGTCGTCACGGTCCGCAAGTCGCTTTCGAACGTGACCGTCTTGTCCTGATGCGTGAGCTGGAGCAGTGCGCCGCGCAGGCTCACGTCGGCGGCGGAGATCGAGGCGTCGTCGAAAACGATGCGGTCCGTCGACGGGTCGAACGGCAGGCTCTGGCCGTCGGCGAGCGCCGACCAGGCATAGACATTGGCGCCCCACTCCAGCGCGAGCGCCGTGTGGACCGGGTCGGACATGTTGGTGCCTGCATTGAGCACCGCGGTGAAGGTGAATTCACTCCCGCTGCGCCCATTCCCGATGGCCGCGAAATCGGGGCCGCCGATGCCGTCGAAGTCGCCGAAGGCGAGCCTGCGTGGCGTGCTGCCGCCGAACGAGCTGTGGTACTCCACGTAGCTGTTCGTGCCGCCGAGCATGATGCGAACGCTGCTCTCGTAGCCGTTCTCGCCGCCCGCGATCACGATGTCCGACAGGCCGTCACCGTTCACGTCGTCGATCGCCGTCCTGATAGGACGCGTGATGCCCCCGTGCAACATCGCCGCGGCAAACGTGCCGTCGCCTGCGCCGAGCAGCACACCGGTCGAGCTGTTAGTGGTGACCACCAGGTCGATGCGTCCGTCGGCATTGACGTCCCCCACCGATATGTTGCCGTTGAAAGGGCTCATGCCGTCGGGCAACTCCGAACGCAGCGGCGCCTGAAACGTCCCGTCGCCGTTTCCCTTCCATACGGTCGCGTAGAAGTGAGCACCGGAGGGATCGGTATGCTGCAGGATCAAATCGACCCGACTGTCGCCGTTGGTGTCCTCGACGACGACGTTGTTTACGCTGCTGTCCGAGCCTATCGGCTGCGCCGTGCTGAACGTGCCGTCCCCGTTTCCGAGCAGGACCGATCCCGTCGTGACGATATCGAGCTTGCCGTCGTTGTTCAGATCGGCCACGGCGGTCGGCTGGACCAGGGAAGTCCACGACGGCGCGGCGTGCGACACGGGCGTCCGGAAGGTGCCGTCGCCGTTGCCGAGCGCGGTCTGGACGACACGAACTCCGTTCACGATCAGGGCCGCGATGATGTCGAGGTTGCCGTCGCCGTCGAGGTCCGCGACGCTGCTGGGCGTGAACCAGGTCTGCCGCGGCGCGCCGAAGGTCCCGTGGCCGTGGTTGAGCAACACCAGGGGGCCGCCGAAAAGGTCGTCTCTTCCGTCGCCGTTCACGTCCGCCGCAAGCACGGAGTCGATGCGAACGGTCGGGCCGCCAAGGTCGATCGAAGCGGGGGTGCCGAAGCCCGCCCAACCGCTGCCGTCGTCTGCCTGCCATTCGACCGCGCGGCTCGTCGTCGGGCGCTCCGCGACATCGCCGGACCACGAATAAGTCACCGACCGCATGACCTGCTGGTAGTGCGCAACCGAGTCCGTTCCGCTGAGGATGAGCGTGGCGCTCGCGGCATCGTAGGACGCGGTGATGTTCGTTCCGCTCACGTCGGCCGCGAGCTCGTCACCTAGCGGCTGATCGTAATCGACACGCAGCCGCACGATCGCATGGGCGAGGGTCGCGCTGTCCGTATCGGTGACGACGAGATTCGGCGCGAGCAGCAGCGGATCGTCCCCGCGCCGATAGGTGAGGTTCGTTTGGACGTTCGAAATGATCGGTCGGCTGGCCATCGGTGATTTGTCGGGATTGTGGAAAAGCCGCCTGAGCGCGCGGCGCGGAGCCTAAAGTCTACGCATCGGCGGCATGCGCGCCAATCCGCCGGCCCGTTCAGTTGCAGATCCACGCCCCGTTCAGCCGTTTCGCGAACGCTCCGGTGCCGTTGCCCGCGCAGGGATTGGCGATCGCGCAGTCCGGACAGTAGACGAACGTGCCGTTCGACGCTGCTCCGAGGTTCGCGAATGTCTTGGCGAGCGGTCTGAAACCGGTGTCGTCGAGCGTCAGGTAATCGGTATCGACACCGCGGACCTTGCCTTTGAGCGTCAGCTCGGCGGTCACCGCGCCTGGGACCGCGGAACGCAGGCTCCCGCGCAGCGAGCCGTAGGGCACCCACGTATTGCGCGCGTCTTTCTGTCGGAACGTCAGACCGATTCCGGAGCCGGTGCCGTTCGCGTCGCGTGCGACCGTGATGCCGCTGCCGCCCTGTACCTCGAGGTTGGAAGCCGGGGGCGCGCTCAGATCCGCGCCGCCGATGCGCACGTCGGCGCCGAGCACGGTATTGAAGCTCGGAAGCTGCCAGCGGTTCGCCTGCGCGCTCAGATTGCTGACGTTGCCGATGTACGGATACTGCGAGATCGCGTAGCCGGACGCAACGATGTTGTTCTCGAGCGTGACGTTGTGAGCGTTGACGAGCTTGATCGGGTACTGCGCGCCGGCGCCGGCGGAGAAGAAGATGTTCTCGACCCTCACGCCGTAGACGGTTCGCGTCGCGCCGACGACGATATCGGCGACGCTCGATGTGTTGTTTTCATGATGTCCGTTCGCGATGTGATGGGTCGAGTTGTTCACCGTGTCGCGAGTGGCGTCGATGTCGATGCACGCGACCGACACGCCCTCGCAGTTGTAGCCGATCGCATTGAAATCGGTGGAGTCGACGACCTTGACGCCGCGCTGCGCGGGCGACCCTCCGATTGCGACGTTGCGCAGCTTGAGGCTGTTCGTCCCCGCTTGTGCGTCGATGTTCGTGGCATTGGCCATCGTGATGAAGCTGTCGCTGATCCAGTTCGAATACGACGCATTAATACCCGGCGAGAACCGCACGTTGACGGCGAAGCGGTTGATCGCGACGCGGTCGAGGCCCGATTCCCATACGTTGATCAGATCGAGGCCAACCGCCTTGTTGCCAGGGCCGCTGCCCGTCATGCCGATATCGCTCATGCCGAAGCCGGTTACCGAGATCACGCGGATCGGCGTGAGCGTCTGCGATCTCGTGACCAGCGCGGTGGCGAGCATGCCCTTGCCGCGGAACCGTATGTTGTTCGAACCGACCCTGACCTGAGTCTCGATCCGGCAATGACCCGCGGGAAGGTCGACGTACCCCCCGCGGCCGCCGGCGACCGACACCAGCGCGTCCACCGCGCGTTGCATCGGCGGGCCGATGTCGGTGACGTTGTCGCAGACGCCGCCGAAATCCGCGACGTTCACGGCCCCGGCCGCAGCCGCGCCGATGCCGGGCGATGCGCCGTGGACGCTCGTGGGTCCCGCCAGAGCTGCGTACAAGAGCGCGATCCTCAGCCGCTTCATCGTTGGCCTCCCGCTTCGTCACGATATCGCCGCGAACCTGTGCGTTGCAGCCACCGCACGGCGTTGGCCGTGCGTGGAGGTGCGACTGCCCAGCCGATGAGCACCCCGGAAGCGTTGGCGAGCATGTCAAGCACGTCGAAGCTGCGATAGGGCAGTGCGGCCTGGACGCATTCGAGCGCCATGCCCAGCGCCATGCTTGCCGGTTTCATCGCGCGTGTCGCTTGCGCGCCGCGTGCTGCAGCAAACGGGCGCTCACGTCGCGCACGCGACCGAAGTCCGGAAACGTGGGGTAAGTGGTGAGATAGCTGCGTTCCGGCAGGTAGACAGGCTGTCGGTCCTCGAGACATCCGAGGGCCAGCCGCATCGCGTTCAGCGGTGACAGATCGTCCGGTATCCAGCGCCGGCATGCATCGGGAACGCGCACCAGGCTGAGTATGCTCGTGCGCTCGTCGATGGCGACGTCACCCCACTCCGCGAACGGCTGCTTCCACGGCACGTTGAAGTCGCTGCCGTGGTCCGCCTGGAAGAGCACGATCGCTTCAGGGTCGCGCGCCGCGAGCGCCTTCGCGAGCTCCAGAACGAGCGCGTTCACGCACGTGATCGACTGTTTGTACTTTTCACGCTCGTCGCCGAGCGTATAGTCCGTCGAGCAGTCGGCATGAACGTAAGGCGCATGCGGCGAGAGATGGTGTACGAACGCGAGGAACGGCCGCTTGCGTGACGTGAGCTCGGGTACCGCGCGCAGCACGGTGGGTATGCCGCCGGGGTCGAAGAAAGCGCGCGCGAAGCGCTGCGGTATCTTGGTCGGCGAAAAGAAGCCGTAGACGGTGTGAGCGGCCCAACCGAGCTCGCTGGCGCCCAGGCATTCGACCTCGACCGACTGCTTGCACGGCACCCACAGGTTGCCGACGTGCAGGACGTCGTAGCCGCCGGCCGCGAGGCTGCGCGGGGCGGCAGGCAGTCCGTCGCGGCGCCACGCGGCCGGGAAAAACGGCTCCGTGGACGTATACGGCGGCGCAGTATCGTCGACCACGTAGTCCATCGCGAGCATCGCCATGATCGAGGTGTACGTGGTCGTGTAGTTCGCGCGGGCGTGCTCCACGTGTACGTAGCCGAGCGCCTGCATCTGTGCGATGAAAGGCTGCACATCGTATCCGAGATGCTCGAGCAGGGCCGCGGGCCCGGCATAACCGTCCAGCACGACCAGATAGACATTGCGCGGCGTGGACGCTCGTACCGGCTGAAATCGCGGCTCGCCCGCGACAGCCGATGGAGGCGGAGCGAGCGCCTGCGAGCCCAGCGCGTGCATCGTCGCGAGCAGGGTGAGTAACGTCGCGGTGACGCCCACGCCGCTGCGTATCGCCTCGTGTACCGAGAAGTACGAGATCGCCGCGAGAGTCGTCGAGACGAGCGCCAAGTACAGCACCGCCGATGCGGCCGCGCCGATGCCGACGCCAGCGAGGATGTAACGCAGCGTTTCGTGCGCGAAAAGCTCGAAGACCGCGAGGGTCAGGACCGTGAGCGTGCGGGCGTGCGGCCACCCGCGCGCAGACGCCGCGACTGCCTGGGCCGCGAGCATGCCCCCGAGCCACAACAGTCCGGACAGCGCGCATGCGACCGCGAGCGCGAGCGGCCCGACGCGCTCGCCCTGTGCGTGCTCGCGCGCGACGAACATCGCGGCCGGCCACAGGCAAATCATCGTGTAGCCGGCGAGGGGCGCGCGGCTGCGCGCCGCAACTAACCCGCTCATCGGCAATATTCCACGAGCACCCGCCCGCCGGGCGAGACGGCCTGCTCGCCGATGATCGCTGCGTGGCGGCACAGCTCGCGGCGAAAGGAAGCGGGATCGTACTGCTGGAAGATATCCTCGCGGCCTTCGAGCATCGTGCGCACTCTCGGGTCGGTCTTCGGCACGAATTCGATCACGCCGGAAGGCGCGAGCGATGTCAGCCATTCGAGCGCAGCCGTCAACGGCACGTTGCGGGCGATGACGATGTGATGCAGGAAGGCGAGGGTGACGAGCGCGTCGCTACGCGTCCTTGCGGCAAAGCCCCTGCGCTCAGCCTGCGCCCAGCCCTGTTCGGGCGTCGGATTCGCGGCGTCGAGAAACAGGGGCAGGAAGTCGAGGTGATGCCGGTCCGCGCGCTCGACGGCGGCTTCCAGCGCCCCTGTGTCGAAATCGCAGCCGATCACGCGAGTTGCACCGGCGCTCAGCGCGAGTTGGGCGAACGCGCCTTCGTTGCATCCCAGGTCGAGTACCTGAGCAGGCGCGCGGCGGCGTATGTAGCTCTCGACGAAACCCTGCTTGGTCGCGGACTCGTGCGCGTCGTAAGACGCGCACAGATGGTAGCTGCTCCACGCCGTGCGTCCGCGCCGCGGTTCGAGACTTGCGATCCAGCTGCGCAGGGAACGCAGAAGCCACAGCAATGTCGACTTCGCCATCGGCCGGCGCTGAGCCGCCGCGGCGCGGGCATCGCGCTCGGTGGAGGTGCGCGCGTGCATGCGAGCATGCAGTACCACGTGCAGCAGCACCCGCCACGATGCGCGCGAGCGCGCCGGCAGCAGCCGCGCGATGTGATCGACCGGGATACCTTCCATGCTTCCGCGATACCACGCGTGAAACGGAATGCCGGTCTCGACGGTGAGAAGGAGCGGGTTCAGGTACTGCTCACAGAACTGCCGGTAACCGTCCCAATACTCGCCTTCGACGTACGGCCTGATCGACGGAACGTCGATGAACACCGCGCGCGTGCCGCGGAACTGCACGTTATAGGCGGATGCGTCGCTCAGCGTATAGCCGCGCGCAAGCAGGTCGAGGTGCAAGTCGAGCTGGTGCAGCGCGGCCCGCTTGAGCAGCGAAAACGGCCACTCGTACGGATAGGAGACGCAGGGAATACGCTCGTGCTCGAGCACGTGACGCGCGTCCGCTCGTTGCGGCGACACGAGCTCGCCGGGCTCGGCCGCGCGGCTCGCCACGATACGGCCAGCCCGCTCGAGCTCGTCGAGCGCTCCACAGGCGCGCAGTTGCTGATAATGCCGCCAGGCCGTTTCGTCGAGAGTGCGGAATACCCGGTCCCGGACGATATAGACCGTGGCTTTAGGATCCCTGAAGGAAGCCGGGTCGGCGACGGCCACGGCCCGACTCACGCGGACGCGGGCGGATCCCGGTCGCGGTCGGTGCCGCGGAGCAGACGTCTAAGGAGGGTCTTGAAGGAGCGCCAGTACATCGCGATCGTCGCCACGGTGCCGCCGACGAGCGCGAGCAGCCCCTGCAGGAGCATGCTGCCGGTGCCGGGATCGAGATAGGCGAAGGCGATTTGCGGAATGCTGAACAGCGCGACGACGGCGACGGGCGAAAGAAGCCGGATGCGTAGTGTCATCGAACCAGTATAGCGGATGAGGCCGCGCCCTGGCGCGCGCCCGCTAGACCAGCAGGACGTTGCCCTGGGCCAGCGCGTCGTCGAGGGTCAGGCCGGCGGCGTTCCGGAGCAGGGCGAGAGTCACGAAATCGGCCCCGACGCCGTCCGCATCGACCGCTATGCTGGCATCCGCATCCGCATTCGAGAAGCGAACGAACGCCGACGCGACAGAGCGCCCCGGATCGTAGCCGACGAGCACGCCACGCAGATCGAGCACGTCGTTGCCCGCGCCGGGCGTGAAGTCCGCGATGATGTCGCCGCCGTCGCCGAGGCCTGCGTACACGAAGGTATCGCGCCCGGGACCGCCGGTGAGCGTGTCGGCTCCGCCGCCGCCGACCAGCCAGTCGTCGCCGGTGCCGCCGAGCAACGTATCGCTCGCGGCGAAGCCGTACAGCGTATCGTTGCCGGCGCGTCCGTCGAGCACGCTCGGAGCGGCCGCAAGTCCCTGGAACCAGTCGGAGTTGCTCGATCCCACGAGGTTCTCGATCGAGGCATAGCTGTCGCCGGCGGCGTCGCCGCCCCAGCTGTCGCCGACCCACAACCTGACGAACACGCGCTGGGCGGATCCTTCATAAGACGCGGTGTCGACCCCGTTGCCGCCGTTGAGCACGTCGCCGCCGTCGCCGCCACGCAACCAGTCGTTGCCATCGCCGCCGAGCAGGGTGTCGTCGGCGTCGAAGCCGAAGAGCGCGTCGTCGCTGCCGCGTCCGTCGAGGGTGCTCGCGACCGAGCTCAGGCCTTCGAACCAGTCCGGCTGCTCCGATCCGACGAGGTTCTCGACTGACATCAACTGATCGCCTGCGGCGTCGCCCCCCCATTCGTCTCCGACCCACAACCTCACGAACACGCGAGCCGTCGAGCCTTCATAGGAAGCGGTATCGATGCCGTTGCCCCCGTCGATGAGGTCGGCGCCTGCGCGCCCGCGCAGCCAGTCGCTGCCGTCGCCGCCGAGGAGTGTATCGTTGCCGTCGAAACCGAAGAGCGCGTCGTCGCCGGATCCGCCGTCCAGCCGACTCGGCGCCGAGCCCAAGCCTTCAAACCAGTCGGCGTTCGTCGAACCGACGAGGTTTTCGATCGACACGAACGTGTCGCCGGCGGCGTGGCCGCCCCACGAATCTCCCACCCATAACCGGACGAAGACGCGGTCCGGAGAGCCGGCGTACGACGCCGTGTCGGTGCCGATCCCGCCGTCGAGGGTGTCGGCGCCTGCACCGCCGAGCAGGAGATCGTCGCCGTTGAGGCCGAAGAGAGCGTCGGCGCCGTCGCTGCCCGAGATCACGTTCGATACGTCGTTACCCATCAACCGATCTGCGCCGGAACCGCCCGTCACGTTCTCGATGATTGAACGCAGGTCACCTTCGTGCAGAAGCGCGTTGGCAATGTTGCCTTGCGCGTAGTGTCCATCGCCGAGGTACGCGCGCTGCGCGTCCGATGTGGTGGACCACATGCCGGGCCGCAGGTCCGCCTGTATACCAGCGTTATAGTTTGAGAAGTCGTAAGTGTCCGTTCCGCCGCCATCCCATACGGTCATGAAGACGCGATTCGCACCTGCTGCGCCTTGGCTCACGCCGTCGATCGAGAGCTCTCCCGTGATGGAGTTCCAGCGATACGTGGTGTTGGCGCTGTTCGTGGCGTAGTTAGCGCCGTACATGTGCTGGAGTGCCGCGATGTCGAGCATCATCGGCGTCTGCGCAAAGCTCCACGCGCCGTTCGTATAGCCGCCGTCCACGCTCTGTCCGGCGTAGGAGCGGTACGACATCACCGTGTATTCCATCGAGTCGTGTGACGCGCTCACGGCGTTGTCCTCGTGGGCGTGCTTCAGACCCAGCGCGTGGCCGAGCTCGTGCACGAAGGTGAGATAGGCATAGTTGCCCTTGCCCGGATTGTCGTACCAGCCGGTGGAGCTGTTGTACCAGGAGTCCCCGCCGGCGGAGGAAGCCGCAGGGTAATACGCCCAGGCGGTATCGGGCGCGTCGGAGCGCGCGAAGCGAAGGTCCCCGTGCGTGGCCGAGCTTTCGGTGACCTCGGCGAAGATGATCTGGGCGACCGCCGAGTACAGCCCGAGCGCCGCACGCGCGGCGGACTTCTGAGTCTCGTTGAGAGCGCCGAAATGGTCGAACGGCTCGCCTGCCCCGTAGCTGCGGCTGTAGAAGGCGGCAGACGTCGGGAAGCTGAAAGTCAGCGTCGGAACGGCCCAGCGGATGCCCGAGATGACGCCGTCGGTGTCCTGGTCTCCAGTGAGCTCGACGAGAGTGGTGGCGGGCATGGTATGCGCCTTTTACGGCGGAATTCGAGGTCCGCTTGAGACCCTTGCCGCCGTCGCCCGGTTCCGGCTACTCCTGCCTTTTTTAGCGCGGCCCCGAGGCCCGCGGCGGCACCCTCAACTCACGATCAGGTTCCCTTGCGCGAGCATATCGTTCAACAGCAGCCCGGTGGTGTTCTGGAGCACCGCCAGATTGACGAAATCGGCACCGACACCGTCCGCGTTGACGGCGACGGTCGTATTGCCGCCGCTTTGCGTGAGCCTGACGAAATCCGAGATGTTCGACGTGCCGCTGTGATAGCCGATGAGCACGTCCGAAATGTCGAGTGCGTCGTTGCCGGCACCGCGCGTGAAATCGGTGATCGTGTCCACGCCGTCGGACAGCGCCGTATAGACGAAGAAATCGCGCCCGGGGCCGCCCGTGAGCGTGTCCGCCCCGCCGCCGCCGACCAGCCAGTCGTTGCCCGATCCGCCGAGCAGCGTATCGTTCGCGTTGCCGCCGAACAGGGCGTCGTCGCCGCCGCGCCCGTCGAGGACGCTGGAGGCGGTGCGTAAGCCCTCGAACCAGTCGGCGGTGTCCGACCCGACGAGGTTTTCGATCGAGATCAGCTGGTCGCCGGCCGCATCGCCGCCCCAGTTGTCGCCTACCCAC